>DASSXQ010000182.1:0-17746 GCA_035703725.1 Rudaea sp.
CGCTGGCAAGAATGAATCCGAGTGGGAAAGGGAGAAACCGAGAGCCGGGTTGGCAACCACCTCAACGCCGACCACCCTGGCAGGTGAAACGACGTTGAATCTTGCTCGGCGGCTTCAATCATGGGCTCGACTTCGCGTCGCGGCCGGTGTCCGGGAATGGATGCCGCGACAAGCCCGACCCTACTCCTTTGATCCGACCGGCGCAACCGCCTTTTTTCCACCGCTGGAAGTAGCGGAAAACACGAACAATTTGCCTGCGAACTGCGCTTTGGTTGCGGCTGCGCGCTAGTGAATCCCGCGCAAGCTCCAAACCGCCGCCTTCCACAGCCACGATCCGGCAGGTCAAAAAAACGTACCCCCGCTCCCCCCCAAAAACCCGTTCGCGTTGAGCGTAGCTCGCTCAGCGAGCGGAGTCGAAACGCCGCACAATCCTTCGCCTCCCGCGCTACGCGCCGAAGCCTGTCGTGGGCACGGTAGAAAGGCTCGGGGTGAATGGAAATTTATGGAGCAAGATCAAGAGCTATCCCCTTCCGCCTGCGGCACTTTGCCCGCATGCTCCTTCCTTTCCTTGTGTGCCGTTCAATCAAGTCAAAGAGCTGGATTCGAGCTTGCGCTGGAATGACGTGCTTTTGATTTTCCCGATTCCCGATTCCCGATTCCCGATTCCCGATTCCCGGCCCCGGTCCGGGCACCTCTCCCCTTGTGGGAGAGGTCGACGCGCGCCGCGCGGCGGGAGAGGGGTGGGCACCGCAGGTGCCTGTTGCCCATGCGCCCGAAACCTGGCTCAGTGTCGATCTTCCAGAATTACATCGACGCGGCGGTTTTTCGCGCGTCCTTCCGCCGTTGCGTTGGATGCCACCGGATGACTCTCCCCGAGGCCCACGGCGGTGATGCGACTGGCTTTGACACCCGCTGCAACCAGTGCGTCGCGCACCGCGTCGGCTCGGCGTTTTGACAACGTCTGATTGGTCGAACTGTTGCCGCTGCTGTCGGTATGGCCTTCGATGCGAATTGGCTTGGCTGGGTGTTCGTTGACGAACGCAATCAACTTGCCGAGGCTGGCTTTGGCCTCGGGGCGCAGACTGGCTTGGCCGGGTGCAAACGCGATGTCGTCGAGCGTCATCTGCATGCCTTCTGCCCCGCGCGTGGCGTGCAAATTCTGCAAGCGCTTGCGCAAATCGTTCGCAGCGGCTTCGGCCAGCTCTGCCTCTTTGCGCGCCAGCGCCGCCGCTTGCGCCTGGGCGTCGGCAATTTTCTGCGATTGCTCGGCTTGTGCGCGCGCGGCTTCGGCTTCTTGCGCGCTTTGTTCGCCCTGAGCGCGCAAACGAGCCGATTCTTCGGCTTGCAGCATGCTTTGCAGGCGTTGCTTTTCCGCCTCGACGCGCGCTTGTTCGGCATCGCGCCGACTGGCTTCAAGCAGAATCTGGCTGTGTTCGGCATCGAGTTGTTGCAATTGCCGTTCCTGGGCAACGGCTTGCGCCGCGGCGTAGGCAATATCCACGCGACGTTCGGCGATGTACACGCGATATGCGCGTCCCTGTTTGCCGCCGGACTTGTCGGTGGTCAATGCCTGCACGGACTGTTCGGCCAGCGCACGTTCGGCTGGCGCGAGGTTTCCGAGCTTCGCGTCGGCGGCCAGAGAATCCAGACTGGCTTGCAGACGCTCGAAATCCAGATCCCGTTTCGCCGCAAACGATAGTCCGACAATGCTGACCAACAGCATGCAAATGAGACTGCGCAGCAAACGGTTCATGGCTGCGACTCCGGCAGACTCGACTTGCCGCTCAGGTTGAGTTCCTGACGCAAATGGGCATTTTCACGAATGCGCGCCTGAACTTGTTCGCGCACCTTGCCCAGTCGTGCCTTGACCTTTGCCAACTCGCTGTCGACTTGCGATTCACGCGCCATGCGCATGGCAACGTCGTAATCATGCGTATCCACACTCGCTTGCGCCTGACTCAGGTGATCGGCGGCATTGCGCAACTCGAGTGGCGCGTAAGTTGCAGCGCCTGCTGTTCGAGCGGCATCCAGTGCGCTGGCGGCATCGGCCAAATCCGCGTTTGGCGGCTTGGTCGGACTGCATCCGGCGAGTGCGACAAGCAAAATGACGAACGCCCGATGGATTTTTTGTCGATTTGGTGTCATAACAGCTTTCGTCGGTAGGGGCGGGACTTGGTTGGGTATGGTGTAGTTGGCTATTGTGGGAAACCCGGCGGCGCAAGGCAATGACTTGTCGCTTTCAGCAACATGCGAAACCCGATGGCCGCGCCGCAACGGCGGCGCAAGATGAAGCGTAGAGGCATCCAATGGATATCGGCTATTTCCTGAAACTCATGACCGAGAAAGGCGCGTCGGACATGTTCCTGACCACCGGCGCCCCGGTCAACATCAAGGTTGAAGGCAAACTATACCCGCTGGGCAACACCGGCTTGCCGGGGGGCATGGTCAAGAAAATCGCGTATTCGCTGATGGACGAAGGCCAGGTACCGCAATTCGAGCGCGATCTGGAACTGAACCTGGCCATTGCGGTCAAGGATGCCGGACGTTTCCGCATCAACGTGTTCAAGCAGCGTGGCGAAGTCGGCATGGTAATTCGCGCCATCAAGAGCGAAATACCATCGATCGAACAATTGCGATTGCCGATACTGTTCAAGGATTTGATCATGGATCCACGCGGTCTGATCTTGTTGGTCGGCGCGACCGGATCGGGCAAATCCACCACGCTGGCATCGATGATCGACTATCGCAATGCGAATGTTTCCGGTCATATCCTGACCGTTGAGGATCCGATTGAATACCTGCATCGGCACAAGAAATCGGTAGTCAACCAGCGCGAAGTCGGACTGGACACGCACAGCTATCACGAGGCGCTGAAAAATGCGATGCGCGAGGCGCCCGACGTCATCATGATCGGCGAAATTCGCGATCAGGAAACCATGGAAGCGGCAATCGCATTTTCCGAAACCGGCCATTTGTGTCTGGCCACGCTGCACTCCAACAATGCCGACCAGACGCTGGAACGCATCCTCAATTTCTTCCACGAATCCGCACATCGAAACATCCTGATGAATCTCGCGCTGAACCTGCGCGCGGTGATTTCGCAGCGATTGGTAATTGGCAAGGACGGCCGTCGCTTGCCGGCGGTGGAAGTGCTGCTGAATACCCCGTTGATCCGCGACATGATTCGTCGCGGCCAGATTCACGAAATCAAGGAAGCCATGGATCGCAGCCTGCAGGAAGGCATGCAGACTTTCGATCAGGCCCTGATGACCTTGTACAAGGAAGGCACCATCGAACTGGAAGAGGCGTTGAACAAAGCCGATTCACGCGATGGCTTGGCCCTGAAAATCCGCTTGAGCGAAGGTGCCGATGCGCCAGAGCATGATCCGTATGATACGGCCGCCTTCTGAGGCGCAGCGCACCGGCTGATGTAAACCGCCGCCCCAATTCCTACTTGCGTGCGAACGCCTCGGCAAAGAAACTGCGCATCAACGCGTACGCGCGCCGTGCCACTTTGGCATCGTATTGGCAACCTTTTCCCGCGCCGACCGCAGTCGGAATCGCGAAGCAATGCACGGCACCGCCATAATTGACGAATTGCCAATCAACGCCGGCATCGCGCATTTCTTTCTCGAAGCCGAGAATTTCCGATTCAGGCGTGAATGTGTCGTCGGCACCGTTCATCGCCAACACCATCGCCTTGATGTTTTTTGCCAGCGCCGGATCGTCGCTTGAAAGATTGCCGTGGAACGTCGCCACGCCGGCAATGTCGGCACCCGTGCGCGCCAAATCCAGCGCGACGGCGCCGCCAAAACAAAACCCGATTGCGCCCCAATGCGTGCCATCCAAAGGCGCGACGCCAACCTGTTTTTTCAACGCTGCCAACGCCGCCACGATGCGTGCGCGCATTTGGTCGCGATGCTTGTACATGTCGCCGGCCGCAGCACCGGCCTGTTTCGCCGTTTCCGGTCGCACGTCCACACCGTACACATCGGCAACCAGAATCACGTAATCGCGCCCGGCGATTTTTTTTGCCAAGGCAACCTGATTCGCGTTCATGCCCATCCAGTCCGGCGCCATGACCAAACCGGGACGCGGCGTGTGCATGGCATCGTCGTAAACCAGCACACCTTGCATCGTCGTGCCATTGGCGCTGTAGTCGATATTTTTCGTCACCATTGCAGCCTGAGCGGAAATCGCGGTCAGTCCCAGCAACATGACGCACATACAATTCCTCATGGTTTGTCTCCACGTTATCGGATTGGGGAGCATAGTGCGCCTGCTACAATTCGCAGACAACTACTCACTACTTCAAGGAGTTCGGCCATGAAATCAGTCCGCATCGTCATTGCTGTGCTTGCGGCCAGCGTCGCCACTGCCGCCATCGCCGAGCACAAGCCCGAAAGCGTGATTCATTATCGACAAAGCGTGATGACGGTGATGGGCTGGAACCTCAGCGCCATGGCACAAATGGTCAAGGGCGACACACCCTGGGACACGCAGCAATTCACCGAACGTGCCGAACACCTGGAATCCCTCGCGCCGCAGATTGCCGAAGGTTTCACCAAAGGCTCGGACAAGGGCGCCAAGACCGACGCAAAGGCCGATATCTGGGCCAATCCGGATGACTTCCACGCCAAGGATCACGATCTCGTCACCGAAACCAAAACGCTGGCTGCGGTGGCGCGAAGCGGTGATGCGGACAAGATGAAACAGCAGTTCAAGCAAACCGCGCACGCATGCAAGGCCTGCCACGAGAAGTTCAAGGCTGACTAGGCAATGCGGGCCAATTGAGGTTGCGTTGCGTCCGGCGTGGATTTCGTTCGGATTTCGCCGGAATTTCGCTGCGCCGCATTCGGGCTACGGCGGGCCAGACACTGGCGTTGCGTCCGGTCATGACTTTGCCATGTTTTGCCCGCATCTGCGCATGCACGCGTGTTTCAATTGCGCATCGGCAAACCCATCAAACCAACAGGAGCATTGAGCATGCGACGGACGCGAACTGCGCGACTGCAACGGCTAACCCGCAGCATGATTGTGCTCGGCGCATTGCTGTGGGCAGGCACATTGTGGGCAAGCGCCGATCCATTGCAGATACGGCGTATCTCGCCATCGGGCGAGGACGTGCAGCCCGGGCAAGAGGCGGTCATCCAGTTCGACCGGGCCATGGTGCCACTGGGCCACATGGGTCGAAAACCGTCCGAATTGCCGGTCAGCATCAAGCCCGATCCGGGTTGCGAATGGCGCTGGCTCGACACCAGTGAATTGGCCTGCCGATTGTCCGGGCAACGACGCTTTGTTCCGGCCACGCAATACACCGTCAGCGTGGGTCCGGCGCTCAAGGCCCTGGACGGCAGCCACCTCGAACAGCCACAAGTGGAAACATTCACGACATGGTTGCCGAAAGTTGAGTGGAGCGACTTCCAACAGTGGCGATCACCGGTCACACCGGTGTTCATGGTGCGCCTGAATCTGGCGGTGAGCGCAAAACAATTGGCCGACCATATCGGTTTCGACGATGGCAAGGGCGGTTGGGTCGCCGCCAAAATCGAACCGTTCACGAAGAAGCGCGAAGGACCCATCTGGTTGCCGGTGCCGGGCTTGCCCGGAGCCGCCATTGAAGTGGACGACCCGCAACCGAACACGCCGCTCGACGCGCGTGCACAAGCCGCCGAAGGACGGCGCGTGTGGCAAGTGGTGCCGGTGGGGCCGTTACTGCCGGATCGCACATACCAATTGCGCGTCAAGCCGGGGCTGCGCTCGGTGCTCGGGTCGTTGGCCGGAACCCAGGACGAAGTCGTCGGCTCCATGCAGACGTACGGCGATTTTGTCTTTCGTGGTGTGAGTTGCATCGACACCGATTCGAACGCGGTGACGGTAACGCCTGGCGAGGCGGATCCGCCGCGCTGCTGGCCCAACAGCTACAGCCTCCAGTTCAGCGCACCGGTGCCGCGTGCCACCTTGGCTGCAATTCAATGGAATCCGTTGCCCAAGCCAAAAGACGAGCTGGCTGCGCTGTGGCGCGATTACCCGCAATGGTTTCTGCGCGATCGCGATAATGCCAATGACGCGCGCGGTTCCGACGGCTACCCGTTGACCTTTGTGCTCGATCCAATGCGGGCATTCACGCTGAACGTGCCGGCCGGCCTCAAGGATATATTCGGTCGCACGCTGGCCAAACCAGCGAGCGTGAATATCCTGAGCTGGCACCGCGTACCGTTTCTCGATACGCCACCGGTCCAGGCCGTGCTGGAATCCAATCAACCCACGATCGTGCCGCTGCGTTTCACCAATCTGGAGCAGTTTTCATTCGGCTACCGCATCATGCATGCGCCGCAACTGGAAGCAGGTTCGGCCATCGACGCGACCCAAACGGAAAACCTGCTGCTGCGACCGGATCTCGACGCAACGGAAGATCGCATTGTGCGCGGCAATCTCGGCGTGCGTCATTTGCTTGGCGGACACTCCGGCGTGGTGTGGGGCGACATGACATGGCTGGGACGTTATCAGCGGAAATACCGTTCGCCTTCCTCGCAGCCGTTCATGGGTCAGGTGACACCGTGGCAAGTGCTGGCCAAGGTCGGGCACTACAACACCCAGGTCTGGATCAATCGTCTGGATAACGGCAACCCGGTGGCAGGTGCTCAAGTGAAGCTGCTGCTCGGCCACAAAGGCAGTCTCGATCCGTTGAAATCGCTCGGTACGATGGCCACAACGGATGCGGCGGGAATGGCGCAATTGCCCGGCACGGTGACGCTGCCGAAAACGTGGTTCGACAACCCGTGGAAGAATCCTGCGAACTTTTACGTCGGCGTAACCCGTGACGGCGACATGGCGTTGTTGCCGCTGGACAACGAATTTACGCGTTCGGTCTCCGATGCCAGCCACTACGCGTTCTGGAGCAACAACGCACCGCCCAACGGACACATGCGCGCGTGGGCGGTGACCGAACAAGGTATCTACAAACCTGGCAGCGACGTGAAATATGCTGCATTTGTGCGTGCGCAGGGCGCAACGACATTGCTGGCGCCGCCCGCGCTGGATTACACACTGACAATCACCGATCCGGAAGGCAACGAGGTTAGCAAACGCGAACACGCGAAGTTGTCGACGTACGGTGGATTGCAAGGCCAATTGCACATCCCGGCCACCGCGCCAATGGGAACCTACGACATCACTGTGAGCTGGAAATCCGACCCGGGCGGTGCGAGTCGGCTGGCAGGCAGCTTCATCGTGACGGACTTCGTTCCGGCAACCTTCAAGGTCGGTACCCAGATTTTGGGCACGCGGCTGGGCCCGGGCGACAAAATCAAGACCCGGGTTGCGGCAACCCTGCACGCAGGCGGACCGTTTACCGATGCCAAGGTGAGATTCACCACGCAACTTGTGCCGCAGGCATTCTCGCCGGATACACCCGTCACCAGCGGCTTCTCGTTTGGTCGCTTCGATACGACGATGCCACAACCCTCCACGCTCGCCGTCACCACGGGCCAACTCGATCATGCCGGTTACGCAAATTCCGAGGTCGCCCTGCCGGCCAAGAGCGACGTGATCTATGGAGAAATAAGCGTCGAAGCCGCGGTTGAATCCACGCGCTCGACCTGGGTTGCCAATTCCGCGAGCGTGCCATACGTCGCGCGCGATCGCTTTGTCGGATTGCGCACCCACGACTGGATGCAAACCGCAACCAAACCGATCAAGGTCGAATACCTGGTGGTCGATCCATCCGGCAAACCCGCGGCTGGCAGCAAACTCGAACTGGCGTTGCAGCGCGAATCCATCAGTCGCGTGCGGGTGAAGGATGGCGCCGGCGAGTTCAACGATGAAGAGCACGTCGACTGGGTCGCGGCAGACCAGTGCAACGCGGTATCCAAGGCGGCACCTGCAAGCTGCGATCTGACACCGCCTCAAGCCGGCAGCTATCGCATCGTCGCCACCGTCGTGGACACGCACGGTCGCAACCAGCAAAGCATGTTGTCGGTATGGGTGACCGGCGCGGGTCGCGTGGTCTGGTCCACGACCGGCAAGGGCGTGACTCTCGTACCCGACAAGAACGATTATCACGTTGGCGATGTGGCGCACGTGCTGGTGCAAAACCCGTATCCGGGTGCGCATGCGCTGATCACGGTCGAACGCTTTGGCGTGTTGTGGAAAAAGGAAATGACCCTCACCGGTTCGGCGCCGGTCATCGATGTGCCGATCGATGCGCAGTGTTTTCCCGGTGCGTACTTGTCGGTAGCGATTTTTTCACCGCGTGCGAGCGCACCTGCCGATCCGGATCTGGGCAAGCCCGAAGTGGCGCTGGGTTATCTGGCGTTGAAAGTATCCGGCAAGGGCAGCTCGCTGGACATCGCGGTCACGCCGGCCCAATCGGAATACAAACCGCGTCAAAATGTGGATGTCGATGTCGCGATAAAAACACATGACGGCAAAGCGCCGGGCAAGACGCGTCTGGTGGTTGCGGTAGTGGATCAGGGCGTGATCGATCTATTGCAAAAAGGCGACAAGTATTACGACCCGCGCGACACGTTTTACGCCCCGCCCGATGGTCCGGACGTGGTCAACTACAGTCTGGTCAATCAACTGCTCACGCGCCTGCAACCCAAGGCTGGCAAGGGCGAGAGTCCCGGTGGCGGCGGCGGCGACAGCACTGGGCCGAACGTGCGCAGCAATTTCAGTTATGCCGCGTACTGGAATCCCGAACTGGAATCGGATGCGGACGGACACGCACATTTCAGTTTCAAGCTGCCCGACAATCTCACCCGCTGGCGCATTCTGGTCGTTGCCCTCACGCCCGGCGCCGCGATGGGCTTGGGCGATGGGTCGGTGCGCGTGAATCTGCCGCTGCAGATCGAGCCGGCGCTGCCGAACCAGATGCGCGTCGGCGATCGCTT
Source organism: Rudaea sp. (assembly GCA_035703725.1). Classification (GTDB taxonomy): domain Bacteria; phylum Pseudomonadota; class Gammaproteobacteria; order Xanthomonadales; family Rhodanobacteraceae; genus Rudaea. The sequence goes on from DASSXQ010000182.1 coordinate 8,895, forward strand.
CGGTGCCGCATTCAATGTCACCAATCGCACGCAACAACGTCTGGATATCGCCACCCAAATCGATGCGAAGGGTGTGATCGTTGGCGGCGTTGCCCAATCCAGCGACCAGTTCAATCTCGACGCATTCGCGCACAATCTCACCTGGCTGCAACTGGAAGCGACCAAACCCGGTGACATTACCCTCACCGCCACGGCGCAGTCCGGCAAGTTGGGCGATGCGGTGCGCGCACACATTCCGGTCAAGCCTGCCGGGACGCAAGTCGTTGCTGCCGAATACGGCAGTACCACCGGCGACGATGCGCACGTGCCGGTGAAGGTGCCGGCGCAGGCCATTGCGGGCAGCGCAAAAGTCACCGTGCGCTTTGCGCCGACGCTGGTTGGTGGTCTGAATGGCGCGTTTGCGGTCATGCGCGACGATCCCTTGCGTACTTGGGAAACGCGCTTGAGCCGCGGCGTATTGGCGTCGGATTATTTGCGGTTGCAACCCGTGCTCGGCAATTCCGTGGAATGGCCGGACGCAACCCAGACCATCGATGACATGCTGAAATCGGCGGCCAATTTTCAGGCGCCCAATGGCGGCATGGCGTTCTGGGTCGCGCGCAACGATTTCGTCAGTCGATACTTGAGCGTGTACACCGCGCTGGCTTTCGACTGGCTCGACGATGCCGGCCACGCAACGCCTGCGACAGTCCGCAAACGCTTGTTTGCCTATCTGCACAGCGAGATTCTCGCCCGCGATACGCAAGGCGCCGACGCCCCCGCCCCGGTGCTGCGCGCAGGCGCACTGGCAGCGTTGGCGCTGGCGCCGCACGGCAAGCTCCCCGACGGCGCCGTCGCCGGCATGCTGCCGGAATTGCACAAGTTGCGCCTGTTCGGACAGGCCTTGCTGCTGCAAGCGGCCATCGCCAGCCATGACCGTGCCAGTGCGGACGTGATCGCCAAGTCGATCCTGTCGTACGCGGAGGAATCCGCGGGCGAGATTTCCTTCAATGAGCGCAATCAGGATGGCTATCTGGATATTCTGGCAACGCCGTTGCGATCAAACTGCGCGATTCTCGATTCACTGTCGCGCTATGCACTCGTGTTTGGCGAGGCGCATGCCGCCAAAAGTCCGGCACAGCAACTGTTGCAATGGTTCAGCGCATTGTCGCGCGACAAGTCCGGGAAAGACAATCCGGACCTTGTCGGGACCACGCCGCAAAAGCTGATGCGCTGGGTCGCCGGACAACGACGCAATGCCGGCGGCTGGCCGAACAGTCAGGAAAACGTGTTTTGCACCACCGCAATCACGCACTATGCCGATGCCTATGAAACGCCGGTCAAGGCGTTGAGCGGGCGCCTGGATCTGCCAGGCCAGGCCGAGCAAACCGCCACATTCGCCTCGCGCGCCACACCGGCGGTCAAGCTGGCCGGGCCGGTGACGAAACCCGGCGAGCAGTTCGCGGTGAAGCTGGCACATGGCGGCGAAGGACGGCTGTATTACGGCGTGCAGGTGCAATACGCGATGCCGCCGGACTTGTTGCCCGCCGCCGATGCGGGCATGACGCTGGCGCGTTTTTATTCCGTGCAACGTGGCAATCAGTGGGTACCGGTGAAGCCCGGCGTCGTATTGCAACGCGGCGAAATCGTGCGCGTGGACTTGATCGTGGACGCTCCGACCGGGCGCCATCACGTGGTCCTGACCGACCCCCTGCCCGGCGCGTTTGAAGCAGTCAATCGCCTGCTGGCAACGTCGGCGCAAACGCTGCCGGCCGAACAACCCGGCATATCGCTGCTCATGTTCGATGGTGGTGCGTGGCCGAACATGTCGATTGTCGCCGGCGGTTTCTATCATCGCGAAACAGCGTTTGATGCCGTGCGCTTTTTCGCCGACGATTTGCCTGCCGGACACTATCAGGTGGTGTACACCGCACAGGTCATCGCACCGGGCAAATTCATCGCGCCGGCACCCCAGATCAAGGAAATCTATCAGCCCGACGTATTCGGTCGCGGCGTTCCGCAGCACCTCGACGTGGCGATGCCGGAGAAATGAAATGCGCTGGCGCCGTCGGCTGACATTCGCCATTGGCGCGATGGTCCTGGCGGCGGCTGCCTTGACCATCGCCACCCGGTACGCGTTGATGCCGTTGCCGGCAACGCTCGGAACCGATGTTCAAATCGATCCGGTCGGCAATACGCATTTCGTTGCTGCCGACGCGACACCGCTCAACCTGAGCTTCAGTGGTCGCTTCAACCGCGCCAATGTGTTGACGTTGTCGCGCATTCCGCCGCTTGTGCGCACGGCGTTCATTGCCTCCGAAGACCAGCGCTTCTGGCAGCATGGCGGCGTGGATTGGTCGGCGCGCTTCGCCGCGATTTGGCAAAATCTGCGTGCGGGTCAGGTCGAGCGCGGTGCCAGCACCATCGGCGAACAAGTTGCGCGAATCCTGCAGCCGCGTCCGCGCACGTACTGGAGTCATTGGGTCGCGGGCTTCGACGCCCGCCGACTGCTGCACCGCTTTGGTCATGCCAAGGTTCTGGCGTTTTACCTCAATCAAGTGCCGTACGGTGCGCAACGGCGTGGCGTGGCGCAAGCTGCGCGTTTTTATTTTGGGCGCGAACCCGGTGCGCTCGGTCCCGCCGAGCAATTGGCGTTGGCCGTGCTGGTGCGTTCGCCACAGGCTTACGATCCCGTTCGGCATCCGCGCGCCCTGCGCCGCGCGGTTGATCAATTGGCCGCGCGCATGCAAGCGGCACAAGTCATCGACATCACCCAGGCCAATGCAGTTCGACGCGCCCCGATCACGCCGGGGCAAATGCCATTGCAAGTCGATGCGGGACAATTTGTCGTTTTCGCCGCCAAACAAGCGCTTGCGCGCGGACTCACCACACCGGTGATACGCACCACGCTCGATGCGCCGCTGCAAGCGTTTGTGCAACGGGTCTTGCGCAAACGCGTGCAACAGTTGGCGGATCGCAACGTCCACAATGCAGCGGCGCTGGTGGTGGACAACCGCAGCGGTGCGGTATTGGCATGGGCGGTCGCGCCTGAAGGCAATGCGTACGCAATCGATCCGGTGCTGACGCCGCGCCAACCCGGTTCCACGTTGAAGCCGTTTGTGTACGGATTGGCGATGGCGCAATTGGGTTGGCAGGCCGATCACCTGCTCGCCGACACGCCACTGATCGAACGCATCGATGCGGGCGTGCATCGCTACCGCAATTACAGCGGCCGCCATTACGGTCGGGTCAGCCTGCGCTACGCGCTGGCGAACTCGCTCAACATTCCCGCCGTGCGCACGGCACAGGCAGTCGGCGTTGCGGCAATCATCGACCTGATGCAGCGACTGGGTTTTACCAGCTTGCGCAAGAGTGCCGATTTTTATGGGCCAGCCATCGTGCTCGGCGACGGCGCGGTGAGCTTGTTCGATCTGGTCCAAGGTTATTCGAGTCTTGCGCGGCATGGACAATTTCTACCGCTGCACGTGCTGCAAGATATGCCGCAACCGGATCCGGTATCGGTGTTGCCGGCCGATGCCACCTCGCTGCTGGCCAACATTCTTTCCGATCCGGATGCACGCAGCGCCGAATTCGGTGTCAACAGCGTCCTCGATCTGCCGTTGCCCACGGCGGTGAAAACCGGCACCTCCAGCGACTATCACGATATCTGGACCCTGGGTTTCGACGATCGCTACACGGTGGGTATCTGGATGGGCAATCTGGATGGCGCAGCGACTGACGGGTTGACCGGTTCGATGGGTCCCGCACCCGTGCTGCGACAAATATTTGCGCAGTTGCGGCACGCCGCCCCGTATGCCGGTTTGTGGCACAGCCCGCATTTGCGTGGCGTTGATACCTGCGAATGGATCGGCCCGCCGCCCTGTGTGCGACGCCGCGAATGGTACCTGCCGTCAGGCGATGTCGACGGCACCGCGATTGCCGCAACATTGCGCGCGCCGGCAATCGTGCGGCCATTGCCGGGCGAGACACTGGCCATCGATCCACGCCTGCCGCGCGCCGCACAACGATTCCGCTTCACCCTCGACAGTCGCGGACGCAAGCTGCGACGCATCGTCTGGCAAGTCGACGGCAAACCGCTCCCGCAAAGCAACGATGTGGTGCAAAGCTGGGTGCTGGTACCCGGCACGCATCACGTCAGCGCACGCATATGGCTCGACGCCGAGCATGTGCCCGAACAATTGCAACCGATTGAGTTCAGCGTATCGGGATAGGCCCCGGATTCCGCTGCGCTGCATCCGGGCTACCGAACCACGCAGTCATGTAGCCCGGATGCAGCGCAGCGCAATCCGGGGTTCGAGACACGCGGTTATGCCGCAAACCACATCAGCGTGGCGACCGCGCCGATCGACAAGGCAAGCAACAGCACGGCGCGCCATGTTGGCGCAAATCGCAGCGGCTCGGTCTGTGCCGTCATCTTGCGACCGGTAATCATCGGCCGGATCAGATTGACGCGCGCCATCAGCAGATACGCAAGCACGGCAGCAATGTGCAATACGATCAGGATGAGCAGAATGCTCTGGTTCCACACGTGCACGCGCGTCATCAGCTTGACCGTCGCGCTGGACACGTGCGCGGTCAGCGGACCATCGGTAATGATGTCGTCGCTGCTGAACAAACCGCTGATGGCCTGAACCGCAATGCAAGCCAGCATCGTCACCACCGACCAGCCGCCCAGCGGATTGTGCCCGATGCTGTTTTGTGGATTTGTGGAAAATAACGATCGCATGTAAAGCCACGCGCTGCGCGGCCCGCGCACGAAATCACGAAAGCGACTGGACTGCGATCCGACAAATCCCCACAGCAGGCGAAACAGCAACAGCGCCAGCGTCGCCAAACCGAATCGCATATGCCAATCCATGTCGAGCCAGTGGAATTTTGCGGTTGCATACTGCGCCGCAATCAATACCACCAAGGTCCAGTGGAAAAGCCGTGTCGGCAAGTCCCATACACGCTGCGAGGTGTCTTCACCGTTTGCGTTCATGCAATTCCCAATCCTTCAATCTGTGCGGATTCGACTTCAAGTCCGGCCAGACGTGCAAATTCGCGACCGCGCTGTGCGTAATCGCTGAATGCGTCAAAACTCGGTGCGCCAGGTGACATCAGCACGATGCTGCCGGGTGCGGCAAGTGCGTGGGCTTGCTTGAGCGCTTGCGCCAGGGAACCGACCGAACGCAAGGCAAAACCCGGCGTCTGGATACCCGCAAGCTGGGCCGCAATTCGCGCACCGTTGGCGCCCATGGTAACGATTGCGCGCGGCGGTTGCAGACGCACGTGTTCGACAAACACGTCCCAGTCCACGCCGCGATCAAAACCGCCGACCAGAACGACGACGTCACGACCCGAAAACGCGCGCAAGGCCTCGACGGTTGCATACGGCGTCGTGGCGATGCTGTCGTTGACGTATTCGCAATCGTCGCGTCGCCCGAGCGATTGCAGCCGATGCGGCAACGCGCGAAAACTCGAAACGTGCTTCGCCAGCAAACGTGAATCCAGTCCGGCGCATTCGATGGCGGCAAGGCACGCGCACACGTTGCGCGCATTGTGCATCCCCGGCAGCGGTACATCGGACAAAGCCAACACGCGGTCATCTCCACGCCAGATCCAGTCGCCCGCAACATGCCAACCCTGCGCCGTACCGAACGCGTACCGATTCGGATGTGCGCCGGTTTGCGCCATCAATTCAGGCTGATCGGCCACCACCAGGCATGCAGCGTTTTTCCCGATGGCCAGTTTGTCGGCCATGTAATTCTCGCGTGTCGAGTGCCAGTCCAGATGTTCTTCATACAGGTTCGTGATCAGCGCAATCGTTGGCGCGCCGTCGAAATCGCGCGTCTGGAAGCTCGACAGCTCGATCACCCACCAGTCGACCGTGCGCGGCGCATGGTCAAGCTCCAACAGCGGCAAACCGATATTCCCTGCCAACGCAACGCACTTTCCGCTTTTGCGCAAAATGTGCGCAATCAGCGCGGTGACTGTGCTTTTGCCCTTGGTTCCGGTCACGCAGATCGTGCGCGCGTGCGGATTCTCGGCAAACCACAAGGCACTGGCAGAAGTGAATTTCACGCCGGCTTCCAGCGCTTGCGGCACGGGCGATTTGTAGGCGCTGATGCCGGGCGATTTGACGACAACGTCGAATTGCGTGAGCACCGCCAGATCCGGCGGCGAAGTAACAACCGTCCGCAATGTGCCACAGCCCTCGCCCCTGTTGCCCGCAATGGCGGAGAGGGTTGGGTGAGGGCGGACCGCTTCAAATTCCGATTGCCTTGGCAGCGTCGGAGTTCTCCCGCTCACCCCAGCCACCTCCCCCGACTGCGTCTGGGGCGAGGCAGTTTCAGGGTCGCACGCATCAAGGGTCGCGGCTTCTGCTTGACTGCAGAACAAAGTGAAGTGCTGCTGCGCAAACCGCTCACGCAATACGCGCAAGGTCGCGCGTCCCTCGCGACCGAAGCCCCAAATTGCGACACGCTTGCCGGCAAGTTCACTCAGACGCATCGAGAATGCCTTGCAGGCGCGGCGGCAACAAATGTTCGGTGGATGGTTCCAGTACGGATTCCAGCGACAGTCCGGCTTTGTCGAGTTGCGGCGCAATTTCTTCGGCGAAGCGTGCAACCAGCGCATCCTCGCGCCAGTCCGCACGTTGCGCCAAGGCATGCATTGCCGCGCGCGATTCGCTGCCTTCGCCAACGCATTCGAACGGCTTGTGGTTGCGGTATTCCAGCAACGCATCGAACCCTGCGGCGAGCGAAATATCGTCAAGCAAATTGCGTCCGAAAATCTTCAGCAAGCGCGGCTTGGCCACGAACGGCGCCAGCGCAAGAAACACGAAATGACATTTTGGACATTGCCCGCACCAGCGATCGGCCGGACGTTCGCCGCGGATGCGGAAGTTGCGATTGCAACTGGAAAACACGTCGTCGTAGTGCGTGGATGCGGCAAACGCACGCGTCACCGCCAACTCCGACCATGGCCGCAACAGCGAGAAGTAATCCAAATCCGCAGCAATATGCGACTTTGTGTACGCATGCAGCCGGCGCTCGAATTCCAGACTCTTGCTCCACTGGTGATTCACCGGCTGGCCGTCGTATTCGAGCGTGGCTTCGGATGCGGAACGCTCGTTGGAGAACGCAATGGCGTCGTAACCATAGAGAATCGCCGCACAAATCAGGATCGCCGAATTGATCGCCGTAACCGGAATATGCCCGTTCAACGCACCGTTGCGGTTGTACTCGAACAATTGCGGCGCCAAGGTTCGCTTGAGGTTGAGCATCGACAACCCCGTGCGCCGCGCGCACGTTGCAATCAGCGCGGAATCACCGACCCACGCCGCCGTCATTGGTTCATCAACACGCTTCAACATTTCCACACTGACCAGCGAATCCTTGCCGCCGCCGACGGGAACCAGGGTGCGGCGCGGCAGACGACCTTCTCCCGCCGGGAGAACGTCGCGCGCAGCGCTCGATGATGGCGGGTAATTGCGGCGACGTTGATGCAACACCTGATCCTCATCCGGCCTCCGGGAACCGTCTCCCGGAGGGCGAAGGAATTGGATGCGCCCGCGCAAATCCAGCTTGTTCTGATACGCGAACTCGGCAAGCCCGTGAACATAAACCGCATCCATGAAATCCGCCGTCGGTGCATCCAGCGGTTCACCCTCCACACGAATCTCCGGTGGCGCGCCCGCCTTGTAATAGCTCACGCCGGCAACCAAATGCAGCAAGCGCAATGCCGCGTCGAATGCCCGCTCGCGCTCCGGCACCAGCGCCGGTGCATCCGGAAACCCGATACGCTCGATCAATTCCGGACCGTCATCGAACGCATAAACCAGTTGCGCCTCACCATCGGCGTAGCTGCAGCGCACGAAGCGGAATGCCTTGGCCTGGCGCGGGTCTGGGAGCGTACTCACAACACCACCTCGTCGGCCGGCTCGCGCAGGTTGTAGCGCGATGCCATCGCCGCGCCGTAGGCACCCGTTTGGGCAATCAGCAAAACATCGCCTTCGCGCGTTGGCGGCAGGCGTCGGTTGTGCCCGAGTACGTCGCCGGATTCGCAGATGGGGCCGACGATTTGCACCAGTTCGGTCGAGGCTTCATCCAGTCGGGTCAGATTGACGATCTCGTGATACGCGTCGTACAAGGCAGGGCGAATCAGCGAATTCATGCCCGCGTCGCAGCCAATGTAGCGAATGTCGCCCTTGCGTTTGAGCTGGGTGACGTGTGCCAGCAGCACGCCGGCATCGGCGACCAGGAAACGGCCCGGTTCGGCCCAAAGCTCGAATTGCGGATAGGCGGCTTTGACTTCGGCCAGCGCTGCGCCAAGCGCGTCCAGATCCAGCGGCTGGTCATCGCCGCGCGCGGGCACGCCAAGACCACCACCGATATTGAGCACGCGCACGCTGCCGATGCGCTCGGCAATGCTGGCCAGATGCACGTAGACATCCTTCCAGTGCGTTGCATCGAGGATGCCCGAACCCAGGTGCGCGTGCAGGCCGACGATTCGAATGTCGTGAAGCGCCGCCAGACGCTGGAATTCATCAAGCTCGTCCAGCGACAAACCGAATTTCGATTGCGCGCCACCGGTCTTGACCTTGTCGTGATGACCGCGGCCAACACCCAGGTCCAGACGCAGGATCAGCTCGTGTCCGCGCAAGCGCTCGCCCCACTGCAGCAGCGGATGCAAATTGTCACAGGTGACAATGGCACCGCGCGCGAACGCCGCTTCGTATTCGCTGCATGCGGCAAAATTCGGCGTGAACAGCAAGTCGGCGCGTGTGTGCCTTGCGGCATGTTCCAGTTCGCCAGACGACACACATTCCAGGCTGAATCCGCACGCAACAATTTCCCCCAGCAACGCCG
>DASSXQ010000211.1:0-3849 GCA_035703725.1 Rudaea sp.
GACCATCACCATTGCCCATCATGCACTACGTGCCGGTCGACGCACGCAATTGCTGGTCTGGCTTGCCGCGACAGTTATTCTGGGCGCTTTGTTCCTGACGTTCCAGGCGCACGAGTACATTGAAGCGTATACGACCATGAATATGACCCTGGGATCTGGTATCTACGGTTCGACGTTTTTCATGTTGACTGGATTCCATGGCCTGCATGTGACCCTGGGCGCGATCATGCTCACGGTCATTTGGTTGCGCTGCATGCGCGGACATTTCGACAAGGACAATCACTTCGGTTTCGAAGCCGTTGCCTGGTATTGGCACTTTGTCGATGTGGTCTGGCTGGGATTGTTCCTGTTCGTCTATGTGCTCTAGGAGCCAGGGCTGAGGGCCCAGGGCTGGAAACGCGCTGGGCTCGTCGGCTTTTGATTTTCAGCCAGCAGCCCTGAAAACCCAAACCCCCAAAGCTCTTACCTGCCAATTCCGTGCGGCTTGATCACCCCGGTGGCGATACCGAGGATGATCAGCAAAATCAATGCAACCGACAAACCAATTCGCCATGTAAGGGCTTTGACGGTGCGGTTGGATTGACCCTTGTCGGTCATCATGTAATACAGACCGGCACCGAGGTTGTAGACGATCACGATCATGAACGCGATGATGATGATTTTTGTTCCCACGGTCGTGGATTCCTTGCGCTGCTGCAACGCCAAGTATAACGCCGACGCAAAATGATCACGCGGCGTTGGCATCGGCCGAGTGCATTTGCGTGTGCGTTGACCGTATTCGGCATGGCCCTGTTCATCGCCCTGGGCATTTGGCAATTGCGCCGCATGCAGGAAAAAACTGCACAGCTCGATGCTGTCGCAGCAACCCTTGCACGACGCAACCCATTGCCGCTGGAGCAGGCTGCATGGAACGAATCACGAAAAAATTCCTACGATTGGGTGGCCGGGATCGGCGCTTTTCTCGATCGCGATCCGATCTTGCTCGACAACCAAATTCGAAACGGCCAAGTTGGAGTGCGTGTCTACCGTCCGTTCGGCATGGACAAGCCAGACTGGTCGATGGCTGGCACGATATTGGTCGACGTTGGTTGGCTACCATTGCCGGAAAACCGCAAATTGCCCGAACTGCACTTTCCCGTTTCCAATCGCATCACGATCAGCGGACTATTGTCGCCACCGCCTGCAGCCGGATTTTCGTTGGGTCCAGCCGTGACCATGCATCAGCATGCCTGGTTGGCGACACGCATTGATCTTGATGCGCTGGCGCCGAAAGTACTGAATTGGGTTCCCGCATGGAAACCCAAACTGGCGCCACGGGTCCTGCGGCTGGATCCCGCCTTGCCGATCGGGTTCAGCCGCGATCTGGTGGTCCTGCCGAATACCTTGCCGCCGTCGCGCCATCTCGCCTACGCCGTTCAATGGTTTGCTTTTGCATTGGTCGCACTGATCATTTTCATCGGCAAACATTGGCGTAAAGTGGAACACTACGACCATGAATGAGAGAAACAAGCACCGCCTGCAACTTGCCGCCTTGATGTTGCTGTTTGCAACACCGCTCACCATTGCCTGGCTACTCAGCAACAGTGGCTGGCATCCGCAGCATACGCGTAGCAGCGGAACCCTGGTTGATCCTGCACGCAACGTGGCCAAGGCAGTAGTGACGTTGAACGACGGCAAATCCTTGCCATGGCAGGATGCACAGTTGCACTGGACGCTGCTCGCCTTGCCGGGCCCGCAATGTTCGCTGCAATGCAGGAATCGGCTCGAAGAAATCCTGCGCATGCGCCTGACCCTGGGCCACGATACGGATCGCCTGCGCGTTGTGTATCTGGGGCCGACGCTATCATCCGACTTCATCGGTCAGCACAAGCAGTTGCTGGTTGGAAGCGACGTGACCAACGCATTTGCGAACGAGCGCGCGCAATCCGACGATTCACTCGCCCTTGCCCTGGTCGATCCACGAGGTTGGTTGGTGATGCGCTATCCGGACGGTTACTCGGCACGTGGTGTGCGCAGCGACATCAAGAAGGTGATCTACTGATGGTCAGCACCGCGCAAGCATCCAAAGCTGTTCGTCGACTGGCATGGTTGGCCACGGCATTCGCCTTGCTGGTGATCGTGTTCGGCGCGTTCGTGCGCCTGTCAAATGCTGGACTGTCATGCCCGGATTGGCCGACGTGTTACGGCCATGTCGCCTGGCCGCAGCAGAGCAGCGCAATTGCGCAAGCCGACGCGGCATTTCCCAATCGTCCTGTGGAAACGCACAAGGCGTGGCGCGAACAAACCCATCGATTCCTCGCCGGTACGCTGGGTTTGCTGGTGCTGGCACTGGCGCTTTGCGCGACATGGAAATCGCGCCACTGCATGGCGGCGGTCTTTGCTGCGGTCGTGTTCATCGGCGTGGGAATTCCGCTGTACATTTCGGCGCACTATGTGCTCTCCAGTGTTTTTGCCATGTTGGGTGAACTGCTTCTGCTGGTTACCGCATTGGCTTGGCAAGGTGAAAGTTGGCGGCGCGTGGCCGTGCTCACGCTGGCGGTGGTGTGCTTTCAGGCGTTGCTTGGCATGTGGACCGTAACCTGGTTGTTGAAACCCATCGTGGTGTCGGCGCATCTGCTCGGCGGCATGGCAACGTTTGCATTGTTGGCCTGGATTGCCAGCCGCATCAGTACGGACCGATTCAAGGCGAATTCGGCGCACCTGCGCGTCATTGTACGGTTTGGCGTTGTCTTGCTGGCGTGTCAGATTGCACTGGGCGGTTGGACCTCATCAAACTACGCTGCCCTGGCTTGCGGCCTCGATTTTCCCACCTGTTTGGGGCATTGGTGGCCCGCGGTCGATTTTCACCAGGGATTCGTGTTGTGGCGCGGTATTGGGGTGGATTACGAAGGCGGTATCCTGGACGGTCCTGCGCGCACTGCCATCCAGATTGCGCATCGCATTGGCGCTGTGCTGGTATTTTGTTATCTGGCGTGGCTTGCGCACAAGATTTCGCGCGCCGGGCTGCGCAAATATGCCATTGCTCTGGGCGCGTTGTTGCTTGTCCAGGTCCTGCTTGGCATTGGTAACGTCAAGCTCGGTTTGCCACTGCAGGTGGCCGTTGCGCACAACGCCGGCGCAGCGTTGCTGCTGTTCGCTCTGGTGACGTTGTTGGCACGAATCCCGGCACGCGACAAGGCAATCGCCTAAGCTATCGCCATGCGCGCACTCGCCAGCCAATTTTTTGAACTGACCAAACCCCGCGTCGTCTCGCTGATTGTTTTCACTGCGGTCATCGGCATGTTTCTCGCGGTACCAGGCATGGTGCCGCTGCAACCGTTGATTGCGGGCACTCTGGGAATATGGCTGGCTGCAGCATCGGCGGCGGCAATCAACCATCTGATTGATCGCCGCATCGACAAAGTCATGGCGCGGACGGCACATCGACCCTTGCCGACGGGAGCGTTGACGTCGAATCAGGTGCTTGTGTTTGCCCTGCTGCTTGGCGCAGCGTCAATGACGATTCTTGTCGTTTGGGTCAATGCATTGACCGCCGTGCTGACATTCGCGTCGTTGATCGGCTATGCCATTGTCTACACCGCATGGCTCAAGCGCGCGACGCCACAGAACATCGTCATTGGCGGCATTGCCGGCGCGGCACCGCCCTTGCTGGGTTGGGCAGCGGTCAGCGATACGGTACATCCTTATGCCTTGCTGCTGGTCCTCATCATTTTCGTGTGGACGCCACCGCATTTCTGGGCATTGGCGATTTTTCGTCGCGACGACTATTCGCGGGCGCAAGTTCCGATGCTGCCAGTGACGCATGGCGTGCAATACACGCGTTGGCACGTTCTGTACTACACCATACTG
>DASSXQ010000154.1:0-5342 GCA_035703725.1 Rudaea sp.
CTCGAATCCCGGCGTACGATCGTGATAGGCGCTGACGGCCAGATCGGTTTTCTTGCCGGCGTGAACCAAGGTTGCTGCCGACAGCGGCGTGCCGCGTTTCCATTGCTTGGCGATGCGCGGGTAACTCGAATCGGTCATCGAGCCCGGGCCGAAGTCGGTACCGACATATATGTTGTTTTCGTCAATCCAGTCAACGCTGCTTTTCGCGACCGGCAAGTTGAATCCGTCCTTGACGAATGCTTTTGTCGGAATATCGAATTCACGCACCTGCGCCGCGTCGCCGCCGCCCGGCGAAAGCGAAATCAGGCACCGATCGAACTTTGGCTTGAGGCAATCCGCGCCCTTGAACACCCACTTCGCACCTTCGGTCTTGTTGAGTGCGTCGATGTCGAGCAGGACATCCCACTTCGGATCTGCTTTGCGATATTCGGCCAGCGTGGTGCGACGCCAGATGCCGCGCGGATGCGCCTTGTCTTGCCAGAAGTTGTACAGGTATTCGCCCTTGCGGCTTACGAAAGGAATGCGCGCATCCGAATCGAGCACTTCGAGGATCTGCTCACGGGTTTTGTCGAATTGCGGATTGTCCGCAAACTGCTTGGCGGTAATGGCATTGTGCGCCTTGACCCATTCCATCGGCTTGGTACCGTGAATGTCTTCCAGCCACAGATAGGGGTCATTGCTGGCAGCGCTGGCGCCTTTGGCTTCAGCAGCACGAGCAGGTGTCATGACGCAAAATGCGACGCTGAAAACCAGCGCGAGTGAGAGGAGAAATTTCGTTGACATGTGGCAGTCCGATGCAAAAGCGGAGTACCAGAGTATCGCCGTCCGGACAACTTTGCACCCGTGACCAAAGTCAGGGTCACCACCCGCCACCCCCTCCGCCACCGCCACCGCCACCGGAGCCGCCAAAGCCGCCGCTGCTCGAGCCGGGCGCGACCGATGCCGACGAAATTGCGCTGGACAGCCCGCTGGAGAAGGTGCTGATCCCGGAACTGGAGGTAAACGCATTGAAATTGCCGCCGACGTACCAGGTGGGCTGCGCTTGTTGCATCTGCAGTGGGGTGAGTGCTTCGGCAAAGCGTTGCGCCCACGCATTGCCCAGATCCAGCGCCACGGCATAGGGCAGATAGGCAGCGAACAATTCCGGATGCGACTCGGGTTTGTAGCGCGAATCCAGTTCCTGTTTCTCGGCCACGCCCAGATACCAACGGAACCCTTCGACGCCATCGAGCAATTTCGCTCCGATCTGCGTAGGCGCTTTCATCCACTGGTAGAACGCCAGATTGGTGCCGATCAGTGAGGCAAACAAGATTGGTACGGCGATACCCGAATGACTGCTCATGGCGAAGAAGCAAGCCAACACGATGACCACCCATGGAATCGCTGGCAACCAGCCGCGGATACCCGGTTTGCTGCGTACGCTGGTCGCGATGGACTGCCCCGCAATCACGGAAAAAATTGCGATGTAGATCATGGGCATCATCGCACCATGGCTGCCCCGCGGTAATGCCGCGAATGCGGTGACCAACGAGATCGCCAGACCAATCAGCAGCATGCCCGTATTAGTCAGAAAATATTTCTGCTCATAGAGTTTCGACAATACTTTGCGCAAGGCGACATCGGCGGCATGGATGCGGGTGTGATTGACTTGATCCAGCAACAATGGGCTGCCACCAGCAAACAACGCAGCCAGATGAAGTTTTTGATCGATCGTCAACGTGGCGGTCGGCCCATCCTTGGCATTCAACTGATATTTTCCGCCTACTTCGACGATGTCCAGGCAACCTTTGGCGGCAAGATCCAGCACGCTGGCGGTAAAACAGGTGCGGTCGTAGCTCATGCGGCGCACGTAGCGCAGCGACGCGGCGGAATCGCCATCGGGCGGCTCGTAAATCGGCATGCGCGGTGCCGGCGCAGGATCACGGCCCCATGCATTCCAGACGAAACCATAGTAAAGCCAGAGAATAATCAGGCCAATCAAACCAGCCAGCAGATTGCGGTTGTCATGCATCAGCCAACGAAAATTCTGCCAGGCAGAGGGCGGCGCGATGATGCCTTTGGGAAACTCGAGCACCACGCTGAGATTCTCGTGCGCCAACAGTGGGCGCGCCGCCGTGTAGCTGGCACCGTCGTACTGGATGGACGTTTCAACCGATTGATCTTGCGATCCACTCACGCCGATGTAGCCGTAGGCTTTCAGTGCGCCGGTATTCACGTCTTGCGCCAAGTGGATGGTGGCACTGGCCTTTTCGATCGGGTAATCCCAATCGGTACCGGTAACGTTCCAATACAGTTCGTCGTGTCCGGGAAAAAAACCCAACTGGCGATTGGTGCTGTAAGTGAGTACGTAGTCGTGGTCACTCGGCATCAAGGTAGTGTTTTTGTCACCCAGATACACGCGCACGCCGTTGCTTCTGGATTCGGTGCGCCAGGATTCGTCCACGCCGTCGCGTTGCGCGCCAAGCACGTCAAATCCGACCACGTAGCGGTTGCCATGGGGGTCGCGATAATCGGTGGGAAAGTCGCGATAAATGCCGTGGCGTATCCGGTAGCCCTCGGCATGCACGCGGATGTGCTCGGCTACCGTCATGCTGCCGTCGCCATTGATGACGATATCGGCGTGGTAATCGAGAATGCGCTCGTCGGCGTGACCCAACGCCGGAAATGCCAGCCACGCGAGCAGGCACCATGCGAAACAGTGGATCAACGATAAACGATGCGTGCTCATGCGAGTGTGACCCCGGGCGCGGCGGCGGCATCGTCGCCAGCCGAAAAAAATTCCGCCGCGCGAAATCCGAACGCGCCGGCAATCAACAAATCCGGGAAACGTTGCAGGTGCGTGTTGTAGTCGCGCACGGAGCCGTTGTAGAAGCGCCGCGCGTGTTGAAGATCGTCTTCGACTTGCACCAACTGGGTCGACAACTGCGAAAAACTGCTGCTTGCCTTGAGCTCGGGATAGGCCTCACCCAATGCAATCAATCGCGACAGATCAAGACCCAGCGACTTTTCCGCCGTGCCGCGTGCGGCAATGCCGGGTGTCGCGCGCGCGCGACTGCGTTCGGTGGCGACGCGCGCAAACAGCTCGGTTTCGTGACGCGCGTAAGCGCGCACGCTTTCGACCAGCGCCGGCACCAGATCGTGACGCCGCTGCAGTTGCACATCCACGTCGCTCCATGCCGCATGCACCTGATTGCGATCGCGCACCAGACGATTGAATATCCAGCCGATACCGACGGCAACGATCAGCAGTACCAGAAACAGCCACATCGGACTTCCCCTGTGCGCGCAGCCAGGCGCAAAGCGCGATGATACCGTCAGGCGACCTGAAGCAGAAATTGCGCAGCTTTCTCGGCAATCATGATGGTTGGTGCGTTGGTATTGCCGCTTGGCAGGCGCGGCATGACCGAGGCATCCACCACGCGCAGGCCGTCAATGCCGCGCACGCGCAGTTGCGAATCAACCACCGCCGCGTCGTCGTTGCCCATGCGGCAAGTGCCGACCGGGTGGTAAACCGTTTCGGCTTTGCGTCGAATGTAGGCGGCAATGTCGTCGTCACTGACGCAGGCCGCCCCCGGAAAAATTTCGTCGCCACGCACGTCGTTGAATGGCGCGGCGGCAAAGATGTCACGCGACAACTTCATCGCTTCGACGAGCGTGCGTTGATCATGCCCGTCGCCATCGCTCAGGTAGTTGGCGTGAATCAACGCTTTCGCATTCGGGTCGGCGCTGCCCAGGCGAATGCTGCCGCGACTGAGCGGGTGCAATCCGCAGGCATGCAGGGTGTAGCCGTAGCCGGGAATACGCTGGCGCCCGTGATCGTCGAGCAGGGCCGGGATGAAATGAAACTGCACGTCGCAACGCGCATCGAGCGCGTGGCGCGTGCGCACGAAGCCGCCAGCTTCGGCGATATTGGATGTGGCCGGTCCGTCTCGCTTGAACAGAAAACGCAAACCGGCAGCAAGCTCGTTGATCTGGTCGTAAGTGATTGGCTGGATGCAGCGCTGCAAGATGCTGATGTCCAGGTGGTCTTGCAGGTTTGCGCCCACCGCTGCTGAATCGACGATGCAACGCAATCCATGTTCGCGCAAGTGATCGGCAGGGCCGATTCCGGACAGCATCAGCAGTTGTGGCGAATTGATCGTGCCGCCGCACAGAATGACTTCGCCGCCGCTTGCGCGGGTGAGTCGGCCATGGTGGCGATAGTCGACGCCGATTGCGCGTTTGCCGTTGAAAAGTACGTGTTGCGTGACGGCATGGGTGAGAACACGCAAATTGGAGCGGCTGCGGGCGTCACGCAGATAGCTGGCCGCGGTAGAGCAGCGCGCGCCATTTTTTTGCGTAACCTGATACAAGCCGAAACCGGCTTGGTCGATGCCGTTGAAATCCGGATTGTGCGCATGGCCGCTGGCCACGGCCGCGTCCACAAACATTTGCGACAGCGGATTGTGGAAGCGCAAATCCTGCACACCCAAGGGGCCGTCACTGCCGTGAAATTCATTGGCCTGGCGGGTATTGCTCTCGGCGCGCTTGAAGTCGTCGAGCACGTTGTTCCAGTTCCAGCGTTCGTCGCCGACGAGCTGCGCCCACTCGTCGTAGTCGCGTGCATCGCCACGGATGTAACACATCGCGTTGATTGAACTGGACCCACCCAGCACCTTGCCGCGTGGCCACCACAGTCGGCGACCGGCCAGATGCGCCTCGGGTTGCGTGTAATAGTCCCAATTGATGCCTTTGCGATTGACCAGTTTGGCCAGCCCGGCAGGCATGTGGATCAGCGGATGCCAATCGCGTGGACCTGCTTCCAGCAACAGCACGCGTGTGCCAGGATTTTGGCTGAGCCGATTGGCCAGCACGCAACCGGCTGAGCCGGCTCCGACAATGATGTAGTCGTAAGTCATCGCGAGACCGTACGTTGCGAAAGTTGGAGGCTACGGCGGTTCGCTAGAGCAGTTGCTCCATCGCGGCGCACAGTCGCCAAAAATTCTAGGCCAGCACCTCCACGTCATCGCCAACACGCAACGTGCCCACGCCTCGCGGGATCAGATTCTGGCCAAAACCGACCCCCTTGGCTGTGCGTCGATAGGTTTTGAGCGTGCGCAGGGGCACGCCGTCCGGATCAAATTCGCCGCTCTCGATATCGATCGTCGGAATCGTGCAGCGCATGCACGGCTTGACGATGTCGAAGTCGATGTCGCCAATGCGAATGCGCTTCCAGTCGTCTTCCGCGTGCGCCGGAGTGCCGGTAACGACCAGATTCGGTCGGAAGCGCAGCATGGGTATGGCTGTGGGCAGTTTGGCGTTGAGATGATCCAGTGCGCCTTGCGAAATCAACAGTAGCGGAA
>DASSXQ010000219.1:0-3781 GCA_035703725.1 Rudaea sp.
CGACTCGTTGTCGGCGGCTTCGAGCGCGTTTACGAGATCAATCGGAATTTCCGCAATGAAGGCGTATCTACGCGGCATAATCCCGAATTCACCATGCTCGAGTTGTATCAGGCTTATGCCAGTTACAGCGAAGTCATGGACTTGACCGAGGCCATGATTCGCGAAACGGCGAACGCAACGCTGGGCAAGACGGCGCTGACCTGGGAAGGCCGCGATATCGATGTCGGCGCGCCGTTCCGGCGCTGGGCATTGGCCGAGGCCGTGCAGCATCACAATGCGGAAATCGCCACGCATGAATTGCGCGATGTCGCCGCGCTGCGCGCCCACTGCGCGCGCCTGCATGTCGCGGTCAAACCCGATTACGGCTGGGGCAAGCTGCTGCTGGAGATTTTCGAGAAAACGGTGGAGCCGACGCTGATCCAGCCGACGTTCATCACCCAATACCCAACCGAGGTATCGCCGCTGGCGCGTGCCAATGACAATGATGCGCAGGTGACGGATCGCTTCGAGCTGTTCGTTGGCGGCAAGGAACTGGCCAACGGCTTCTCCGAGTTGAACGATCCGGAAGATCAGGCCGCGCGCTTCCATGCGCAGGTCACCGCCAAGGATTCGGGGGATGACGAAGCCATGCATTTCGATGCGGACTACATCCGCGCACTGGAATACGGATTGCCGCCAACGGGTGGTCTGGGGGTCGGAATTGATCGTCTGGTGATGTTGCTTGCGGACGCCGCATCGATCCGCGATGTACTCTTGTTCCCCTACATGCGCCCGGAGGCGTGAACTTGGCCCGTAAATTGCTGGAACATGTGAGCGTTCCCTGGTTACGCCCCTTTATGCACTTTCCGGCGTAGGCCCTTGGCAGTAAAGGAAAAGATTGAACGATGACTACCGGTACCGACCAAAGCGGCATGCGCCATGCACGCAAACGCATCGACTCAGCCGTGCTGATGATACGTGGCGGGCAATCGTGGTCCAGCGAGATCCGGGATATTTCCGCCACCGGCGTCATGGTGGTGCGGCCGGCTGATTGGAACGGCAAACTCAACGACGAATACGCACTGGACATGATTATCGGCGATGATTTGAATATTCATGTCGATGCCACGGTGGCACGCATCACCAGCCGGCATCTGGGCTTCGCGTACTCGCGAATTCCGCCGGACAAGGAAATTCCGCTGTGGAGCCTGCTCGGCGGTTACGCGGATCGCCTGGAGCCGTTTGAAGATTGAGCGCAACAGGCGCGGTAACGGCTAACGCAATTCCCGCCGCAGAATCTTGCCGACGTTGCTCTTGGGTAGTTCGTCGCGAAACTCGACATAACGCGGTTGCTTGTAGCCGGTCAGATTTTCTCGGCAATATGCCTTGATCATTTCGGCGGTCAGATTTGGATCCTTTCGCACGATCACCACCTTGACGGATTCACCGGACTTCTCGTCGGGAACGCCGACGGCGGCGACTTCGAGCACGCCGGGAATTTCGGCCACGACATCTTCGATTTCGTTTGGATAAACGTTGAAGCCTGAAACAAGAATCATGTCTTTCTTGCGATCGACAATATAGAAAAAGCCTTTCGCATCCATGCGCGCGATATCGCCGGTGTGCAACCAGCCATCGTTGCACAGAACCTTGGCTGTTTCCTCCGGGCGCTGCCAATAGCCTTTCATCACCTGCGGGCCGCGCACGCACAATTCACCGACTTCATCAATACCAAGGTGCTTGCCATCGTCGTCCTGGATGCAGACATCGGTGGACGGAATTGGCAGCCCGATCGATCCATTGTAAGCGGCCAGGTCCAAAGGATTGACGCATACGGCGGGTGAGGTTTCGGTAAGCCCATACGCTTCAAGCAAGGTCACGCCAGTTGCCGTCTTCCAACGCTCGGCGACGATGCGCTGCACCGCCGCACCGCCCCCCAGTGTGAAATGAAACGATGAAAAATCGAGCTTGTCGAAACCGGGAGTGTTGAGCAGGCCGTTGAAAAGCGTGTTCACGCCGGTCATTGCAGTGAATCGGATTTTGCCCAGATCCTTGACGAAGCCGCGCATGTCGCGCGGATTGGTGATCAGATAATTGAGGCCGCCGTATCGCATGAATACCAGACAGTTCGCGGTCAGGGCGAAGATGTGATACAGCGGAATTGCAGTGATGATGATTTCTTCGCCATCTTTCAGATTCCCGCCCAGCCAGGCCGAGGCCTGCTGCATGTTTGCGACCATGTTGCGATGGGTCAACATGGCGCCTTTTGCCACACCAGTGGTGCCGCCGGTGTATTGGAGAAACGCGAGATCGTCTTGATTGACCTCCACTTTCGCCAGCCGCGTACTTGCGCCGATGGCCAAGGCGCTTTTGAAACGCACCGCGCCGGGAATCGAATAATCCGGAACCAGCTTTTTGATTCTGCGCACGACAAAATTCACCAGGATCGACTTGGCACCGCCGAGCATGTCGCCGAGGCCGGTGGTGATCACATGCTTGCATGGCGTATCGTGCAGTACTTCGGCCAAGGTCGCGGCGAAGTTGTCCAACACCACGATTGCACTCACACCCGCGTCATGCAACTGGTGACGCAACTCACGCGCCGTGTAAAGTGGATTTGTATTGACCACAATGAGTCCGGCGCGCAGGACACCGAAGATTGCAATCGGGTATTGCAGCACGTTTGGCAGCATCAGGGCGACGCGATCACCCTTGTTCAACTTCAGTTCGTTGAGCAGGTAGCTGGCGAAATGGCGACTCAGCCGATCAATGTCGCCATAGCTCAGCGACTTGCCCATGTTGGCGAATGCGGGTCGATGGCGGAATCGGTCGCACGCCGTTTCGAGCACCTGTACAATTGACGAGAATTCGTCCAAATCAATTTCGGATGGAATGCCGGGCGGGTAGCTTGCAAGCCAGAGACGTTCGGCATTGTTCATCATCGGGTCCCAATTTTCATTGACAGTCGATTTCAACATATTGCACGAAAGCTCGGCAAGCCGCATTGCAGCGCAGGTCGGCAAGGTGCAGCATGGTGCCTCGTGAAAACCCGTATCGCCATCGTCGTGATTTGCCTGTTGACCGGCATCGTCGGTTGTCATCGAACAGGGGATGAACAACGCATCCGCGACGCAATTTCGATGATGGCCCGAGCGCTGGAACAAGGCCTGCCGCGCGATTTCATGGCGTACGTGGCTGAGGATTTCACCGGCAATGACGGCGCCTTCGACCGGGCAGGCCTGCACAATCTGCTGCGCGCCATCGTCTTGCGCAACGAAAAAATCGGGGTGATCCTCGGGCCGATCGATGTCGAATTGCAAAGTGATCGCGCAACCGTGCATAACACGGCCACTTTCACGGGCGGCTCGGCTGGTCTGCTGCCCGAACGTGGCGCGATTTACACCTTCACCTCCGGCTGGAAACGCGAGGGATCGGACTGGCGTTGCTACAACGCGAGTTGGCAACGCAAACTGTAGGGCACCAAAAAACCCTCCGGATACACGATGCCATTGCTGCTACCGATGCGCGGAGAAGCGCAGCAACGGTCCTGTCGGGTGCGAAGTATTACACTCAACAGTTTGTTCGATTCACGATTTCCAGGACTCACGACATGACTTCATTAGCGGTCCATTATCCAATCGGCATACCGGGCGTTGCCTGGGGCGACGGCGAGGTTTCCGCATGGCTGGCGCAACAAACGCGCAAGCGCAGTTTCAGCGCGGACGTGTTGCCACGCATCGAGCAGTTGCGTTCCCGCTTTGATGTCAGCCAATACGGTACCTTGGCCTGTCCGCCGGATGAT
>DASSXQ010000230.1:0-4579 GCA_035703725.1 Rudaea sp.
AAGTGATTCGTGCACCGCACGTTTCCGAAAAAAGTGCGCGTCTTGCCGAACACAATCAATACGTGTTTGAAGTGTCGGCCGACGCAGACAAGAAGACGATCAAGGCTGCGGTTGAAGCTTTGTTCAACGTTACTGTCGAAGCGGTAAATCTGGTGAATGTCAAAGGCAAGTCCAAGACGTTTCGCTTCCGCAAGGGCAATCGCAATGGCTGGCGCAAGGCCTATGTGAGCCTGCCGGAAGGCCAGAGCATTGACGTAACCGCGAAGCCCTGAAGTGATCATGGGCGGCATGATCGCCCATAGTGATTAGGAATAAACATGGCACTGATTACCCTCAAGCCAACATCCCCCGGACGCCGCGCCGCCGTGCGCGTATCCACCCCAGGCCTGCACAAGGGCGCGCCGTATGCGCCGTTGACCGAATCGCAGTCCAATACCGGTGGACGCAACCATTACGGTCGTATTACCACGCGTCATCGAGGCGGCGGTTCCAAGCAGAACTTCCGTATCATCGACTTCAAACGCGACAAGGAAAATATCGCCTGCCGTGTTGAGCGTCTGGAATACGATCCGAACCGTACCGCGCACATCGCCTTGTTGTGCTACGTTGACGGTGAGCGACGCTACATCATCGCGCCCAAGGGCATCAGCGTTGGCGATCAATTGATGGCTGGGCGCGATGCGCCGATCAAGGTCGGCAACACGTTGCCGCTGCGCAATGTGCCGATTGGTGCGACGATTCACTGCATCGAGATGAAGCCGGGCAAAGGCGCGCAGCTCGCGCGCAGCGCGGGAGCCTCGGTACAATTGGTTGCTCGCGAAGGCGCGTACGCCACATTGCGCCTGCGTTCCGGCGAAATGCGCAAGGTGCCTGCGGACTGCCGTGCCACAATCGGCGAGGTCGGCAATTCGGAGCACAACTTGCGCAAGCTCGGCAAAGCAGGTGCCAAACGCTGGCGCGGTATTCGCCCAACGGTACGCGGCGCAGCAATGAATCCGGTAGACCATCCACACGGTGGTGGTGAGGCCAAGGCCGGCCAGGGCAACCCGCATCCGGTGTCGCCATGGGGTCAACCGTCCAAGGGCTACAAGACACGCAAGAACAAGCGCACGAGTCAGTTCATCGTACGCGATCGCAGAGGCTAATCTTTTCAGAAGTCCGGTCAGGATGTCCGGGCTCTCTGGTCAGGACGACCAATGGAGATATAGATGTCACGTTCATTGAAAAAAGGCCCATTCGTCGATTTGCACCTGTTGAAGAAGGTGGAGACGGCGGTTTCCAGCAATTCCAAGCGTCCGATCAAGACCTGGTCGCGGCGCTCGATGATTCTGCCCGAAATGGTGGGTCTGACGATTGCCGTGCATAACGGCAAGGCGCATGTACCGGTACTGGTCAACGAGAACATGGTCGGGCACAAACTCGGCGAATTCGCGGCGACCCGCACCTTCAAGGGTCACTCTGGCGACAAGAAAGCCGCCGACACCAAGAAGTAAGAGAGCACAACGATGACAGCCAAAGCCACTCAATCCGACTCGCCCCAAGCCAAGGCGATTTTGCGCGGCGTGCGCATTTCGCCGCAGAAAGCGCGTCTGGTTGCTGACCAGGTGCGGGGCATGCCGGTCGGCAAAGCCGCCGACTTGCTGAAGTTCAGCGACAAAAAGGCCGGACACCTGATCAAGAAAGTCTTGTTGTCGGCTGTCGCCAATGCCGAGAACAATCTCGGTGCGGACGTGGACGAGTTGAAGATCGCCACGATTGCCGTGGACGAGGGTCCGCGCCTGAAACGCATGCATGCGCGTGCCAAGGGCCGCGGCACGCAGATCATCAAGCGTACCAGCCACATTACCGTGGTCGTGGGCAGCTGACAGGAAAATTACGATGGGTCACAAAGTTCATCCAACTGGCATTCGTCTCGGCATTTCCAAGGACTGGAATTCCAAGTGGTTCGCGAACAAGCGCGAATACGCCCAGTACCTCACTGCCGATCTCAAAGTGCGTGACATGTTGCGCAAGAAGTTGGCACAAGCCGGCGTATCGCGCATCCAGATCGAACGTCCGGCCAAGAGTGCGCGCATTACCATCCATACTGCGCGTCCCGGCGTGGTGATTGGAAAGAAAGGCGAGGATATCGAAAAACTGCGCAAGGACGTGTCCGATCTGATGGGCGTTCCTGCGCACATCAACGTGGCCGAAGTGCGCAAGCCCGAGATCGATGCGCAACTGGTGGCCGAGTCCATCGCCCAGCAGCTCGTGCGCCGCATCATGTTTCGTCGTGCCATGAAGCGCGCGGTTGGCAATGCCATGCGTCTGGGTGCGCTCGGCATCAAGGTGAATGTCGCCGGCCGACTCAACGGCGCGGAAATTGCGCGTTCGGAATGGTACCGCGAAGGCCGGGTTCCCCTGCACACGCTGCGCGCCGACATCGATTATGGTTTCGCCGAAGCGAATACGACTTACGGAATCATTGGTATCAAAGTGTGGGTGTACAAGGGTGAAATTTTCGACTTGCATGCCGCTACGGCGGAAACCAAGGACGAAAGCCGTGATGGTCCGCCATCGCGCGAGCGCCGCGAACCACGTGAACACCGCCAACCGCGCGAACCGCGGCAGGCTGCAAAATAAATATCAACAATTTTGCCAGGATGGCGACTTGAGAACTTCGCGATCACGATGATCGCAATAGCAGGATACACAGATCATGCTGCAACCCAAACGCACAAAATACCGAAAGGTACAGAAAGCCCGTAACCGCGGTCTGAGCTACGTCGGCAACAAGGTCAGCTTTGGTGAGTACGGCCTCAAGGCCACGACGCACGGGCATTTGACCGCGCGCCAGATTGAAGCTGCACGTCGTTGTGTGACCCGCTTCGTCAAGCGTGGCGGCAAACTCTGGATTCGCGTGTTTCCGGACAAACCGATTACCAAGAAGCCGATTGAAGTACGTATGGGCAACGGTAAAGGCAATGTCGAGTTCTGGGTGGCTGTGGTGCAGCCAGGCCGCATGCTTTATGAAATCGAAGGCGTTCCGGAAGAAGCGGCGCGCGAGGCCTTTCGCCTGGCGGCAGCCAAGCTCTCGGTGCAAACCCAATTTGTAAATCGTACGGTGCTGTGATGGAAATCAACAAACTGCGCAAGCAATCGGCGTCCGAGCTGAACGAGCACTTGCTCGAACTGCGCCGCGAACAATTCAATCTGCGCATGCAGCGGGGTACCGGCGAGCAGAAGCAGACGCATCATTTCAAGCGGGTCCGGCGCGAAGTCGCGCAGATCAAGACCTTGCTTGCTGAAAAGAATCAATAAGGGCCGGCGGCAATGAGCGAACAGACAAAAACGCAGCGTACCGTCGAAGGGCGCGTGGTAAGCGACAAGATGCGCAACACCGTCACCGTGTTGATCGAGCGTCAGGTGCAGCATCCGTTGTTCGGCAAAATCGTGCGCCGTTCAACGAAAGTGCATGCGCATGACGAAAAGGATGAATGCAAGCAAGGCGACAAGGTACGTATCGTTGAATGCCGGCCTTTGTCCAAGACCAAAAACTGGCGCGTCGTCGATATCATCACGCGCGCAGCGCAATAACGTGGCAGCCGGGAGAAATTCACCATGATCCAGATGCAAACCACGTTGGCCGCAGCCGACAATAGCGGTGCCAAGGAACTGATGTGCATCAAGGTGCTCGGCGGTTCCAAGCGTCGCTATGCCGGAATCGGTGACGTCATCAAGGTTTCGGTACGTGACGCGATTCCACGCGGCAAGGTAAAGAAGGGCGAGGTTTACGATGCCGTTGTTGTGCGTACGCGCAAAGGCGTGCGTCGCGCGGATGGCTCGTTGATTCGTTTTGACGGCAACGCTGCAGTGTTGCTCAACACCAAGCTGGAACCAATTGGCACGCGTATTTTCGGGCCGGTCACGCGCGAGTTGCGCAGCGAACGATTCATGAAAATCGTGTCGCTTGCGCCTGAAGTACTCTGATAGCCGGGATTCGAGATTCGAAACACCAGAGAACACGAATATGAACAGAATTAAAAAAGGCGATCACGTGATCGTGATCACCGGCAAATACAAAGGCCAGAAAGGTGAAGTTGTGCGCATCGCCGATGATCGTGTCGTGGTGGCGAACGTGAACCTGGTCAAACGCCACACGAAGCCGAATCCGCAGCTCAACCAGCCCGGCGGAATCATCGAGCGCGAGGCACCGATTCACATCTCCAACGTGATGCTGTTCAACCCGGCCACTGGCAAGGGTGACCGCGTCGGTTACAAGACCCTCGACGACGGGCGCAAGGTACGCACGTACCACGCCAGCGGCGAAATGGTCGACGCCTGAGGAATATAGTCATGATTCGCCTGGAAAAATTCTACAAAGACGAAGTCGTTCCGAAGTTGATGGAGCGTTTCGGCTACGCCAATGTGATGCAGGTGCCGCGCCTGACCAAGATCACCCTGAACATGGGTGTGGGTGAGGCCGCCGGCAACAAGAAGATTCTCGAGAACGCCCTCGCCGACATGGCAAAAATTTCCGGTCAGAAGCCGGTGGCCACGCTGGCGCGCAAGTCGATCGCGACATTCAAGATCCGCGACG
>DASSXQ010000270.1:0-15564 GCA_035703725.1 Rudaea sp.
CCCAATCCGCCGCTGCCGAAAGTGCTGTGGTCGCTGCGTGACAACAACAATTACGAACAAACCGGTTTGCTGGTGGCGTTGAACTACTTTGCCGACAACGACAAATTGTTTCTGCACAACTTTTATCTGAAGTCCAGGCGCTCCATCGAAAAACCTGAACTCAGTGGACCGGCTGCCTATGTGCTACCGGCCGATGACGCGCATCCCGGCGCGCAAGCGCAGTTGTTGCGTGTATTGCAACTTCAGCACGCCGAAATCAGCCGCGTACAGACTGCATTTGCGGTGCAGGTACCCGCACCACGGGAAAAATCCAAAGACGACGACAAGAAAGACGATGACGCTGCGCCAACCCAACCGAAAACGGTGGTGCACACTTTCGCGGCCGGCAGCTACGTCGTACGTATGGACCAACCGTATTCGCGAATTGCCGATACCTTGCTCGACCGTCAATACTGGGCGCCGGATGATCCGCAGAAGCATCCATATGACGATACCGGCTGGACCTTCGGCGCACTATTCGACACCGACGTGGTGCGGGTGACCGACAAGGCGATCCTCGGCGTCCCCATGCACATCAGTTCGGCGCCAGTTGATCCCGCGTTCGATTTGCCCGGATTGGGCATTCACGGCAAGCTGCCGCGCATTGCGTTGATGCACACCTGGATTGACACGCAGACCGAAGGGTGGTGGCGCCTGGCGCTGGACACGTTGGGAGTCAAATACACCTACATCAGCACCCAAGCCGTTGCGCACGAAAAAAATCTGCGCGATCGATTCGACGTCATTTTATTCGCACCCATTGGCATGAATGATTCTCAAATGATCGTCAACGGCCTGCCCATGTGGGGTAATCCGCTGCCGTGGAAAACCACCAGCCTGACACCGAACATCGGAAAAATCGATGCTACCGACGACATCCGCCCTGGCCTGGGGGAACAAGGCGTTGCCAATCTCAAACGCTTCGTCGCTGCGGGTGGCTTGTTCGTCGCCAGCGACGACACCGCCAAATTTGCCATTGACATGGGCATGGCGCCCGGCGTATTTGCCGAACAGGACAAAAATCTGAAAGTCGTTGGCAGCGTGCTGCGAGCCGAAGCCGTGGATGCGAACAATGTCGTCACGCACGGCTATGACAAGCCGTTTGGCGTGTATAGCGCCAGTGGCTTGTCATTCACGCTGAGCAATCTCGTCACGGGCGACAACCACCTGCCCAACGCGAAAGACTACAAGCGGCCCACCGGTCGAGGCGGCCCGCACGATAGCGACGCGCCGGAAGGACGTGCCGGCACGCCTGCACCGGAACTGCCACATGTCGAACCATGGCAAGCACTGCGGCTCAATATCGAACAGTCGCGCAACAACCCGCTGGCGATTCCCGCCAACCAACAACCACGCGCGGTGGTGCGTTTTGCCGATGCGGATGAACTGCTGATTTCAGGGCTGCTCAACGACGAAGATGTGCTTGCCAAACGCGCTGCAGTCGTCGATGCGCGTTTTGGCAAAGGTCATACGCTGCTGTTCGCCATCAATCCCTTCTGGCGTGGCGAAACCATTGGCAGCTATGCGCTGGTTTTCAATGCGATCATGAATTTCGATCATCTCGATCCGCACTGAGCAAGTTCGCCGATCGAACGCGGGTGTAAAGTAGCGCGACTGATTCAGTCGCGCCAATTGCGGCGTACTGTGCACAAATTCACAATCGGAGCCCGCGCCGATGCCGACACCTGCCTCCCTTTTTGCCTCGATCATCTTCGGCACAATCGGCTTGGCTGCATTCCTGTACGGCAAAAAAAAGCCCGCATGGAGTCCGCTGATCACGGGCTTGGCGCTGATGATCTATCCGTGGTTCGTGGAACAAACCTGGCTGCTCTATACCATCGGCTGCGGCTTGTGTGCGGCGCTGTATTTGTTTCGTGATTGAACGCCAGCTGTTTTTGCGCCGACGCGTGCAAACACAACCTGCATCAGCCGCCGCGACGCTGCCATCGCGGCGGCGTTCATTCAAGCGCGATCAATCCCGCTCGAAACGATTGAAATACGCCACGACCGCGTCTGCACTGCCGTGGCAGGTGGCCAACTCGGCCAGTTCCTCGCGTATGGTCGACTCGTGGTCCTTGAGCAAGGCGTCCACGTGCAGACAATCGCGTTATTCCTGCTGCAATCCGCCGCGGCGCTGCGCGCCGTCCAGCCACTGCGACCGCTTCAATCTGAACTCGCGGCTAACCTGCCGGCACTGTCAGGCTTACGTGGTGACGAACTCGCACGTTTTGGCGGGCTGACCTTGAAATGTCGACGCCGAGCGACTGCTAGTGCAAAGGCCAGCTGCAACGCACGCAAAACCATCACAAAAAATATCGCTTTTTGGAATTTTCCGTTCAAAATAAAAAGGGCCTGCATTGCTGCAAGCCCTTGTTTTAGATGGCTCCCCGAGACGGGATCGAACCGCCGACCCAGTGATTAACAGTCACTTGCTCTACCGCTGAGCTATCGGGGAATGGATAATCCAGCCGCGCATTTTCCGTGATTTTGCTGCTGCGAGTCAAGCCCACATTGGATGCAGATTGATCGTTTCAAAGTGCTGCGCATGCTGCTGCTGCCTGGCTGGCGCTGGGTTTGCCGTCGCGCACACGTCCCGCATTGTTGATGACGATGGTGTCGGCCAGGGCTGGTCCACGTTTATCGCAAAAGGTGAATGTGAGATTGCTGCCGGTGGCACTTCCATCATAACGATATTTGACGTGACGGCGTCCGCTTGTGCTGACGATTGCGATACCTGTTTGTGCCTGCTTGGCAGCGAGCAGTGTTTCGTTGGCGCCGCGCACGGTGTCGCCATCCTTGTCCCGAAAGACGATCCAGCCGTTTTGCCAGAGAATGCTGTGGTCGCACCGACGTTGATCCGCACTTGGACACACCACGACATCACCTTGTCTGGACACTGCTTCGCTGCGGGCAAAATTGAGCGCAGTCACCAGCGCATTGTGAGCGCTGCACGTTTTCGACGACTGCATCAACTGACTCATGCTCGGGATTGCGACCGCGCCCAGCACAGCCGCCACGGCGATGGTGAAAATCAATTCAACGAGCGTGAATCCGCGCTGCGGATCGGGCAATCGATGGCGCATGGCTGTCTCCTTGTTGCTGGCGCCATGCTAGGTGAGCACATGTCGGCACAATATCGGTGTCCGGCTTGAATTCGTGTAGGAAAACATCGACACACGTGACAAGCGAAATGAGCTGAACCCGCATTTGCCGGAAAAGTTATAATCTCGCGTTGGATTCGCGGAACATCGATGGCCGATCGCTTTCAACTTGTTTCACCGTACCGACCCGCTGGTGACCAGCCAGACGCCATCCGCCGTCTGATCGAAGGATTTCAGGCAGGGCTGGCAAAGCAGACGTTGCTTGGTGTCACCGGCTCGGGCAAGACTTTCACGATTGCCAACGTGGTTGAGGCAATTCAGCGCCCAACCCTGGTCCTGGCACCCAACAAGACGTTGGCTGCCCAACTGTATGGCGAATTCAAGGAATTCTTTCCGCACAACGCGGTGGAATACTTTGTCAGTTATTACGACTATTACCAACCGGAAGCCTATCTGCCGTCGTCGGATACCTTCATCGAGAAGGATTCATCCATCAACGAGCACATCGAGCAGATGCGGCTGTCAGCCACAAAAGCCCTGATCGAGCGACCCGATGCGCTGATCGTGTCTACCGTATCCGCGATTTACGGCTTGGGCGATCCGGGGGAATATCACCGCATGGTGCTGCATCTCGTGCGCGGCGACCATCTGGATCAACGCGAGTTGCTGCGCCGTTTGACCGAACTGCAATACGAACGCGGCGATTATGAATTGCACCGCGCCAGTTATCGCGTTCGCGGAGAAGTCATCGACGTGTTCCCGGCAGAAAGTGAAATCGAGGCTGTCCGCATCGAATTGTTTGATGGCCAGATAGAAAACCTGGCGCTGTTCGATCCACTGACTGGCGCGGTCATCCGGCGCATTCCACGCTATACGATCTATCCGGGTTCGCACTACGTTACCACGCGCAAGACGGTGCTCGAAGCAGTCGAAACAATCAAGGTCGAATTGAAGCAACGCCTGGAACAGCTTTATCAGGCCAACAAACTCGTCGAGGCACAACGCCTGCAGCAACGTACCCAATTCGACATCGAGATGATGGCCGAGATCGGCTATTGTCAGGGCATCGAAAACTATTCGCGCCATCTGACCGGACATGCGCCGGGCGAACCACCGCCATGCCTGTTCGATTACCTGCCGGCCGATGCATTGTTGGTCGTTGACGAGTCGCATGTGACCATCCCGCAGCTTGGCGGCATGTACAAGGGCGACCGCTCACGCAAGGAAACGCTGGTGGAATTCGGTTTCCGCCTGCCCTCCGCGCTGGACAATCGCCCGTTGAAGTTCGAGGAATGGGAACGCCGCGCACCGCGCAGCATTTATGTCTCCGCAACGCCCGGCAAGTACGAACTGGCTCACACGCAAGGCAATATCGTCGAATTGGTCGTGCGCCCCACCGGATTGGTCGATCCGCAAGTCGAAGTGCGTCCGGTACGCACTCAGGTCGATGATTTGTTGTCGGAGGCAAACGCGCGCGTGGCCATGGGCGACCGCGTGTTGGTGACCACGCTGACCAAGCGCATGGCCGAGAATCTGACTGACTACCTGTCCGAACACGGCGTGCGCGTGCGCTATCTGCATTCGGATATCGAAACCGTGGAACGCGTGGAAATCATCCGCGATTTGCGCCTGGGCAAGTTCGATGTGCTGGTCGGCATCAACTTGCTGCGCGAAGGCCTGGACATGCCCGAAGTATCGCTGGTGGCGATTCTGGATGCCGACAAGGAAGGCTTTCTGCGCTCGGCCGGATCATTGATTCAGACCATCGGACGCGCTGCGCGCAACTTGCGCGGCAAGGCAATCCTGTATGCCGATCGCATCACCAACTCGATGCGCATTGCCATTGACGAAACAGACCGGCGTCGCGCGAAACAAGTTGAATACAACGTGATCCACGGTATTACGCCAAAATCCGTGATCAAGAAAGTCACCGACATCATGGAAGGCGCACGCTCGGATGCGGAAGCCGAGCGCGCAAGTCGCGGCAAAGGTTCTGCAGGCCGACGCCGCGTTGCCGAACAGGAAGCCGATTACGCGGCACTGTCCCCGCTGCGGCTTGCGGCGGAGATGAAGAAGGTCGAGGCACAGATGTACAAACATGCACAGAATCTGGAATTCGAAGATGCAGCACGCCTGCGCGACCAGTTGCACCGCATGCGTGAACACGGGCTGCTCGGTTAGTCTGTCAACGCTTGACCAATCCCCGCGTCACCAGCACATCGACCAGCGCGCGCGTGTAAGCCGGTTTGTCGCGAAAATCCAGATGAGAGTCATCCGGTTGCTTGAACGCGCTCAGTTGCGTAATTGCTGCCGCGTCAACAACCGGCGCGGGCGACATTGCCACAAACCGGTTCCAGTATTGCTCGGGCGGATACATGATCGCTTCGGCTTTCGGCAACACGCCCGATGTCGGCGAACGATAGAAAATTACCTCGCCGCCGCGCGCGCGAATCCGGCGAGTCCAAGCGAAGACCGGCGCCAGATCCTCTAGCCAGACGTCCGCGGAAACCAACGCATGTGGCACTGTTCCCTTGGCAACCATGTCATCAAAGTGACGACGCGCTGCGGCTACGTCCGTTTGGCTGTAATCAATATCGCCGCTGCGGTCGGCGTAAAAGCGAAAATAGTCCTGCCGTGGCGGCGCGTGGCCATCGATCAAGCGCAACAATGTGGCGGCAACTCCAAGTTGCGGATCGGCGACAACGGCGTGTTTTTGCCACAACGTCAGCAGCAGCCGATGCAGGTGCCAGCTTGGCGACCATTGGGTATGGTAATAATCGACAAGTGGTTGCTGCATGCCGCGATACGCCAGGGTCAAACCATTGCTTTCGATGTCGCAAATGACGACCCCGTGAAAATCGGTATCGTTGGCCAAATCGCGCAGCACGGCCAACGGATAGTGTGCATTTTGCGCAAGCATGACCGGAAGGTATTTCGGCAACAAACGGGCGAGCAACCCGGTATCGACGCCGAACTCGATGCGCGATGCGCCCAGCAATACCAACGGTGTTTTCGTGGTGGCGTAAACCCGGTCACGCTGAATCGACCACAACTGTGAAGAATCGCGGATATTCGGGTGATAGCCCAGCGCGCGCCAATGCAGCTCCGCGCCAACCACAATAACGGCAACAATTAGCAATGCCGGTAACCAGACCCGGCACCAACGCTGCCGTGTCATCGGTTCAGAACTGGAAGTAGATGAACGCATGATTGTCGCCCGGCGACAAAACGATCATCGCCAGCAAGGCACCGAGCACAATTCCAAGCAACGGTGCCGGCAAATCCATGCAAATCTTGCGCAAGTTGCGCTCGCGCATCACCCAGTGCACGGCTACGACGGCAAAGAACACGGCAAGCGCCAATTGTTGCGCCGCATCCAGTGCCCATTCCGAGGTCAACGCGAACAAATCCTTGTAAACGCCGACGCCAGCCGAAAAATCCGCCGCGCGAAACCACACCCATGCCAGCGACACCAACAGCAACGTCAGCAGGCCATAGGCAAAACGCAGCACACCCGGCGCCTGCCAATTCTTCGGCCAAAGATGTTCGCGCACGCCGCGTTCCACCGCCAGATACAAACCGTGCAGTCCACCCCACGCGACAAAGGTCCACGAAGCCCCGTGCCAAAGACCGCCGATAAGCATGGTCAGCATGAGATTTCGATAGGTGCGTGCCTCGCCACGTCGATTTCCGCCAAGTGAAAAGTACAAATAGTCGCGCAGCCATGTCGATAGCGAAATATGCCAGCGTCGCCAGAAATCGGAAAATCCGATCGCCGCGTAGGGATAACGGAAGTTGATCGGCAATTCGAATCCCAACGCCAACGCCGCACCGATCGCGCAAGTGGAATAGCCGGCAAAATCGCAAAAAATTTGTCCGCTGAACGCCAGAACGCCACTCCAGGCAACTCCCGGACCGGCAGCATCGATGCCATTGAAAAATGCATCGGCCACCGGCGCAAAAATCGAATCGGCAAGCACGCTCTTTTCAAACAATCCCAGCACAAGCAGACTCAATCCCAGCCCAAGGCCGGCACTTGTCGTGCGCCGCGGTGTTTCGATCTGCTCGCGCATTTGCGTGAAGCGCGTGATTGGACCGGCAACCAACTGCGGAAAGAAACCCACGTACAACGCGTAATCGCGCCAGCTTCGCGTCGGTGCGAATTTGCGTCGGTAGATGTCGATGCAATACGACAATGAATGAAAGGTGTAGAAGGAAATGCCGATGGGAAGAACAATATCGAATTTGGCCGGCACGTAATAAATACCGGAAAGCGCGAGAAGGTCGGCGAAATTGTCGAGCAGGAAACGGTTGTACTTGAAGAATCCCAGCACCCCCAGATTCACGATGAGGGTGAGCACCACCCAGTGTTTGCGCGAACGTGGCGATTGTGCCGCGTCAATGCGTTGCGCAACCCACCAATCCAGAGTACTCGAACCCAGCAACAGCAGCAGGAACGGCGGATTCCATGCTGCATAGAAAACATAGCTCGCACCCAACAGAAACCATTTGCGCGCCGACCAGCCATGCAACAGGTTGTAACCCGCCAGGACCACCGCGAAGAAAACAATGAACGTGAACGAATCAAATTGCATGCGTTGCCCGTTATTACGGCACGCGCACGCGCGCTGCCTGGCTGTGTGGCGCGAGTATCCGCGCGGTCAAAGCGCCGATTATGCGTGAGGCCGCCATCCACGGCAAAACATTCCCACGACAACTTCTACCCCCGTCACGCGCCGTCCCTGTCCGCGCGTCGCAACAATTGATCAGCGTTGCAGCAGTCCCCGTTCCGTCAGCGCTGCAACCAGCGCTCGCGTGTACGCCGGTCGGTCGTGATAATCGACGTGCGAGCCGTCGTGCAAATTCAGGGTCTCGAAGTACGCTGCATCCGTCGCGTAAAAAGTGGGTGCCCCGGTTGCTTGCGCGAGTTTGTCCCAATATCGGGGGCGGGGAAACGCTGCATTTTCGTCCGCCTGCAATGTTCCGCTGGTTGGCGTGCGAAAGAAAACAACCTTGCCGCCGCGTTGGCGAATCGCATCACACCACTCCCGCACACGCTGCAGGTCGGCAAGCCACCGATCAGCCGGTATGGCCGGGTGTTTGCGCAAATCCTGCTGCAATCCATCGATAAACCCACGCGTCAACGCGGCCTTGTCCACACGACTGAAATCGATGCCGCCACTGCGGTCGGCATGAAACCGCACGGGTGACCGCCACGGTGGCGGGCCATTTCCGATCCAGCGCAACAGCCGTGAAACGATACTGAAACGCTCCGACCCGACGATGGCAATGCGTTGCCAGGCAGTCAACATCAAACGATGAAAATGCCAACTCGGCGACCATTGATGATGGTAATAGTCGACGAAAGGCTGCTGCGCGTCGTCGTAGTATCGTGACAAGCCACGTGCATCGATATCACACAACACGACGCCATCAAATGCCTGGTCGCGCGCAAGATCGCGCAACGTCGCCAACGGATAATGCCCGTTATAGGCCAACATGACTGGCTGATATTCCGGCAATAGTTTTTTCAGCAGCTTCATGTCGATTGCATATTGGATATGCGAAGCGCCGAGCAATGCCAGCGGAACCCGATTTGCGCCGTCAGCCCGATCGCGCTGGATTGACCACAACTGCGCCGAGTCGCGGATATGCGGGTGATAATCCAGACTACGCCAATGCCATTCCGCGACGCCAACCGCACCGGCGGCAAAGAACAATGCCATCACCCAGACAACGAGCCACCGTTGCGGGATTTGTTGTCGGACGATTGAAAGTGCTGAATTCATGTTTCTCCGAGCGACAACAGACCAACCTCGATCGCTGGCATGCGCGAACATCAAATGACATGCGTTGCGAATCCATTCACCAGCCGCGCCAGGACAAACGCATTATCAATCAGATGCGAGAGCACGGCAAAGGCTTGGCGTTGCCGCAAGAAATGCTCGAGGACACGAAGGCGTGACTTGCTTTCGTTTCAGTTGTGTGCGGTCACATCCACCAACAATTGCACACTGAATTTTCGTTCGTCGTCGCACCACACCTGCGCGACCACCAAGCCGGCACGTTGAGCCAGTTCGGCGAATTCCGCAAGCAGATATTTGCAACTGTATTCGACCAGCATGGCTTCGCCTTCGCCAAAATGGATGACCTTGCCGCCGATATGCACGTCTTGCTCGCAGGCACTGACGATATGCGTCTGGATGCGTCCGGCCAGGGTGTTGTAGCGTGCGCGATGGCGAAATGCCGCCACGTCGAAGTCGGCATCAAGCTCGCGGTTGAATCGCGCCAGCATGTTCAACGTGAATGCCGCGGTGACGCCAGCCGCATCGTTGTACGCCGCTTCGAGCGTGGCTGCGTCCTTGTGCAGGTCCACGCCGATCAATACCGCACCAGTCGGGCCCATTTCGGCACGCATCTGCCGCAACAGTTTCACCGCATCGTTTGGTTCGAAATTGCCGATGGTCGAGCCGGAAAAATACACGATCTTGCGGCGCGGCCGCCGCAGCGGACGCGGCAATGCGACCGGCTCGGTAAAATCCGCACACACCGGCAAGATCGGGATATCTGGAAATTCCAGGCTCAGCGACGCCACGCTGGACTGCAACGCGCTTGGCGAAATCTCCACCGGCACGTACGCGACGGGAGTCATCAGGTGGCGCAGCAGCAGGCGGGTCTTCAATCCACTGCCACTGCCGTACTCGACCAGCATCGCGTCGGCGCCAATGGCAGCAGCAATCGCGTCAATGTGCGTACGCATGATCGCAAGTTCGGTGCGCGTCAGATAGTACTCGGGCTGTTCGCAGATGCGCTCGAACAATTGCGAGCCGATGGCGTCGTAAAAATACTTCGGCGCCAGGCGCTTTGGCGTGCGCTGCAAACCGGCCAGCACGCCGTCGAACATTTCATTGCGATCAGGCTGCAAATTGCGCAGATGACGGGCAGCAGTCCTGTTGGTCATTTTCATGTTCAAGCATCCTTGGCCAGACGAATCCCCGCAAACTGCCAACGCGCTGCCGGATAGAAGAAGTTGCGGTAGCTGGCACGCACGTGTCCTGGCGCAGTTGCGCAGGAACCACCGCGCAATACCCATTGCCCGCACATGAACTTGCCGTTGTATTCGCCAAGTGCGCCGGGCAGCGGACGGTAGCCGGGATAGTTGACGTAGGGACTCGAAGTCCATTCCCAGACATCGCCGAACATTTGCAGCGGCGCATGCTCGTCGCCATCCGTCGCCGGCAATGGATGCAGCACGCCACTCTCGGCAAAATTGCCCACGACGGTTTGATCGTGCGCCATGCATTCCCATTCGGCTTCGGTCGGCAAGCGCGCGCCCGCCCAGCGAGCGTAGGCATCGGCTTCGTAAAAGCTCACGTGGCACACCGGCGCATCGGGATTGATTGGGCGGCGTCCAGCAAGGGTGAATTCCGATTGCAAGTCCTGCGACCAGTACAACGGACGATCCCAGCCATCGCGGGCAATGATGTCCCAGGCTTCGGCCATCCACAGTGTCGGCGTGCGATAACCCGCGTCGGCGATGAATTGCGTGAACTCCGCGTTGCTGACAAGTCGGCGCGCGATGGCATGTGTTTGCAGCAACACACGATGGCGCGGCGTCTCGTTATCGAATGCAAACGCCTCACCCTCGTGACCAATCCGGGCGATCCCTTCGTGCCCATGCAACCATCGCTGCGCAGGCACAGCGTATTCGCTGACCGGGGTCGTCGCCAATGTGGAAAACGCCGGCTCCAGCGGGTTCAGAGAGAACAAATGCTTGATGTCCGTCAGCAACAGTTCCTGATGCTGTTGCTCGTGATTGAGGCCGAGGTCGAGCAAACTCGTCAGTTTCGCATCGTCGTGGCTGCCCGCCAACATTCGCATCATGTGTTCATCCACATGGCGGCGATAATCGAGTACCTGCGCAAACGTCGGACGCGACAGCAATCCGCGCTGTGCCCGCGCGTGCATTGGCCCCACAGATTGGTAGTACGAATTGAACAAGTAACTCCAGTGCGCATGCAATGGCCGATAGCGAGAATTGCGACCGAGCAGGAAATTTTCGAAAAACCAGGTCGTGTGCGCCAGATGCCATTTGACCGGGCTTGCATCCGGCATCGATTGGACCACGGTGTCTTCCGGCTGGAGCGTGGCGCACAAGGCAACGCTTGCTTCGCGCACACGGCGATAACGCTGCGATCGGGTCAACGCAACGGAGGGCGAATCATGGGTGCTGCGCAGCAGCTTCGTGGATACCATCGGCTCGTCTCTGTGCCCCGATAGTAACGCGTCACGTCACGAATGGCGCGAATACCGTTCACAAGTTCAGTAGCGGGACAGCATTACGTTGCGCATTTTGCGCGCAGCAAATTGACGACATCCGGAAAAAATGTCGCCGGCAAGCGCGCTTGCACCGGCACCGTCCAAAACGACGAACGCGCAAACGCTGCGCATTTCACCGCATCCTTTGCCGTCATCAGGATCGGCAGATCGTCGCCGAATTCCACATCGGTGGCGCGATAGACATGATGGTCGGCAAATGCATGCTCGATCGGATCGATTCCTGCGCCACGCAATTGGGTGAAGAACCGGGACGGATTGCCGATGCCGGCAATGGCGTGCACACGTTGTCCGGCAAATTCTCCGAGCGTCCGGTGTCGTTCCGGATCGTTCATGTTGACAGCGCGATTGCCGACCAATTGCATCGGCACCTCATCTGCCTGCGCCGCGTCGCCATTGCAGACACGGAAATCAACGGTGCACAGTCGGTCCACGGACTCGCGCAACGGGCCGGCCGGAAGCAGGCGACCATTGCCGAATCGGCGCTCGCCGTCGATGACACATATTTCCACGTCTCGGCGCAGTCGATAGTGCTGCAGACCGTCGTCGGCAATAATCACATTGACCTCGTTTGCCAACAGCAGACGTGCGGCAGCGACGCGATCGCGACCGACCGCCATTGGTGCACCCGTGGTGCGCGCAATCAACGCCGGTTCGTCGCCAACGACGGCAGGGTCCGGTTGCGCATCAAGAATTTGCGCATGCCGCGCACTGCCGCCATATCCCCGACTCACCACACCCGGCGCGTAACCGAGTTCGCGCAACGCCTGCACCAGTGCGATCGTCAGCGGCGTTTTGCCGGTACCGCCAATACTGATATTGCCGACCACGATCACCGCCACCGGCAAACGAACACACGGCAAGATGCCAAGTCGATACAAACCACGTCGAGTTGCGGCGAGTGCTCCGTAAAGCAAACTCAAGGCGCGCAGGCCGATTCCGGGCCGCGCGCCGGCGTACCAGATTGCCTGCAACTCATCCGGATCAAGCATCGTCATCGACCGCAACAATCACCCTGCGCTGCCTGAATCGGCGGGCAAGGCACCGAACCATACGAACAAAACACGCAGCAATCACCCGGTTTGGGATGCAATTGCGCAGCGCACCTCGGGCAGTCAAAAAAGAAGATACAGGCATTCGTCGGCATGGTTTCAACCGACATGTGCCCGCAGTGCGGGCAGGTCAAGGTGCTGGTTAGCTCAACGGCAGTGGACATGGCCGTGCCCGACTCATGCCGCGCCATCGCGGAATTGCATTTTATACAATGTCGCATAATGACCATCACGCGCGAGCAGTTCGGCGTGTTTGCCGATTTCGACGATGCGACCGGCATCCAGCACGGCAATCTGATCGGCATGTTCGACCGTCGACAGACGATGGGCGATGACCAGCACCGTGCGATCGCGCAACAAACGCTTGAGCGCGTCCTGGATCAAGCGCTCCGATTCGCTGTCCAGTGCGCTGGTGGCTTCGTCGAGAATCAGAATGGGTGCATCCTTCAACAAGGCACGCGCAATGGCGATGCGCTGGCGCTGGCCGCCGGACAGCAATGCACCACCTTCACCCGTCACGCTATCGAGGCCCTGCGGCAAGGCATCGATGAAATCCAGTGCATTGGCCGCGCGCGCGGCATCGATGATACCCTCACGCGGCGCATTCGACAGCGCACCGTACGCGATGTTGTGGCCAATGCTGTCGTCGAAAATGACGACTTGTTGACCGACCCAGGCAATCTGGCCGCGCAAGCTGTCGAGGGTGTAGTCGTCAAGCGGACGGCCATCCAGCAGCACCTGCCCGCTACCGGGCTCGTAGAAGCGAGGAATCAATCCGGCCAGACTCGACTTGCCGCTGCCGGAGCGCCCGACCAATGCCGTTACCGTTCCCGGCGCGCAGTGCAAGCTGACCCC
Source organism: Rudaea sp. (assembly GCA_035703725.1). Classification (GTDB taxonomy): domain Bacteria; phylum Pseudomonadota; class Gammaproteobacteria; order Xanthomonadales; family Rhodanobacteraceae; genus Rudaea. The sequence goes on from DASSXQ010000270.1 coordinate 13,385, forward strand.
ACGCAACGCCGGTGCGGGCGTACCCTCGTATTGCAATACCACATCGCGCAATTCAATTTCACCGCGACAGACGCTGATTGCCTGCGTGCCTTCATCGCGTTCACCGGGCATATCGATGATGCCGAACAAATCCTGCGCTGCGGCGACGCCTTTTTGCATCAGCGCCTGCACCGTCGTCAGGCGCTTGAGCGACGGCAACATCAACAGCATTGCCGTGATCAACGACATGAAAGTTCCCGGACTCATGTGCGCAAGCATCGATGGTCGCGTGGCGAAATAAATGATTGCCGCCAACGCCGAGGCGGCAACGAACTGCACCAGCGATGTAGACATGGCGTTGGTCGCGGCAACTTTCAGATTCAGATTGCGGTTGCTTTGGTTGACTGCCGTGAAACGTGCGCGCTCGGACGCCGCACCCTGATATATCTTGATTTCACGCTGAGCACCCACCGCTTCGTCGACGATGCCGGTCACGGCACCGACGGAATCCTGGATGCGATGGCTGATGCGTCGATAGCGACGCCCGACCAACCACACGACGATGGCGATCAACGGCGCCATGACAAACAACAACAAGGTCAGGCGCGCGCTGTTGTAGATCATTACGCCGATCAACCCGACTACGGTAAGACTGTCGAGTATCATCACCTTGACCGCATTCGTGCTGGCCTGGGCGACTTGCTCCACGGTGTAGGTCAACCGCGCGATACTGCGGCCGGAGGAATTTCGATCAAACCAGACCGCCGGCAACTGCAGATAGCGTGCAAAGACTTCGTCGCGCAATTGCTGCACCACGCCGCGGCCAATCCGTGCCATGCCGAAATCGCTGGCAAACGTCGCCAAACCGCGCACGACGAACAACGCCACGATACCGATCGGCATCCAGAAAATCATGGTTGCGCTGCGCAGGATGAACAAGTCGTCGAGCATCGGCTTGATCAAGCGGGTAAATGCCGTGGTCACCCCTGCATCAAACACCATGCCGAAAATCGCGAGCATGGCAATTGGCCAATGGCGTGCGGCATAACCGAGCAGGCGTCGGTAGGTTGCGAATGCGCTGGTGGGCACTTCGCTCATCGGCGCAGCGTTACTGATTTTCCGATCCTTTGCCATGTACGGTGGCGATGGACATGTGGGTAAAGCCAAGCTGACCCAGCGCATCCATCGCGGTGACCACTGCCTGGTGTGGCGTCATGCCATCGGCACGCAGGATTACCGGACGATCATGATCGTCGCCTGCAACGTGGGTGATTGCCTGTTTGAGCGAATCCACGTTCGGATTGAGCACTTCGTTGTTGTCGACGTAGAAACGACTGTCGCTGCCAATCATGATGACCAATGCATCCTGGCGTACTTCCTGCTGGGTCTCGGACGCCTTCGGCAAGGCGACCTTCATCGCCGAATGTTGCACGAATGTCGTCGTCATGACGAAGAACATCAACAGCGTCAACATGACGTCGATCAACGAAATCACATTGATCTCGAATTCGTCCTCGCGGGTCCTGCCAAGCCGCATCTCAGCGCGCCACCCGGGTGGTCGTGCGTTGTGGTGGTGCCTGTGCCACGACGGGTTGCTCGGCATGCGCCGACAATTCATCGATGAGAAGAATCGTCTGCTGTTCCATTTCCACCACGTAATCGGTTACCTTGCCGCGGAAATGGCGATGGAAGAAGTAGGCAGGAATTGCCACGCACAATCCCGCAGCCGTACACACCAGCGCCTCGCCAATACCACCGGCCATCTTCAGCGGATCGCCAACCCCGCTGACCATCACCGCAAAAAACATCTTGATCAAACCGAACACCGTGCCGAGCAAGCCGAGCAATGGTGAGATCAGCGCAATCGTGCCAAGCGTATTGAGAAACCGTTCCAACCGATGCACCACGTGGCGACCGGTATCTTCGACGCGCTCCTTGATGATGTCGCGCGAACGCATGCGCACGCTCAAGGCAGCAGCCAGAATCTCGCCCAATGGCGAATTCGTGCGCAACGCCTCCACATGCCCCGGATCGAGCTTGCGCGTACGTGCCCAGGCAAGCACCTGATCGCCCAGTTCGCGCGGCGCAACCGACTTGCGCCGCAACGACCAGAAGCGTTCCAGAATAATGGCCAGCGCCACGGCCGAACACAGCAGGATCGGCACCATCGGCCAGCCGCCGGCAATCAGAATCTCAAGCAC
>DASSXQ010000275.1:0-3386 GCA_035703725.1 Rudaea sp.
GAACGGTGTTTTGCGTGATGCGCTTGGATTGCGCTCGTCCAACAACCATTCGTCTTGTGTCCTTCGCCTGTGCGCGTCCTGGAATCCGTTCGCCCTGAGCGTAGGCGCGCAGCGCCGGAGTCGAAGGGTGGTGGCGTCGGATGCAAAACCGAGTTGTCGGCGAAAGGCAGCGTTTCGACTCCGCTCGGGTTGCGAGCTACGCTCAACGCGAACGGAATTTCTCGTGAAGCGTTTCGATTCCGCTCGCTTTGCGAGCTACGCTCAACGCGAACGGAATTTCTTGTGAAGCGTTTCGACTCCGCTCGCTTTGCGAGCTACGCTCAACGCGAACGGCGTCTTTTGTGAAGCGTTTCGATTCCGCTCGCTTTGCGAACTACGCTCAACGCGAACGGAATCGTTTGTGAGGCACTTCGACTGCGCTCGCTCTGCGGGCTGCGCAAAAGCGAACCGATCGGATGGCCACGTTGCAGAGTTCACATCGCGCTATCACTCCCATTCGAAAGATCAAGGTTTGAGAAAGATTTAACACTTCAGAGTGTTATGCTATATCATCACATTTCGTGACCATCCAATGTTGCATCGCCCGGCGCCAGTCGATAGTCACCCGATTCGGGTGCGTCGGGTCTCCTCAGGGGCATTGATTGCAAGCCAGGATGTCAGCCAGCTCACAGCCATTCGCATTGTCTTCCATGGCACGCGTGCTTGTTGTCGCGGCGCTGCTGATGTTGTCGGCCGGCTGTGCGGTTGGGCCGGACTTCAGGCCGCCTGCGGCACCGAAGGTCGATGGATACATCGCTGCATCGCCGGCTGCGCATGGCGCGACGCCAACCGAAGTCGGCGTCGATGCGCCGCATTTCATCGATGGCGGCGACATCCCCGGCGATTGGTGGACGCTGTTTCACTCGCCTCACCTCGATGCGCTGATCAAGCAAGCGCTCGCGCACAATCCGGACCTTCAAGCCGCACAGGCAGCATTGCGAGTGGCGCAGGAAACCACGCGTGCCGGCCGCGGCGCCTACTATCCCTCGTTGAGTGCGGGCATGTCCGCCAGTCGCGAGCAGGACCCGCCCGGCGCGCTCGCGCCAGTGCCAAGCAACAACGCATTTCTGTACAGCTTGCATACGCCGCAAGTCAGCGTTTCCTACGTGCCGGATGTGTTCGGCTTGAATCGACGCACCGTCGAATCGCTCGAGGCGCAAGAGCAAGCCGTGCGATTCGAAGCAATTGCTGCCGCCAATACGCTGACGGCAAATGTCGTGGTGACGGCAATCCGCATGGCGGCATTGCGCGATCAGATCGACGCGACCCGTCAAGTCGTTGATGCGAACACGCGGATGCTCGAGGTTGTGCAATACCAATTCGACAAAGGCTATGCGAGTGGCGTGGATCTGGCGGCGCAGAAAGCGCAGTTGGCCCAGGTTCAAGCCGGTTTGCCGGCGTTGCTCACGCAGTTGGCGCAACAACAGCATCTGCTGGCGATCCTGACGGGGAAGTTTCCCAGCCAGTCGCCGCAAGAGCAATTCACGCTGTCGAGCTTGCACTTGCCCCGACACTTGCCGCTAAGCCTGCCCGCAAAGTTGGTGCAGCAACGTCCCGATGTGCGTCAGGCACAAGCCAACATGCATGCTGCCAGTGCCCGGCTGGGAATCGCCGAAGCCAACCGGTTGCCGAATCTCGAACTGACCGCGAACGCCGGCAGCACGGCCCTGGCAATCGATCAGGTATTCAAATCGGGTACCGGCTTCTGGTCGATCGGTGCGGCGTTGACCGCGCCAATTTTTCAGGCGGGAATGTTGCTGCATGAACAACGCGCGGCACGAGCCACGTACCAGCAGGCGGCCGCGCAATACCGCAGCACGGTTCTCACCGCATTCCAGAATGTCGCCGACACGTTGACCGCTCTGCAACAGGATGCTGTGGCAGTGAAGGCCGCCGCCACTGCCGACAGTGCCGCCGGCCAAACGCTGGATTTGGCGCTACGCCAATGGCATGCCGGTTACAGCGACTACCTCGCGCTGCAAAACGCCGAACAAACATCGCAGCAGGCGAAGATGAATCTGGTGCAGGCAAGGGCCGATCGCTTCGCCGCTACCGCGGCGCTGTTTCAGGCGTTGGGGGGCGGCTGGTGGCATCGGCATGACGAACTCGATGCGACGACCGTTCAGAAAAATTCAAAGTGACGACACCATGAAAGCCCATTTGCTCCACATCAAGCAAATCCGCGAATCGCGCAGCAACATCGTGCGCTGCACGCGGATCATTCTGGCAGCGGCAAGCGTCGTGTCGCTCGCGGCGTGTTCATCGGCAATCGAAAACCACGACTCTGTCGCTGCCAAGCCGCAGGATGTCACGCTTGCTCCCGCTCAGCGCCAACGCGTTCATGTCTACACCGTGACCGCGCAAAAATATCAGACAACCATTCAGGCCACGGGAATTGTCGATTTCGATAATGATCATGCCATCAGTGTGATTGCGCCCATCTCCGGGCCGGTGTCGCGTCTGCTGGTATCGCTTGGCGATCAGGTCAAGAAGGGTCAGGCGTTGGCGCAAGTGGAATCGCCGGATTTCAGCGCGGCGGTAAACACGTATCGCAAGTCGCTGGCGGCAGCGCGCACCGCGCGGCGACTTGCCGATCTGGATGCCGATCTGCTCAAGCATCATGGCGTATCGCAACGCGAAGCCACGCAAGCTGCCAGCGACGCGATCAGTGCCGAGTCCGACCGCGATACGGCCAGACAAGCGCTTGTCGCGTTGAACATTCCGCCAGCCACGATCGAGGACATCGGGAAAGGTCGCAGCGTCACGCATCTTGTCGGGTCGATCCGCGCGCCGCTTGCGGGCACGGTGGTGGAGAAATCGATCGCTCCGGGACAATTGCTGCAAGCCGGAGCAACGCCGTGCTTCACCGTCGCCGACCTGTCGCGCGTTTGGGTCAACGCGCAGATATTTGGTGGCGACGTCGCCGCGGTCAGCACCGGCGACAGCGCCGAAATCGAAACCGGAACGAACGCCGGGGAGCTTGCGGGAAAAGTGACGCATGTCGCGGCAATCGTGGATGCCGACACGCGCGCCGTCACGGCACGCATTGCCGTCGACAATCCCGACGACGTGCTCAAAAAACACATGTACGTGCGCGTGCGCATTCGTTCGCAAATGCAACACGACGGCCTGCTGGTACCGGTGTCGGCCATTTTGCGCGACGCTGAAAACTTGCCGTTTGTGTACGTCGCCCGATCCGACGGCAGCTATGCGCGCAGGCGCGTGACGCTTGGCCAACGCACCGCGGACCAATACGCCATCAGCGCCGGACTCAAGGTCGCGGACCGGGTGGTGACGGACGGCGGCCTGTTTGTTCAATTCATGCAATCACAATGAATGAACACGAA
>DASSXQ010000286.1:0-7515 GCA_035703725.1 Rudaea sp.
ATGGCGCAAGACCCGCTGCCCGCAATGCGGCGGCGCGGCCGAGCGCGAGACCGACACGTTCGATACGTTCATGGAATCGAGCTGGTACTATGCGCGTTACACCAGCCCCGGCGCGACGGACATGATCGATGCGCGGGCAAATTACTGGTTGCCCGTGGATCAGTACATTGGCGGTATCGAACACGCCATTTTGCATTTGTTGTATTTTCGCTTTTTCCACAAATTGCTGCGTGACGAAGGCTTGGTGGCGTCCGACGAACCGGCCACGAACTTGCTGTGCCAGGGCATGGTGATCGCGGAAACTTATTATCGCGATGCTGCCGATGGCGGGCGCGACTGGATCAATCCGGCCGAGATCGACCTTGTGCGTGACGAACGCGCGCATATTGTCGGTGCCGTGTTGAAAGCCGATGGCTTGCCGGTGCAGATCGGCGGTATCGAGAAAATGGCGAAGTCGCGGAACAATGGCGTTGATCCGCAAACCATGATCGACAAATACGGCGCCGACACCGTACGTCTGTTTTCAATGTTTGCCGCACCGCCGGATCATTCGCTCGAGTGGCGCGACGCCGGTGTCGAAGGCATGGCCAGATTCCTGCGTCGCTTGTGGCGTGATCTGCACGCTCACGTGGCGCAGCCGGATCACGCTTGCGTCGATCCGGAAAAGCTTGATGACGTCCAGCGCCGGATGTATCGACAAATTCACGAAACCATTGCCAAGGTCAGCGATGATTTTGGTCGCCGCCTGGCGTTCAACACGGCGATTGCCGCGTTGATGGAATTGCTCAATGCCGTGGGCAAATTCGACGACATGAGCGATCAAGGGCGCGCCGTGCGCCATGCGGCATTTGAAGCGATCGTGTTGTTGCTCAATCCGATTACGCCGCATATTTGCCACGCATTGTGGCTTGCTCTGGGGCACAAGCAGCCAATAATCACCCAGACATGGCCGCAAGCCGATCCCAAGGCGTTGCATCGAAATGCCGTGGTACTGGCCGTTCAGGTCAACGGAAAATTGCGCGGCCAAATTGAAGTCGCGGTCGATGCGCCGCGCGAAGAAGTGGAACTTGCGGCAAAATCGGCAACCGGAGTGGCGAAGGTTCTGGCTGGCGCCAGCATCCGGAAAATCATTGTCGTGCCGGGAAAGATCGTCAACATCGTTATTTGAAATCATGCCTATTCTTTATTGCCATCACGAATCCGGACATTGCTACAAAGTTGCCCTGGCGCTCAATTTGATGGGTATCGACTTTGAACAACGCCCGGTTGACCTGAACCGGTTGCGCGAGGCGCGCGGCGATGATTTCCGCGAGATCGCCCTGTTTGATGAAGTGCCCGTGCTGGTGTTCGATGACGGCCTTGCCGTATGCCAGTCCAACGCAATCCTGGATACGCTCGCGCGTCGCCTTGGACAACTCGACGGCAGTACCGAAGCGGAAAGAATCCGCGTCCGCGAATGGCTTGCATGGGACAACAGCCGCATCTCGCTGAATCTTGCCTACGTGCGTTTTTCGCGAAATTTCACCACGCTGGACCCGGCCGTCGAGAATTGGTACGCCGAGCGCCTGCACGCCGACATGGACCGGCTGAATGTCGGTCTCTACAGCGCGGATTTTCTGGTCGGCGATATGCCAACGATAGCCGATATGGCTTGCTGTGGTTATTTGTTCTGGGCCGATCAGGCGCGCCTGGATTTGGCCGCATGGCCTGCCGTCAATGCGTGGCTGGAGCGGCTGCGCGCATTGCCGAACTGGCAAGCGCCCTACGATTTGCTCGAAGCACGCTATCCCATTCTTACCGGAACCCGCACATGAACTTGTTTCGTGGAATTGCCCTTGCAGCGACGATGTGTGCGTTGACGGCGTGTGGCTTTCACATGCGTGGCGAGGTGCAGCTGCCGGCCGGGATGCAACGCGTGCACGTGCAGATTGCTGATCGCTTCAGCCCACTCAAGCGCGACGTGGAGGCAGCGCTGAAGCGTTCGGGTGCCGTGGTGGAAGCCAATCCGGGCGTCGGGATTGCCGAAATCGTCATCAGTGCGGTCTCGCTCGCGCCGGTTGTCCGTTCAGTGGGTGCCAATGCATTCGTCAACGAATTCAGCATGGTCTATCACGTTGAATTGCGCATTGACGGCGCCGATGGCAAGACCCTGCTTGCGCCGGAGGCCATCGAACATTCGCGCGATTACACCTTCGATCAAAGCCAGGCCATCGGCAGCAATGCCGAGCAGGACGAGATCAGGAAGGAAATGGAGCGCGACATGGTGCAGGCGATCATGCGCAAGGTGGAAGCGGCGGAACATCGCCTCGAACCGTAGATGCGGTGGCGTGCCGACGATGTCCACCACGATCGATCAATTCAACAAACAATTGTCCGGCAGTCAATTGAAGGCGGTGTACCTGCTCGCCGGCGAGGAGCATTTGTTGTTGCTCGAAGCCGCTGACGCCTTGCGTGGGCGCGCACGTGAACTGGGTTACAGCGAACGCGAAGTGCTGGATGTCGAATCCGGGTTTGATTGGGACGCGCTGGCCCGGGCAGGAGCATCGATGTCGTTGTTTGCCACGCAGCGCCTGATTGATCTGCGCCTGCCGACTGGCAAGCCGGGCAAGGAAGGGGCAGCGGCACTGATCGAGTATTGCGCTGCACCGCCCGTCGATACCATCTTGCTCATTACCTGTTCGCAATGGAGCAAGAAACACGAAATCGCCTGGGTTGCCGCCGTGGAAAAGGCCGGTTCGTTCATTGCGTTCTGGCCGATGAAGCCCGAGGAATTCGTCGCCTGGGTTGGTGCGCGCATGCGCAGCCGCGGATTGAAACCGGATCGCGCCGCGATTGACGTCCTGGCAAGCCGAGTGGAAGGAAACTCGCTTGCCGCCGCGCAAGAAATCGACAAGCTCGTCTTGCTGCATGGTGAGGCGCCGCTGGATGCCGCCACGCTCGAATCCCTGGTCGCCGACAGTGCACGATTCGACGTATTCAAATTGGTTGAAGCAGCACTTTGCGGGGACAGCGAGCGCGCATTGCGCATCCTCGCCGGGCTGCATGCGGAAGGCGAGCAGATCCCGGCATTGATGGGCTGGGTGCTCAATCAATTGCAATTGATTGCGCGACTGTCCGCTGCCAGCGGCAACCTTTCCGCCGCATTCAGTGCGGAGCGGATTTGGCCGGGGCGGCAAAATCTGTATCGTCAGGCGTTGAACCGCGCGTCATCCGGACACTGGCAAAATGTGCTGCGCCAAGCTGCGCGCGTCGATCGCATCTGCAAGGGGCGTGGTTTCGGCAATGCCTGGATCGAACTGGAACGCTTGCTGGTTGCCGTGGCGATGCCGCGCGCACGCGGATTGGTCGCGGCGGATGGATGATTGGGGAATCGGGAATCGGGAATCGGGAAAATCTACAGCTCGTCATTCCAGCGTGTGCCGGAGTGACGGCGCAACAAGGCCAGCAACTCTAGTCACCTCTCAGCCCCAATGAACCCCATCGCAATTCTCGGCGGCACCTTCGATCCGGTTCATATCGGTCACCTTCGCGTTGCCTGGGAAGCCGCAGAAGGGCTCGGCGCCCAAGTGCGCCTGATGCCGGCACATGTGCCGCCTCACCGGCCGCCGCCCCAAGCCAGCGCGGAACAACGCGTGCGCATGCTCGAGCTTTCCCTGATTGGGCAAGATCGACTGATTCTGGATACGCGCGAGTTGCGTCGCGATGGACCATCCTACAGCGTGGATACACTGCGCGAACTGCGCAGCGAAGTCGGCTCGGCGCAATCGTTGACCCTGCTGCTTGGCGCCGATGCCTTCGTCGGTTTGCCGAGCTGGCATCGCTGGCGCGAACTGTTTGATCTGGCCCATCTGGTCGTGTTGACGCGTCCCGGACATGAGGCACAGGCACCGGCCGAACTGGTAGCGGAGATTGCACCCAGACGCGTGCACGATGCGCAGGCATTGCAGTGCACGCCTGCCGGGCACGTATTCGACCTGCGCGTCAGCGCGCTGGAAATTTCGTCCAGCATGATTCGAGAGCGGTTGGCTCGTGGCCATGAACCACGCTGGTTATTGGCGGATGCGTTGCTCGCGCAACCCGAATTGCTGGACGTATATCGCCGGCCCACTTGAAAAAGGCGACAGACTGATGTCGTGGCGGCGTTCCATTCCCGCACACGGCGCGGTACGGTGCCGCAGGCAGAACGTGGCGCCATCGATCCGGATTTTGGCGTGGCGTTGCAGCGGCCATTTCGTGTCGGTTCAACACGCTGCATGCCTGCCATGCGGTGCCGGCGTATCGATCTGGGTCACGCTGCCGGGTCACTGGCGCGCCACTGAATTCGTCCTATACTGCAAGTGTCGGTGCCGGGGCTCCCGCATCGACGTATTCCCCCACTGAGGATTCCGCCACTTTGGCTACCGTCGCAAAAACCACATCCAAGCCACGTTCCCGCACCAAAGCCGCTCCGGCCAAACCCAAGTCTGCCCGTACCACGTCGCGCAAATCTTCTGGCGCAAAATCCAGCGATCCTGTTGCCATCCTGCGCATGCAGGTGCTCAGCGCGCTCGAAGAACTCAAGGCGCGCGATGTGCACGAAATCGACGTTCGCGGCAAGACGTCGATTGCCGACATGTTGATCATCGCCAGCGGCACGTCGACTCGGCACGTCAAGTCGCTCGCCGACGAAGTGGTTCGATTCGTGAAAAAGGCCGGCATGATGCCGCTCGGAATCGAGGGTCAGCGCGAAGCCGAATGGGTGCTGGTCGATCTTGGCGACATCATCGTGCACGTGATGCTGCCACGCATCCGCGAGTTCTACGGTCTGGAAAGATTATGGACGGTGGGTGACGATTTGCCTGAAGCGGCGAATGTTTGAGGCGAATGGGGTTTTCAAGGGTAAGGGCTGAGGGCTGAAAAGCCCGCCCCGTCATTCCAGCTTTCGCTGGAATGACGACAGGGGAAACAGCTTGGCGACCCGGCCCACCTCCGAGTACCCCACCCAGCCCCAGCCCTCGCCATAACCCCATGCGCGCTTACCTGATTGCCATCGGCGAACGCATGCCCAATTGGGTGCAGCAAGGTTATGCCGAGTACGCAAAACGTCTGTCGCACGAGTTGCCATTGCAACTTGTGGAGATTTCCACAAAATCGCGCGGCAATCGGGATCTTGCGCGGGCAATGGCCGACGAAGCGGCCGCGATGCTGGCTGCAATCCCGAAGGATGCACACGTCGTTGCCCTGGACGGACGCGGCCAGCCGTGGCGCAGCGAAGACGTCGCCGGCCAATTGCAGCGCTGGCGCATGCAGGGCAAGGATATTGCGTTCCTGATTGGCGGTGCGGACGGTTTGGCTCCAGCAATCTTGCAGCGTGCCAACCAGCGATGGTCGCTTGGTCCCGCGACCTTGCCGCATCCGCTCGTGCGCGTGGTTGTTGCCGAACAGCTGTATCGTGCAGCCAGCCAGCTCGGTAACCATCCGTATCATCGCGGCTGAATGCAACGCGATTGCATGCTCTACCTCGCCTCCAAATCGCCACGGCGGCAGCAGTTGCTTGAACAGATCGGCGTGTCATTCAAGATTGTCGAGGTCGATGTTGCGGAAGTTCGCGCAGCGTTGGAATCGCCACAACAGTACGTGACGCGCGTTGCGTGCGACAAGGCAATCGCCGGTTGCCTGCAGATGCATGGGCAAGGCGTGGAAGACGTTGTCGTGCTGGGTGCCGATACCGAGGTCGTACTCGACGATGAAGTGTTCGGCAAGCCGGTCGATGCGCAACACGCAGCGGGCATGTTGCGACGCTTGTCCGGGCGCACGCACCGGGTGCTGTCGGCAGTGTGGTGTGTAAGCGTCGTGAGACGGGAATGCGCACTGAGCGTGTCCGAGGTGAGCCTTGCCGATCTGTCCGATGCCGATATTGCCGCGTATGTGGCCAGCGGCGAATTTCAGGGCAAGGCCGGTGCTTATGCCATCCAGGGGCGGGCCGCGGCATTCATCACCCATTTGAGCGGCAGCTATTCGGGCGTGATGGGATTGCCGCTTCGCGAGACGGCGCAGATGTTGCATCGCTTTGAGGGCGTACTGTGGTGATTTGTCCCGATTCGCGTCGAACTTGAGTACCCATTCCCGCCGTTCGCCAGGCACGAATTGAATTCCGCCAACCAAAGTTCATCGTCAATCGGTCATTTTATCGACTGACCCCGTGCACACTAGGAAACGACGGCAAGTTGCAAATTGGGGTTTTTCGACTCTCCATCGACCGCGCTGCCCGCACCCTATAAACTGACTGGAAATTCGCCTCGAAAAAACCCTCCAAGTTGTCGTCGTGACTGAAGAAATCCTGATCAATGTGACCCCGCGCGAAACCCGCGTGGCGGTGGTCGAAAATGGCATGCTGCAAGAAATGCACGTTGAGCGTGCGTCGCGGCGCGGCTATGTCGGCAATATCTACAAGGGCCGGGTCAGCCGGGTCATGCCGGGCATGCAGGCGGCGTTTGTCGAAATCGGCCTGGATCGTGCGGCATTTCTGCACGCCTCGGACATCATGCGTGAGTCGGGGATATCTTCGAATGGCGATGTTGTCACGGCAGCATCCGCGCTCGCTGGTGAACAAACGACAACTGCCATTTCGCCACCGCTACCGATTCGCGAATTGATCCATGAAGGCCAGGAAATCATCGTTCAGGTCGTGAAAGACCCGATCGGCAGCAAGGGTGCGCGTTTGACCACGCATTTGTCGGTGCCGTCACGCTATCTGGTGTTGTTGCCGTATGCCAATGTCGTGGGTGTTTCGGTGCGAATCGAGGATGAAATCGAGCGCGCGCGACTCAAGGGCCTGTTGCAGGAACTATCGGCAGATTCGGGACTGGGCTATATCGTGCGCACGAATGCGGACGGGCAGCAGCGTGAAGCGTTGAGCGAGGACGTCGCGTATCTGGCAAAGCTGTGGCGCTCGTTGCGCGAAGCCATCGCGGCGAGCAAAGTTGGCGATCGCGTGTATGAGGACTTGTCGCTGCCGTTGCGCGCCTTGCGCGACATGATGCGTGCGGATGTGGAAAAGGTCAGGGTCGATTCGCGCGAAAGTCTGGAACGCACGCTGCAATTTGCGCAGCAGTTCATGCCGGAGCTGGCCGAGCGTATCGAGCACTATCCAGGCGAGCGTCCGATCTTCGATTTGTACGGCATTGAAGACGAGATTCAGCGTGCGCTCAAGAAGGAAGTGCCATTGAAGTCTGGCGGATATCTCGTCATCGACCAGACTGAAGCCATGACCACCATCGACGTCAACACCGGGGCGTTTCTCGGCCACCGCAATCTCGAGGAAACGGTCTATAAAACCAACCTTGAAGCGGCACAAGCCGCGGCTCGGCAACTGCGCCTGCGCAACTTGGGCGGCATCATCATCATCGATTTCATCGACATGGAGGACGAGGAACACAAACGCCAGGTGTTGCGCATGCTGAGCAAGGGCCTGGCCCGCGATCATGCGCGCACCACCGTCTATCCGATCTCGGCCCTGGGGTTGGTGGAGATGAC
>DASSXQ010000084.1:0-2927 GCA_035703725.1 Rudaea sp.
GAACGCCGCGCCCATGACGGCAAGCGCATTCTTGCAATTTTCTACAGCGTATTTCTGATTATTCCGAGCGCACTGGCGGCGGCCATTTTTGCACTGCATCCGGATCGTTTCCTTGGCGGCTACGCCATTCGCGATTTCACCATGCCACAGCGCCTGCTTTCGGAAGGCCGCGCGCTTGTGGATTACATCGGCGCACTGCTGCTTCCGCGCGGCCCGGCGATGGGTGTGTTCAACGACGATTTCGCCGTTTCCACCGGGTTGCTATCGCCACCCTCCACCGTGTTCGCGCTGTTGGCGTTGGTCGCGATCAGCGTGCTGGCGATCGCCCTGCGCAAACGTGCACCCAGCGTTTTCGCCGGATGGTTTTTCTTCCTCGTTGCACACGCAATCGAGTCGAGCGTTCTGCCGCTCGAGCTGTATTTTGAACACCGCAACTACCTGCCCGCTTTCGGCCTGCTGCTGGCTGTGGCCGGCATCGCGGAATTCCTGACGCGGCGGATCGAGCCCGGCGCCATGCCACGCTGGAAACTGGGGGTGTTGGCCGCAGGTGTTTATGCCTTGGCGCTGGGCCTGGCTACGCACGCGCGAGCATTCGTATGGGCCGACGAGGGGCGTTTCCTGCTGCAAGCAGCCGTGCATCATCCCGACTCCCTGCGCGCGAACACCGCACTGGCGTATTACGAAATCCACCAGGGCAACGCGACAGCCGCACGCGCAGCCATCGATGGTCTATTGCAAAGCCCCAATCCGCACGTTCGCGAAATGGCCTATTTGGTTCGCGTAGAGGCCGACTGCATTATCTCGGGTAACGCAACGCCGAACGACCTTCACCAAGCCATCGCGCTGGCTCGTCCGTTCGTCACCCTCGACGAACAGTACGTATTCGCGGATCTGGCCTCTATCAACGATCAGCGCACCTGCAACGGCGCGGATCCGGCATTGTTGGCAGATACGATCGTGGAGATACTGGCGGCAGCGCACAGCCAATCCGATGGAATTCCACCAAAATGGAAGCTGCGTCTTACCGCGGCACAACTCTATGCGGCAGCTGGGGATTGGAAGCGTGCGTTGCCGCAGGCAAAACTTGCCTGGCAACCCGGTGCGGATGCGCCGGTCGGTGCCTTTCTGGTGCGCACGTATGTCCACAATGGAATGCGGGATAAAGCCGAGCGCACTTATGTCGAGGTCGCCAAACGCATCGACCCCTACAATACGAATGATCGGCTCGGACTCGTGAACCTGAGAAATTACCTTGATCAGTCGGCGGTCGATTCGAATCAGGCCACTGACTCCCATTAGACGACGCAGGTGCATGAATTCCGCGAAGGCAACCCGCCGTATCTGGCTTGGTCTTGCTGCCACATTGGTACTGGCCGTCATCGCGTATTGGCCGTCCATTCACGGCGGCTATGTGTTTGACGATTACCCCAACATCGCTCTCAACACCAACGTGCACATCCATTCGCTGGATTGGGAGTCACTGCACAACGCGACTTTGGGACAGCCTTCGGGTGCGCGGCGACCACTTGCCATGACCAGCTTTGCGATTGACTGGTATTTGGGTGGTGGCGATCCATTTCGCATGAAAGTCACGAATCTGATCATTCACTTGATCAACGGTTTGCTCCTGTTCGGCCTGCTACGAACCCTACTGCGCGCGCGCCGGCCGGCGTTCACTACCACTCATGCCGATATGCTGGCTTTGTGCGTAACCGCTGCGTGGTTGTTGGCGCCGATCAATTTCACCGCAGTGGCCTACATCGTGCAACGCATGGAAAGCCTGTGTCAGCTTTTCGTGCTCGCCGGACTGTGGGGCTACATTGCCGCGCGCGTGCGCATGCGCGACGGAAAACCCGGGCTCATGCGCGCCGTGGCGAGCATCGTGCTCGGCACTGTCGTTGGCGGACTGTCCAAGGAATCGGCCGCCTTGTTGCCTCTGTACGCCCTGATCGTCGAATGGATCATGTTCGGATTCGCGCGCGCCGATGACAAAATCGACCGCCGACTGCTCGTGATGTATCTGGTAATATTGGTGCTTCCCGCCTGCTTGGCGTTGTACTGGGTTGTCGGCCACGCCCTGCCATCCGCAGCGTGGGCCGGTCGGTCGTTCACCCTGGGCGAGCGACTGCTCACCGAACCACGCATTATTTGGGATTATGTGCAATGGTCGCTGTTGCCATTGCCGAACCAATTGGCGCTGTATCACGACGGCATCAAACTTTCGCGCGGGTTGTTCGACCCGCCGACCACGGCGCTTGCGATTCTCGCACTGGCCAGCGTCCTCGTCGCGGCCCTGCGTCTGCGCCGTGCGCGCCCGCTCTTCGCCCTCGGCATTGGCTGGTTCTTCGCCGGACACTTGCTCACGGGCACGGTGATTCCACTCGAACTCGCTTTCGAGCATCGCAATTATTTTGCCAGCATCGGCTTGTACCTGGCGCTGTTTTCCTTTTTGCTGCCGCATGCCGAAGCGAAGCTGCCCGTACTTCGCAACGGCTTGTGCGTGGTGCTCATCGTGTTCTTTGCCGCCGTCACCTGGATGCGTGCGCTGAACTGGGCGAATCCTCTCCTGTTCACGCTCAGCGAAGCGCAGGCGAATCCGCACTCCCCTCGCGCCGCGTACGACTTGGCGAACACCTACATGGTCCTGTGCCAACAGCCTGGCAATTCGCACTTGATTCCAGTCGCCTTCGAAGCCATGCAACACGCCGCCACCATGCCCGGCGCCAACATCCTGCCCGATCAGGGCCTGCTGTTGCTTTCCGAGTACCTGCATCGCGCGCCGCCCGAAGGCACCTGGACGCGCATGCAGCACAAACTCGCCACCCAAACGGTATCGATGCAAGACACCGAAGCGCTCGACAAGCTCAACCATTGCGTCTTTGAAGGCCGGTGCGCGTTCCCTGCCAACGAAATGGTGCAGACATTCA
>DASSXQ010000107.1:0-15666 GCA_035703725.1 Rudaea sp.
CGCAATAGGGTCAGGTCTTTAAACTTGAATCGACGCCTACAAAGCGATAATCTTCACAAATGTCCCGACCGCTACGCATTGAGTTTTCCGGTGCGCTGTATCACATCACGTCGCGTGGTGATCGACGCGAGGACATCTTTCTGGATGACGAGGATCGCGAGGGGTTCCTGGAGTTGCTTGCTGGGGTCTGCGAGCGATCCAATTGGGCATGTCATGCGTATTGCCTGATGAGCAATCATTACCATCTGCTGGTAGAGACGCGTGAGTCCACCCTGAGCAAGGGTATGCGCCAGCTGAATGGAGTGCATACCCAGACGTTCAACCGTCGTCATCGTCGTGTCGGGCACGTCTTCCAAGGCCGTTACAAGGCGATTCTGGTGGACCGGGACAGTTACCTGCTGGAGTTGGCCCGCTATATTGTGTTGAATCCGGTCCGGGCAGGTATGGTGCGCTCGGCCAATGACTGGCCATGGAGCAGCTATCGGGCCACTGCAGGGTGGAGTGAGGTGCCAGAATGGCTCACGGTCGACTGGGTGCTCTCCGCGTTCGGGACTCGGCGCAAACCGGCCATGCAGGTGTATCGGCGTTTTGTCAGTGAGGGGCGCAATCAGTCGTCACCTTGGCTGGACCTCAAGCAACAGGTTTACCTGGGAGGCGACGCATTTGTCGAACGCATGCAGGCCAGGATCAAAGACGGCGCTTCACTGGACGATGTTCCGCGTATTCAACGTCGACCGCCAGCCTTGCCGCTCGAACAATACCAACGGCATCATCGCCATCGCGACAGCGCGATTCTTGCAGCATACGCCAGCGGCGGTTACAGCATGAATGCGATCGCCGGTCATTTCGGGTTGCACTATTCGATGGTCAGTCGTATCGTGAACGCGGCGAAGAATTCACGATTCAAGACCTGACCCATTGTGCCCGTTCAGGCGAACCGATCGAGGGCCAGACAGTGCCCGTTCCGGTCGTCGGTATTCGTGATCGGGGTTTTGGGTTAGGCTCCCCGTCATGGCGGGGGAGCTTGCATGAATTCACAACTGAACGAGCGGTCGCGCACGTTCTTCGGCCAGCCGATGGCCTTGGCGTATTTGTCGTTTACCGAGGCGTGGGAGCGGTTTTCCTATTACGGGATGACCGCGATCCTCGTTTTGTACATGAGCCAGGCGCTGCTGCTGCCGGGTCATGTCGAGCATATCGTCGGGTTCGCGGCGTTTCGTTCCTCACTGGAATCCGTGTTCGGGCCGATGACGACGCTGGCGTTGGCGTCTCAGATCATGGGTCTGTATTCGGGTTTGGTGTATTTCACGCCGGTGCTGGGTGGCTGGATCGCGGATCGCTGGATTGGTCGTCGGTTGGCCGTGATGATCGGCGCGGTGATGATGAGTGCGGGTCACCTGGCGATGGCTTTCGATGCGTCGTTTTTGCTGGCGCTGGCGTTGTTGATTGCCGGCTGTGGATTGCTCAAGGGCAATATTTCGACGCAAGTCGGCGAACTTTACGCCGAGTCCGATGGGGAAGGGCGCACGCGTGCGTTCACGATTTTCTCCGTGGGCATCAATGTCGGTGCCGTGGTTGGGCCGCTGGCCTGCGGTCTGCTAGCGCAACTGTATGGCTGGCATGCGGGATTTGGACTGGCCGGCGCGCTGATGTTGATCGGCCTCGCCACCTATATCGCGGGATTTCGTTACCTGCCGGCGGATCGACCGCGGATATCCAGGACGCAAACAACGACTCGTTTGACTTCGCGCCAGTGGCGCATTGTCGCGGCACTGGGTGTGGTTTCGGCGATCACCATTTTCCAAAGCATCGGTTATTACCAGAACACGAACCTCGCTCTGGTATGGATCGATCGCAGCGTCGATCTGGATTTTCTCGGCTTCCATGTTCCGGTCGCATGGTTCAATTCGATCGATCCGTTGGCGAGCATTGTCGGTGTGCCATTGCTGCTTGCGTTGTGGCGGTATCAGGCCACGCGCGGTCGCGAGCCGGATGATCTGGGCAAGATTGGTACCGGTGCGTGGCTGACTGCAATAGCGAACCTGTTATTGGTTGGCGCATGCATGATGGGTACCCGAACCAACGTGCTGATTCCCATCGCCTACGATATCTTGTTGGGCATCGGATTCTTGTACTACTGGCCACCGCTGTTGGCATTGGTGTCGCGCACGGCGCCGACCCGCGTCAAGGCGACGCTGATGGGTGCGGTGTTTCTGACTCTGTTTGTTTCAAACACGATCATCGGCTGGCTCGGTGGATTCTACGAGCACATGACCCCGACCGGGTTCTGGGCAATGCATGCCGCAATTGCCGCGTGTGGCGGTGTGCTGGCGTTCGCGTTGAAACGACCATTGAAACGCGCGCTGGAAATCACCTGACGGCTGGCGAACGCGGATCAATTTTCCTTCCCTTCCCCCGCAAGGCGGGGATCATTCCTTTTTCCCTTCCCCCGCAAGGCGGGGATCATTCCATTTTTCCCTTCCCCCGCCTTGCGGGGATCATTTCTTTTTTCCCTTCCCCCGCCTTGCGGGGATCAATCCATTTTTTCCCTTCCCCCGCCTTGCGGGGATCATTCCTTTTTTCCCTTCCCCCGCTACGCGGGAGAAGGTGCCGAAGGCGGAAGGGGACGCTCTTGATCGGATTGCGCAAGCGTGGTGCGGTCAGTGTGGGCCCGGGCGCGGTATTCGTCGAAGCTACCAACTGTAATGCACGGTGTAGGTAACCTTGGCTTCGTCATCGGCCGCGATATTCAGTGGAAAATCGATGGTTTGTGCATCGCGTTTGACGAAATCGTGGTTCTTCGCAGTGATTTGCCAATTGTTCCAGCGATACAAATATTCGCGAACGACGACTGTGGCAGCTTCCTTTTTGCGATTGCGTACGCTGATCTCGAATGTTTCGTCGAGCGTCTTGCCTGCGCTGTCGACCTTGAAGCTGGTCTGTTTTCGCTCACCGACAATATCGAACGCTTCGCCCAACATGATGCGCAAGGTTTCGTTGCGTGGCGTGTGCTCGATCACATCTTCACCGATGAATTCCAGAGCGCCGTCGGATTGATTGGCTTGATTCACGCGCACGCGTCCGGCCGGCAACGGCATGCCGAGGTGGTTGGCCTTTTTGTTGTCGAACTCCAGATACGAGCCGACGCTGCCCTTGCTTGTGGCGGCGTAGCCTTGATCGACAATTGGACCTGACCAGTAGCTCCACGGCACCGGACCGCCGGTGAAAACCAGTTGCTTGCGGCAGGCAATGTCATGCGCGGCAGGAAACAGTTCGAGCTGCTTGGTCGAGTTGTCCGGCAGATCGGTGTGGCGCCCCAAAGTATACAAGTGGTACTCGGACAAGCCCGATTCGGTGAATCCCGTATCTGCCGTGACTTGTCGTGCCGCAACCATGGGCATTGACGACATCCTGTTGTTCGCCTGGCGCGACGGCGCGCGATGTACGACCCCGGCAACGAGCTTGAGCTGCGCGTCCGGATAACTGCCTCCGGATTGGTTCACCAGAGTAACCCATGCCGCGAGGTCCATGTCGCAGGTGTCGCCATGTTCGCGCAAGGTAATGTTGTAATCGCTCCACCAGGTGATGCCCTGCGTCTGATAACTCACGCGTGCATCTTGCGCACCACCGCGTTTGCTGTCGACTTTCCAGACCAGCGTGGGACGCGTGATCAAGCCGCCGGGAAGCGCGGGGAACTGGATGTTGTTGTAGTTGGTGAGAGTAATCACTTCGCCAGAATCGCGCTGCAAAATCAGTCCCCCGCTGGCGGACAGGAGTTTGCCTTTGATGGTGTCGACTTTGTCCCCGCGCAGTTGGTCGACCGTGATGGTGTGGCCGATGTAGCGATCAATCAATTTGGCATTGTCGACCAGATCGTATTGATAGTTTTGCTCCATTACGCGGGTTCCATCCGGATCCGACAGCGACTCGAATGCCACCGTGGTCGGGTCAATGCGCGTGGCCACGTTGGTGAAGCGCAAATCGGCGATTCCCTTGGTCAAGGTCATGCGGCGGGTATCACGCACCAATGCGTATCCCGGCAAATTCACTCCATAGGTGGCGAGGTTCGTCGTACTGAGTTGGCCGGGTTGAGCGGCGCTGTAGACGGTGAGCGAATACCCGAGGTGGCTATCGGCCATGGCGGAGCACGACACAAGTCCGGCAATTACGGCAATGCACAGTGGTTTCAACATGATGGTTCTCCGTGGTTGGTGGGCAATGCAACGAAGCGTGGTGTGCGCCGGGGTTAAGCAACGGAACCCATCCGTTCGACAGGGCGCGAAAGTCGATGGCCGCGCGTGCGACTTGTCGCGTAGAATCGGGCGCATGTCCGAATCCAATACAGCTATCGCGTTCGTCGCCGGCAAATCCGATCAGGCTCAGGCCGCACTTGTGCAAATGCACGAGCGCTACGGCGACATACCCATTGAACAAGCGCAAGTTATCGTCGCCTTGGGCGGTGATGGTTTCATGTTGCGTACACTGCATCGTTATCTGGCGTTGGGCAAGCCGGTATTCGGCATGAAGCTGGGCACGGTCGGTTTCCTCATGAATCAGTACCAGCCGGAGCATTTGGAGCAGCGGCTTGCCGCTGCGCAACCGACCTCACTCAAGCCATTGCTGATGGAAACGCTCAGCGAATCGGGTACGACCAGCACTTCGTTGGCTTTCAACGAGGTATCGCTGTTGCGTCAGACCAAGCAAGCAGCGCATATTCAGGTGTCGCTCAATGGCGCGGTAAAAATCGAAGAGTTGATGTGCGATGGTGTGCTGGTTTGCACGTCGGCTGGGTCCACGGCCTACAACCTTTCCGCGCACGGGCCAATATTGCCCCTTGGCGTGGATGTATTGGCGATGACGCCGATCAGTCCGTTCCGTCCACGGCGCTGGCGTGGTGCGATTCTGCACGCCGGCACCAAGGTGCATTTCGAGGTGCTGGATCCGTACAAGCGTCCTGTCAGTGCCACGGCCGATTCCAACGAGATTCGCGATGTGATCGAGGTGACGATCAGCGAATCGCGGGAGCAAACCGTCACCTTGCTGTTCGATCCGGAACACAATCTGGAGGATCGAATTCTCAATGAACAATTTGCATTTTGAGCGAACGATATCGGCAAGCCGGGAAAAATCGATGCACAAGATCCGTACAGGGTGCTTTCGACATGGCGCGTTGGCTGCTGCAATCATGCTGGCTTGCAGTGGCGCGGCGGCAGCGGACCTGTCACCAAATCTGATGACGCAAGCGCAGCGCGACGGTCGCGCCGATGCGTTGATCGTGCTCGGTGCACAGACGCCAATCGCACTGCTGCGCCAGGACGGCGACTACCTGCAGCGACGGCGCAATCTGGTCACAACGCTGCGTGCCACCGCCGATATTTCCCAGCAACCGCTGCAACAATGGCTACGCGACCACGGGGTGGCGTATCGCAGTTACTGGATCGTCAACATGATCCAGGCTGAACTGACGCCAAAACAACTTCGTGAACTGGCTGAACGCGACGATGTAGCGCGTCTTGACGACAATCAACCGCGGTTCTTGCGTCTGCCGACAACGCAAATTCCGATGCGACCGGAAGCCATGCAATCGATTGTGTGGGGTGTCAACAAGATACGTGCACCCTTGGTATGGGCGCTGGGTATCACCGGTCAGGGAGTGACCGTTGCCGGTCAGGACACCGGCATTCGTTGGACCCACAAGGCCCTCAAGTCGCATTATCGCGGTTGGAATGGCGTGAGCGCGAATCACAACTACAATTGGCACGACGCGATTCATGTTGCCAACACGTTGTGTCTGGCGAATTCCCAACAGCCATGCGATGACGATACGGATAGCCCGGGCCACGGTTCGCACACGATGGGCACGATGGTGGGCGACGATGGTGCCGGCAATCAGGTTGGCGTGGCACCTGGAGCCAAGTGGATTGGCTGTCGCAACATGAATGATGGTGTCGGTACGCCTGCAAGTTACAACGAATGCGCGCAATGGTTGTTGGCGCCGACTGACCTTGCCGGCAACAATCCCGATTCGGACTTGGCGCCGGATATCATCAGCAATTCCTGGGGTTGCCCGGTTTCGGAAGGTTGTGTTGATGGCACCGAAGTCAAAATGGCGATCGACGTACTGGAGCAGGCAGGAATTTTTTTTGCTGCAGCAGCGGGTAATGATGGTTTGGCTTGCAACACGATTTCCGACGAGCCGGCGACGTTGGACAGCGCTTTCACTGTTGGTTCGACAACCAGTAGTGACAAGATGTCGGGCTTTTCCAGCCGTGGTCCGGTAACGGGCGCCGGGCGCGTAAAACCCGATGTTGTGGCGCCTGGCTCGGACGTGTGGTCAGTGACGAACGCCAATGATTCGGCCTACGGCAGCATGAGCGGAACCAGCATGGCGACGCCGCATGTCGCGGGAGCAGCGGCCTTGGTCATGTCGATCAATCCCGCCCTGAAAGGCAATCCGCAACGGGTCATGGATATTTTGCGCGAGACCGCCGTGCCGATTTCCAACAGTCAGACCTGCGGAGGAATTGCGTCCACGACGTTTCCCAATCCCGTGCAGGGTTACGGACGCATCGATGCCTATGCTGCGGTGATCCTCGCCGATACGATCTTCAAGTCCCGTTTCGACTAGGCCGTCCACGCGCCGCCGCAACGAACGGTGCGATGGCGTTAGACTTGTGCGCATGGACAGCATCGACAATGCCCGCGCCGACAGCAGCGACGAAAAACTGATCGTCGCGATCACCTCGCGCGCGTTGTTCGATCTGTCCGAAAGCCACGCATTGTTCGAGCGCGAAGGCGTGGAAGCGTATCGCGCCTACCAGATGCAACACGAAAACGATTTGCTCGAACCCGGTATTGCGTTTCCGCTCGTGCGCAAACTGCTCAAGCTCAATCAGGCACCGCCCGCTGCCCCGAGAGTGGAAGTGATCTTGCTGTCGCGCAATTCCGCCGACACGGGCTTGCGCATTTTCAATTCGATCGAGCATTACGGTCTGGATATTTCACGTGCAGCGTTCACCAGTGGCGCATCGACTTCGCCGTATGTGCATTCGTTTGCAGCGAATTTGTTTCTTTCGGCCAATCCGGAAAACGTGGCGCGCGCACTTGCCGCTGGCGTGGCTGCGGCCACGATCCTGCCATCGAAGGCCGCGCAGAAATCATCCGAGCAGTTGCGCATTGCTTTCGACGGCGACGCGGTCGTGTTCGGCGACGAGTCCGAGCGTGTGTCGCAGGAACAAGGCATCGAGGCGTTCCATCGCAACGAAGTCGAGAACGCCGACACACCACTTTCCGGCGGTCCGTTCCGCGGATTTCTTGCAGCGCTGCATGGCTTGCAGGCAGCATATCCGGCAGGCGACGCCTCGCCGATACGCACTGCACTGGTTACCGCAAGATCTGCGCCGGCGCACAAGCGCGTGATCCTGACCTTGCGCAGTTGGGGCGTGCGGCTGGATGAGGCCTTGTTTCT
Source organism: Rudaea sp. (assembly GCA_035703725.1). Lineage (GTDB taxonomy): Bacteria > Pseudomonadota > Gammaproteobacteria > Xanthomonadales > Rhodanobacteraceae > Rudaea. The sequence continues at coordinate 7,469 of DASSXQ010000107.1, forward strand.
CGGTGGGCGCGACAAGGGTCCATTCTTGCAGGCCTTCGGCGCCGACATCTTTTTTGACGACTCGCACGTCAACGTTGAATCCGCACGTCAACATGTGGCGACGGGGCACGTACCACACGGCGTGCGCAACGCGCCCGGATTGAATCAATGAAGCTTGCCGACTTTATCGATGTGACGCAATGCGAGGACGCGCCACAGGCTGTGCAAACACTATTCCGGCGCAAGTACGGACGCGATCTGCCGGAATTTCCGCATCATGTGGTTGCGAGTTACCAATCCACCCAAGGCGGTGCAGCGACGCCAGTGTGTTATGTGCATTTCACCGATTGCGGTGACATTCTGCTTGGTGGCGGGGCCTGCGTCGATAATCGCCAATTGCGTCGCATGGATGCACGGCAGCGCGACGCCATACGCACGGCCGGCGGCATTTACCAGTACACGTTGCGCTGGTCGGTGGCGCATTTTGCGCCGCGGTTTGCGGCGGTGTTCGGCTATTGTGGCGATGCGCTGGCCGAACGCATTGATCGAGCGGTTGGATTTGAATCGACGACACACGACCATTTGCTGGTGTTCTGGACGCGCGACGTCGATGCGCGTCGTCAACGCCAGATGATCGCCAAGGCGCAGGCGTTTGCGCCGTTTTGAACGAGAGCCGCGATGCCACTTTCCGCAAAACCCGAGTTTCTGCTCATTTCCGAGTTCGACGATCCACGATGCGTTGTTGGCGAGTTGTTTCAACGCAAATTCGGCCATCCGATTCCGGACTGGAAGCACGATGTGGTTGCATTCGTTCGGCGCTCGGCGGATGCAGCGCTGATGCCGATGTCCTACGCGAAATTTGCGCCGTTCGGCAACGTGATGCTGGTAGGCGGTTGTTGTACCGATGGACGCGCCTACGCGCATCTGGATGAGATGCAAAAACAGACGTTGGGCAGCGCAGGCGGCGCGATGGCGCAATTGCTGCGCTATGGATTCAGCCGTTTTGCCGATCAATGCGACGCATATTTCGGCTATTGCGGCGACCCACGCGCGTGGGAAGTGGATTTGTCCGCGGGATTTGAGCCAACCGGTCACGACAAGCTGCTTGTCCACTGGCACAAACCGTTGAACGATCAAATGAAACGTGCACTGGTAGCGATGGCCGTTGCAATCGGCGCGTTTTGAGCCGTCACGCCGCCGCGCGAATTTCGCACAGGGCAGTCTCGATCAGCGCATCCACGCGACAGGCCCGCACTCGATCAAGATCAAGAACGACCCCTTCCGCCTTTGGCACCTTGCGCCGCACGCGGGGGGAAGGAAAAAGCCAAGACGATCCCCGCTCGCGCGAGGAAGGGAAAAAAGGGTGATCCCAATTTGCCGGAAGGCACGAAACGCGGATGCCGCCGTGAGTGGGAACAGGGAACAGGGTTTTCGTGATCGCAGCGAACAATCGACGCAACCCCGCGCTTGATTCGGGAACCCGAACAGGATCGCGATTAGGGTGCCGCGAGGATGCGGTGCAGCTCGTCAGGGGACTTCCAATGCCAGCCGCACACGTAACGCGGCAGATTCCAGACGTTGTCCGTCGGGGTGACGGCGCGGCCGTCGGTCGACCAAGCGGCGCGCAGACCCAGTTCGCGACCGCGCGTTGGCAGGTATGTGTCGATCAGGTAGCGATTGCTTTGCCCGAACGGAAACGCAAACTGGGTTATTTCGTGCTGGCCCAGATGCTGCCCGAGATATGCCATTGCCTGCGCGATTTCATGCTCGGCACGCGCGGGCGAGTCGATGACCTCGAATGAGCCGCGCGGTGTTCCGTCAGTGCCGGTCGCGCCAAGTGCGGGATGGTTGTGTTCCCAGCTATGGCATTGGATGGCCATGCGCCCGGAAGCAATGGCGCGTTGCCACCAGTGCTCCCCCATCCAGTCGTGGCCAACCAGGCATCGACGGTCCAGCTCGCTTCGCGCCAGCGGGGAGGCAATGACGAAGCTGGTCAGATGCAGATCCGGTTGTGCCAGAGCACCACGCTCGTCGATGAAATCCTGCAGGCAGTTGAACAAACTGCGTTGGGGGCCGTGGACTGGATGATCCAGATCCTGAAAATCAAAATCCGAACCATCGTCGCAGCTCAAGGCAACGCAACGCGAAAGATCGCAATCCGTGCGACCGAGTACAGCATCCGCGACGCGACTGAGCGGCACAATGCGAACGCCCAGATCGTCGATCAGGCGCAGATCGGCGGCAAATGCGACAAGGTCGTTGTTTGCATAGTCGTTGCCGGCGATGTTGACGGCGTGATAGGTGAGGACGGGAATGCGCATCGCGCTATTTTTTCGTGACCTTGTTCGGGGCGTACACTAGAATACGCGGTCTTGTCGCTGAGCCGCAAAGTCCGGAGTTTTCCATGCCCGCCGTACCCCTGAATCCTGTCGATCTCTACGATGTGCGTTCGCTGCTGAGCGAGGAGGAGCGCATGGTGCAGGATAGCGTGGCGCGGTTCACCGACGAGCGCGTGCTGCCGATCATTGGCGATTGTTTCGACAAGGGCGTGTTTCCGAAAGACCTGATTCCGGAAATGGCCGAGCTTGGTCTGCTCGGATCATCGATTCCCGGCGAATACGGCGGCGCCGGCATGAATTCGGTCAGCTACGGCTTGATCTGTCAGGAACTGGAACGTGGCGACTCGGGTATTCGCAGTTTTGCCTCGGTGCAATCATCGTTGTGCATGTACCCCATCTACGCTTACGGCAGCGAGGAACAGCGCAAGCGCTGGTTGCCGGACATGGCTGCCGGCAAGGTGATTGGCTGCTTCGGGTTGACCGAACCGCAGGGTGGTTCCGATCCGGCCAACATGAAGACGAATGCAAAAAAAGACGGCGGCGACTGGATCATCAACGGCGCGAAGATGTGGATCACCAACGGCAATCTGGCGAACATTGCCATTGTCTGGGCACAGACCGATGACGGCATTCAGGGCTTTCTCGTCGAGAAGGATTTCGCCGGTTTCAGCGCGCAGGAAATCCACAAGAAAATGAGCTTGCGTGCGTCGGTCACTTCAGGTCTGTTCTTCGACAATGTTCGAGTTCCCGAAGCCAATCGCCTGCCCAACGTAAAAGGTTTGAAAGGCCCGCTGGGATGCTTGACCCAGGCTCGCTACGGCATTACCTGGGGGCCGATCGGCGCAGCCATTGCCTGCCTGACCGAAGCAAACGAGTACGCCAAGCAGCGCATTCTGTTCAAGCGTCCGCTTGCGGCCAATCAGGCGGTGCAATTGAAACTGGCCGACATGGCACGCCGAATCACCACGGCGCAATTGCTGTCGCTGCAACTGGGCCGCCTCAAAGACGCCGGAAAGATGCAACCGACCCAGGTATCGCTGGCCAAGTGGAACAACGTGCGCATGGCCATCGACATCGCGCGCGAAGCCCGCGACATCCTCGGCGGCGCCGGCATCACCACCGAGCACTGTCCGATCCGCCACGCGCTGAACCTGGAATCGGTCATCACCTACGAAGGCACCGAGACCGTGCACCAGCTCGTGGTTGGGCGCGAACTGACAGGCATCAACGCATTTTGATCCGCGCATCATGGCCGAACCGGAACTGCATACGGCGCGATTGACGCTGCGCTTGCCAAAGATCGAGGACTTCGATGCGTACGCGCAGATGCAGGCGGATGCCGAAGCGGTGCGTTTCATCGGCGGAGTGCAGTCGCGTAGCGAAGCCTGGCGAAAATTCCTGCAGATGCCGGGGGCATGGGTGATTCAGGGCTTTGCCATGTTTTCCGTCATAGAAAAAAGCAGCGGTGAATGGCTCGGGCAGCTTGGACCGTGGCGGCCCGAAGGTTGGCCGGGTCCGGAGATTGGTTGGGCATTCCGACGTTCGGCGTGGGGCAAGGGTTTTGCCACCGAGGCGGGTATTGCGGCGATGAATTGGACGTTCGCAAATCTGGGATGGGACGAAGTAATCCATTCGATTGATCCGGACAATCACGCATCCCAGGCGCTGGCGCAGCGACTTGGGTCGCGTTTGCGTGGTTCGGGTCGTTTGCCGCATCCTTACGACGACACTCCCATCGATATCTGGGGACAGACACGCGAGGAATGGCAATCCCGACAAGTGCATGCCAGCACCGAATCGTCTGCATGAATGCGCCCAAGCCAGTGCAGCGCGATGCAGCCTGCGTTCAAGGCGGCCCGGCAACACCGCGCCTGGAGACCCCGCGCTTGCTGCTGCGCCCGTTGCAACTGGACGATTTCGACGCGTGGGCAGAACTGTCAGCCGACGCAGAAACCATGCGTTTTCTCGGCGGGGTGCAGCCACGGTCGGTGGCGTGGCGGTCTTTTCTGTTCGTTGCCGGAGGCTGGTCGCTGCAAGGGTTTGCCCCGTTTTCAGTGATCGAGAAAGCGAGCGGACGCTGGATTGGTCGGGTCGGACCACTGTGCCCGGAAGGCTGGCCCGGCACTGAAATCGGCTGGACCATCGCACGTCACGTTTGGGGGCGCGGCTACGCATCCGAAGCGGCGGAAGCCGCAACCGATTGGGCCTTTCGCACGTTGGGATGGACTGAAATCATACATTGCATCCACGCCGACCATGCGGCATCGCAGGCAGTTGCGCGCAAGCTGGGTTCGAGTCCGCTCAGAACGACGCGCATGCCGCCACCGTTCGAGGATGAAGTCGTCGGCATCTGGGTTCAATCCAGCGAAGAATGGTTTGCGCGTCACAAGGCCGCAACGACATGACCACGATCTACGCTTTTCGCGTTGCGTCACTTGTTGTCGAAAGCGCCGCTTTGATAGCTGCTACAGTCCATTGCATGGCCTGAATCCCGGATATTCATTACGTCGACCCGATACGATGAACGCAATTGCCTCCCGCCAGAAAAACATCAACCGCGCCGAAGTCTGCGATCAGAACTTCATCGAGTTCGTACAGGCGTGGCACCAGCCGGTTGCGACCGTCAGTCCTCAGCTCGCGCATGCCGATGCGCCGATTTTGCCCGGCAGTTTGTGCACGCGGCGCGATTTTGCCGAACTGTTCGAATCGCAATTGATCAGTCGGCATCTGGATTTGATGGCGCGCGTATTGCGCGTGCAAAACAAGGTGTTCTACACGATCGGATCGTCCGGCCATGAAGGCAACGCCATGGTGGCGCGCCTGACCCGGCATACGGATCCGGCGTTTCTGCATTATCGCAGCGGCGCATTCATGGCCGAACGCTTTCGCAAGCTGCCGGGAGTCGATGGGCGCAAGCTCGATCCGATCATGGATTCGGCATTGTCATTCGCGGCGAGCAAGGATGATCCAATTTCCGGCGGTCGGCACAAGGTGTGGGGCAGCAAATTGCTGTGGGTATTGCCGCAGACCTCGACCATTGCTTCGCATTTGCCCAAGGCATTCGGCACCGCCGTTGCCATTGAACAGGCACGACGCATTGGTCATGACTTGCCGATCCCGGCCGATTCCATCGCCATCTGTTCGTTTGGCGATGCGTCGTCGAACCACGCCACAGCACAAACTGCGTTCAATGCCGCCGCGTGGACGGCGTACCAGAAGCTGCCGGCACCGGTGCTGTTCGTGTGTGAAGACAACGGCATCGGCATCTCGGTGAAGACGCCGACGGACTGGGTATCCGCCAATTTTTCCGGGCGCCGCGATCTGGATTATTTTTACGCGGATGGCCTTGATCTTGCTGCAGGATACGAACAAGTCGCGCGGGCCGTACATCATTGCCGCACGCGCCGCAGGCCGACGTTTCTGCATTTGCGCACGACCCGCGTCATGGGCCACGCCGGCACCGATTTCGAGATTGAATGGCGCAGTATTGAAGAGCTCATGGCAGTGGAATCCGGCGACCCGTTGCTGCGTTCCGCGGCCATTGCGCTGGAATCCGGCTTGTATTCCAGGGATGCGCTGCTGGCGAAGTACGAAGCGATCCGCAAGCAATGTTTCATCGCTGCCGAAGAAGCCGATCGCCGCCCGAAGCTGACCCAACTTGCCGATGTCGTTGCGCCACTCGCGCCTTACCATCCCAATCAGGTCAATCTGGAAGCCAAGCGTGCCGATTACGCTGAAAAGCGGCTGGCAATTTTCGGTGGCAACGACAAATTGCCGGAAAAACTGCCGCCGCGGCACATGGCCATTGCAATCAATCAGGCCTTGCACGATTTGTTCTGCAAATATCCCGAAGCCTTGCTGTTTGGCGAGGACGTGGCGCAAAAAGGCGGTGTGTACACGGTTACGCGAGGCTTGCACAAGGTTTTCAAGGGCAGCCGCGTGTTCAACACGCTGCTCGACGAAACCGTGATTCTGGGATTGGCACAGGGGTTTGCCAACATGGGCATGCTGCCCATGCCGGAAATCCAGTATCTGGCTTATTTTCACAATGCCTGTGACCAGATTCGTGGCGAGGCGTGCTCGCTGCAATTTTTCTCCAACGGGCAATATCGCAACCCAATGGTCATGCGCATTGCTTCTCTGGGCTACCAGAAAGGTTTTGGCGGACATTTCCACAACGACAATTCCATCACCGCGTTGCGCGACATTCCCGGTTTGGTCGTTGGATGTCCGTCGCGCGGTGACGACGCGGCAATGATGCTGCGCACCTTGATGGCGCTGGCCAAGGTGGACGGTCGCGTTTGCGCATTCCTCGAACCCATTGCGTTGTACATGACCAAGGATTTGTACGAAGCCGCCGACGGTCAATGGCAATTTGCCTATCCGCCACCCGATCAGGCGCTGACTTTGGGCGAGGAAAGAGTCTACGCACCGCTCGCGCAGGATCTGGCCATCCTTACCTATGGCAACGGCGTACCGATGAGCCTGCGCGCCGCGCGCAAGATCGAGGCAGAGTTGGGCTGGAAAACCCGCGTCATCGATCTGCGCTGGTTGCAGCCGCTCAATGAAGCGGCCATTGCACGCCATGCCGGCGCCTGCGCGCGCATTCTGGTCGTCGACGAGGGGCGCCGGTCGGCCGGCGTCGGCGAAGGTATAATTACCGCAATTGTCGAAGCCGGGCTCGCCAGCAAGCCGCTCAAACGTGTTGTTGGTGTGGACACGTACACGCCGCTGGCAGGGGCTGCAACGCTGGTCCTGCCAAGCGATGCGGACATCGTCGCGGCTGCGGTTGCACTAAAATGACACCTGATTGCGCACGCCGGACTTGGAGCCGGTCGGTGGATTGCCCTACACTTGCCAAGCGATGACCCAGAGCCAACCCCTCACCATCTTATTCGCCGACGTCAGCGGCAGCACCAAGCTGTTCGAGATGCGTGGCGACATCGAAGCGCGTCGCCTGATCGCGGCGGTGCTCAATGCCTTGTCGGAAGTCACTGCACGCCACGGCGGGCACGTGATCAAGACCATCGGCGACGAAATCATGTGCACCTTCCCCGGACCGATGCAGGGCCTGCTCGGATCGGTTGACATGCAAAAGCGCATTGCGCTGGACCCCGGCTTTGCCAAGGATCGCCTTGCGATCCGCATTGGCCTGCATCATGGCGATGCCCTGGTCGAAGAAGACAACGACGTTTACGGCGATGCCGTCAACGTTGCCGCGCGCATGGCTGCACTGGCAAAGCGCGAACAAATCATCAGTACCGCCAGCACTTTGAAGATGCTGACCAACGCAGGAATGTTGCGCTCGCGCTCGGTCGGTCAAGCGCGCGTGGCCGGAAAGCAGCATCCGATCGACATCGTGGACATTACGTGGCAGGAAGACACCTCCAACGTGACCATGGTGCAACGTGCCATTCGTCTGGATGCCACCCCGACCGCGAAGAACAAGCTGGTCATGCGTTATCGCGGCCAGGTGCTGGAAATCGATCCGCTGTCGCCGCCATTCACGCTGGGTCGCGATCCGGAAAGTTCGCTGATCGTCGATGCGGAATGGGTTTCGCGCAATCACGCGTTGATTGAATACAAGCGCGGGTATTACATGATTTCAGACCGCTCCACCAACGGCACCTACGTCAAGCTTGGCGACGACGACGAGCTGCGCCTGCACCGCGATGAAATTCACCTGCGCAAAAGCGGCGTCATCAGCCTCGGCCAGACCATGGCGTTAAACCCGGATCACCTGCTGTCTTTTCAATGCGGGGAGTGAGCGGGTTTGCGCGCCGGCGCCAAAGTCGACTTGAGCGCATCTGACGAACACTCCGCTACCGAAGTGGAGCGCCATGTTGAATTCGGCGCAGGGCACGTTTGGACACGCTGGCG
>DASSXQ010000153.1:0-32103 GCA_035703725.1 Rudaea sp.
AAACCGAATGCATGACCCTGATCCGGCAGATATACAGCAAGCGCCAGTTGCAGGAAGTCATGATCGATTTCTGGCACGATCATTTCAGCGTCAACGGCTGGGATTACGACGGCGGTCCAATGTTTCCCGCGTTTGATGCAATCTTCCGCGACACCGCGTCCGGCAACGGCGTATTTGGCAACTTTGAAACGTTGCTCGTGCGTACCGCCAAATCCGCATCGATGATGTACATGCTCGATTTGTACTCGAGCACCGCGGGCGGCCCGAACGAAAATTATTCACGCGAACTGTGTGAGCTGCATACGCTGGGAGCGATGAATTACGCCGGTGTAGTCAATCCCGATCCAATCACCGGAGTCTATGACTTGCCGACGGGCACGGGTGCCGATGGCTATCCGATTCGTCTGCAATACGTCGACGACGACGTGTATCAGGTGACCAGCGCGCTTAGCGGCTGGACGATTTCGCAGAGTACCTACGAAACCCGCAACGATCCGAATCCGGGTACATTCGAATACGTCGACAGTCTGCATTACAAATACCAATTGTTTTTCCTCAATCGGTACATTCAGCCCAACAAGCATCAACAAGGCGGCTACGACATATTCCACTGGCTGGCCATCCATCCCGGTGTGGCCAAGCACATCGCCACCAAGATGTGTCGACGTCTGGTCAGCGACAACCCATCGCCGGACCTGATCAATAGCGTCGCCACGGTGTTCATGCAGAATTACCTGGCACCAAACCAGTTGCAACTGGTTACCCAGGCGATTCTGGAATCGTCGGACTACGCCAATTCCCGGGCGCAGAAAATGAAACGCCCCGCCCACGCAATGGTCAGCGCCCTTCGCACACTCGACGCAAATTTCACACCCGTTCCGGACATTGATAATCCCAACTATACCAGCGGCGACTGGACAACGACCGATGCGGTAGTTTCCGCGATGCAAAGCGCCGGCCATCGCCTGTTCAACTGGCCGGCACCCAATGGCTATCCCGATGACAGTACCGCCTGGGCCAGCACCGGATCTCTCGGGATGACGTTGCGGATGTTGAGTCAACTGGTGGAAACCACCGTGGACCGCACGACACCGGGCTCGGCGTTTCTGGGTGATGTGCATGGCCAGACACTTGCAACGCTCTCGGTATCGGCACGCACCGCCGCCAATATCGCCGGAATGTGGTGCGACCGGATACTCGGCTACCGCCCGGCAAACGTTTACAACGCTGCCGTGGATTTCATGCGCCAGAATGCAGCAGCAATCGATGTGCTGGACCTGACTACCGATGGCACCAGCAATGGCCTGCCGTCGCGAACCGGCACCTGGAACGCCAACAATCTGAGCAAGCACTACACCATTGCACGCCTGCGCTCGATGGTCGCGCTGATCCTGTCCAGTCCCGATTTTCTGACCTTGTGAGGATGACGGCATGAGTTTTCTGCATCTGGATCGGCGTCAATTTCTCAAGAGCTGCGGCGCTGCGACCCTCGTCGGCGCCACCGGCAAGAGTTTCGCCGCGTTCGATTCATCGGCCAGCGCCACTACCGATACGCTGGTGGTTGTGTTTCTGCGCGGTGCCATGGATGCGTTGAGTCTGGTGTCGCCCGGTCAGAATCACCCGGATCGCGCTGCCTACGAACTGAATCGCGTATCGACCCGCATCCCCTACTCCGGCACTGGCGCCGGTTTGCCATTGGGTAGCACCGGTTGGCAACTGCATCCCCGTGCTACCGCCCTGCGTACGCTGTACACGCAAAACCATCTGGGCATCGTGGTTGGCGCAGGACAGATGCAACCGCAACCGGTTGTGCGCAGCCATTTCGAGGCACAAACGAATCTTGAAGCGGGCATGGGCGGCGGCGGTAGTCGCGGCATCGGTTGGTTGACGCGACACTTGCTCAGCGCCGGATTGCCCGACAACGTCGCGGTTCCGGCGGTCAGCATGGGCAGCATCACGGCCAGCAGTCTGCTTGGCAGTACCGAAACCATCACGATGAATTCCGGTTCGTCGTTTCGGCTGGATCAAGGCACTTGGGCGTGGAATTCCAGTGATAACGGCAGCGTCGCGGGGCTCAATGGTGTGGTACAGGTATTGCCTTCGCTGTGGCAATCCAGCACGTTGCCGATTGCCAGTGCCGGACTGGATACGCTCGACTCGCTGGCGCTGTTTCGTTCGATCGACTTCAGTACCTGGTCGCCAGGCAATACAGCGGGCTACAAACCGGCCGGCGGTGCCGTGTATGCGTCGGGTTATGCCACGCAATTGCAAAACATCGCGCAATTGATCAAGCGCGACGTCGGCTTGCGCATTGCCACCGTCGATGTCGGCGGTTGGGATACCCATAACGGTCAGGGCAATCCCACCAACAGCTACGACTATTTCGGCATTCAGGCGCAAGCACTTTCCGATGCATTGAACGCGTTCTACACCGACTTGGCCAGCGATCCAGCCGGCAATTACATGCGCAACGTCACGCTGATTACCGTCAGCGAATTTGGCCGACGCGTGCTGGAAAACGAATCCGGCGGGACCGATCACGGTTACGGCACGATCATGATGGCGCTGGGTGCCGCGGTGAACGGCGGTCACGTTTACGGAAATTTCCCCGGACTCGGCGAAGATCAGCTATTCGAAGGCGCGGATGTCAACGTGACCACCGATTATCGTCGCGTGTTGTCGGAAGCACTGATCAGACGCATGGGAAATCCCAACATCTACTACGCATTTCCCGGCTATTCGGGTTACACGCCAATCGGAATCTTTCAGGGTAACGATCTGCCGCCGACCGACTACGACAAAATATTCGGAAACGGCTTTGAGTAATTCGGTTGTATCGGCATGTTTTACCCGCGCACGCAGATTTCCAGCATTGTACGCAACAGGATTTGAACACGGCGGGCGGCGCTTTCATCAAAGGCAAACGCTTCTTCATCCATGTAATTGCATTGCGCCAGCTCAAGCTGGACGGCATCGACGCGTCGATTCGGCGCGCCGTAATTTCGGGTGACGTAGCCGCCCTTGAAGCGGCCGTTGATGACGCTTGAATAATCGGTTTGTGCGTCGAGCGCTGCGCTCAGGCGCTGCTGCAATGCCGGTGAACAACTCGTCCCGTTCGCGGTGCCCAGATTGAAATCGGGCAAGCGACCATCGAACAGGAACGGTACGATGCTGCGGATGGAATGACCCTCCCACAGCACAACACGGCCGTGCGTATGCTTGATTCGTGCGATCTCGCGGGCCAATGCGTCGTGATACGGGCGCCAGTAACGTGTAACGCGTTCGGCGATTTCACCGGCAGCCGGTTGCTGATCCGGCAGATAAATCGGCTCGCCGGAAAACTGCACCAGCGGGCACAACCCGGTCGTGTTCCGACCGGGATACAACGAGGTATCGTCGGGCGGACGATTGAGATCAACGACGTAGCGCGACAATCGAGGCACGATCATCGAAGCACCTAGCTCACGCGCGAACGCATACAGGCGCGCGACATGCCAGTCGGTATCCGGCACGCGCTGCGCAGCGGGCGTCATGCGTGCGGCGATGGGTTCAGGCAGTGCCGTGCCATCGTGAGGCAGCGACACCAGCAAGGGTGTCGAACCTTGGTACAACGTGTACGTGTCCGCTTTTTCGTTCATGGCTCGCCCTCAAAGTCCAAAGCGCAACGGCGAAAATGGCTGCATGTCCAGGCTTGTGGCTTTGCGTTGAATCAACTCACTGACCAGCAATCCCGTCGCCGCGGACATGGTGACGCCGAGCATGCCATGTCCCGTTGCCAACATCAGGTTACGTAGCTTTTCTGCACGTCCGAGGATGGGCAGGTCGTCGACCGTCATTGGCCGCCAGCCATACCATTCCTCCACAATTTGCGCGCCCTCGGGGTCGCGCATGTATCGGGATGCACCACGCTTGAGCGCATCCAGACGCTTGCGATTCAGACGCGAGTCGTAGCCGGCAAACTCCATTGTGCTGCCGAGCCGGTAACCGTCCTGCCAGCCGGTGACGCACACCGCACATTCTTTCAAGGTAAGCGGAATGCGCGGACAACATTGCGGACGTGTGTAGGTTATCGAATAACCTTTGCCCGGCTGGATCGGGATACGCAAGTCCAGTTGTCGCGCGAGGATCGGCGACCAGGCGCCCAGCGCCAGCACAATATCCTGACCGCTGAATTCGCCCTGGTTTGTGCGTACCTTGTCGATTCGATCACCGCTGAGCTCGAATCCATTGACCGTGGTGAATTCAAGTATCTGCCCGCCCATGGCCTTGACCCTGCGCGCCAGTTCCGCGCTATAGCGATCCGGGCGAAGGTGTGCATCGAGGGGATTGAAGAATCCGCCGACGATTTTTTCATTCAATGCCGGTTCGCGCTGGCGGCAGGCATTGCCATCCAGGACTTCAACCGGAATGCCGCATTCGGCGGACAGGCGCACCAGTCCTTGCGATTGCTCGAAGGCCTTTGCATCGCGGAAAACGTTCATGGTGCCAAGCATCTCGAAGCCGCATTCCAGCGCTTCGCTTCGAATCAATTCTTCCAGCGTTTCGCGCGACAATCGCAGCAACGGTGCCTTGATCGCGGTGACGCGATTGAAATCTTCCCGGTTGCACCGATGCGCAAACTGCAGCAGCCATTCAAGCAACGCGAAATCAAGACGTGGTGCAATCCGGAACGGGGCATCGGATTTCAACAGCCAACGCAACGCATGGGATATTTGACCTGGCATCGCCAGCGGCATGCAATGACTGGGAGTTATCGTGCCGCAGTTGCCGTGCGATGCGGCCGAGCCAACACTCGCACGCTCCAGAATGCAGACGCTGCGACCCGCACGCAACAAATAAAGCGCACACGCCAGCCCGACGATCCCGCCACCGAGAATCAGCACATCGGTATTGCGCAGCGTCATCGGATCCACGCGCCTTGACGCGGCAAACCGGATCGACGGTGGCATGTCAACCGGGTTGGCATCGAATCTGCATAGTGAACCAGTGCCGGCAAAAGCCGGAATGCAACTTCGGATTGCTCATGAAACTGCCGACCAACGAATTGCTGCTTGCGCTGCGCTCGCCAACCTCCGGCTGGCTGGCCACCATGATCTGTGCACTGGACGAAGCACTGCAGGATCCTGATTTCACCGATCATCAACGCGAACTGGTTCGCCAAATGCTTGATTGCAATGGAATACCATCCACTGTCGCGTCTGCAGCCGAAGCACGCATGGTTCACTTCGAGCAAGCCGTGGCCGATGAGCAGGAGCATTTGTTCAACCGCGTTGCCGACGCGCAGTCCGCGCCGAAAAAGCAGCGTCCAAAACTGACGCTGGTGGGCAGCGCTGCTGCCTGATAACGAATCGTAAGGGGGCGTCCCGAAAGGCCCGGTGCAAACCGGGCCTTTCCTTTTTTGCGGCCATCGTCGGGTCAATGCGCGTGACCACCGGATCCATGCGCATGTCCATGAGCGAGTTCTTCCGCGGACGCCTCGCGAACGTCGGTGATTTCGATGGCGAACTTCAGTGTCTTGCCCGCCATCGGATGATTCAAATCCACATCGACCACGCTCGAACCAACTTTCAACACGGTGATTGAACGCGGACCATCTTTGGTTTGCAGCATCGTCACCATGCCCGGCTTCAGATTGCCGGGGTCGCGAAAGTACTTCTTTGCGACACGCTGCACAAAGTCTTCGCGGCGCTCGCCATAGCCTTCGGCAGGGCTCACGACCACGGCGAAATGATCGCCTGCGCCACGCCCGAGCATCGCCTGCTCGAGCCCGGGAATGATGCCGCCACGACCACACAGTACCGCCATGGGTTCGCGCTCGTGGGACGATTCAATTTCGATCCCGTCATTGTCGCTCAGGACATAATGAAAACTGACGACTTTGTCTTTTTCGGCTTGCATGCTGATATCCATCCGGAACAATCGCAAATTTTATCTTCTTTTTCGCCGTCCCGCGCGTTGACAGCGCAGCATGGATGACCGAACGTACGCGCAATGCGCCTGATCCGTGAATTCATTGGCTGCCTGATCATCACCGTCATCGTGATGCAGTTTTCTGCCTGCGGCCGCACCAACGTGCAATCGTCGGTGCGGCCATACCCGGCAAATTCACGCGCAAACCCGAACGACATCCTGTTTCGCGCCATCAGTCTGGTTGGCACACCGTATCGGTATGGCGGCAACACGCCAGAAAGCGGATTCGACTGCAGTGGACTGGTTGATTACGTGTTTCGCACCGTCGCCGGGATCGCGTTACCCAGAACCGCCGACAAAATCAGCCGCATGCGGACGCAAAAGGTCAGCCGCAGCCAACTCGAATCCGGCGATATCGTGTTGTTCCACACCGAAGGGCGACGTATCGGTCATGTCGGCATCTATGTGGGCAAGGGGCGCTTCGTGCACGCGCCAAATACCGGTGGCACCGTGCGCCTGGACTATCTGGACTCGTCGTACTGGAACAAACACTACGCCGGCGCGAGGCGCGTTCTGGATTGATGTTCCATCAATCAAACCGTGTACTCGCGCATCCTTGTCGTTGCCTTTGTACACAACAAGCGCGAAGCGCCCATCGCGTACGTGCCGGACCAACAACGATGAATCAATTGCCTGATATTTGATCGGGCCTACTACTTCGTCTTCACCTTCGGAAGCGGCATTGGTTCAACCCTCAAATTGTCCAAAAGCGGCGTCTTGGGACGCTGGATAATCAGAAAGGGGATTCCCGCAGCCCGATGACATCCGGTGCACGCTGCCGACAGGCCGTCAAAGGCCGCCTCGAATTTTGCCTTGTCACCATGGTCAATCGCATCACGCAAGGTTCGCACGGGTGCATTGGTCATTGCGGGCAAAATGTCCGCCAGCCGCTCGGGTTGAAAATTGGCATCGTCCGGATTTTGCTCGATGACCGCTTCAAATGCTTCTTTCAACTCCTGCAACTCGAACGCAGCAAGAATCCAGTTTTTCGCTTTGCCGGCAAACCAGAGCCGCGCGTGACGAATTTGCAGATCCAGCATTTGATGGCCAAGCTCGGGACGATAAGCAGACTTTTGCAGTTGCGCCAACTGCTGTTTGAGCGCTTCGATTTCGGCCGTGTTACGTTGCTCCGTGCCGCCCGCAGCCAATACATTGCCTGCACTTGTTGCCAGCATTACGCAACCAATCAAACCCAAATACCATCTTTTCATGATCGGACTCCCGCAAATTTGAATGTGGTGACTCATGTCTGTCCGTAGCGCAGCCATAGAACAGCCTCGCGTTCGCTGCCGAATACGCGCAGCATCAATCCGGCCTCGCGCATCGCAATTTCACCGTGCTCGACGAAGCGCAAGTGTTCTGCCACGGGTTCATGAAAAGCGATGCGTACGTTGACCAATGCGCCTTCACTGAGCGCCTGAGCCAATATGGCGAACTCGTCCGGATTTGCCGGCTCGCCCAACAATCGGTCACAAACCAGCAGCCAGCGTGTGCCTCGTTTCTTGCATTCGACTTCAATCTGACGCCAATAGGCGAGCGTGATTGCGGGGGAATCCTCCGCACCACACACTTCCGCATACAGGTAGTCGCCACGATCTTCCAGGCGCAAGCGCCAGTTTGACTCGGTTACTTCGGAGGTCATTCGTCTGAATCATGTGAAGACAATGCAACGCAGAAACGACAGCGCGCCATTGCGTGAGGCAAGACAACATCGAGGCGTGATTGTACACGTCATGCGTGTTTTTTTCGTCGCAACACACTCAATCCAGCAAAACCCGAGCACGCATTCAAGCCATGCGTTCGTACCAATCAGCGATCGCGCGCGTCGTGTTGCGCACTTTGGCGCGCTGCTCGTTGAACGCTGTCCTTGCTCATTTCCGTGCGGAATTCGCTCAGTTCGCGCAACAAGGTTTCGATATTCACCTCGTTCTTCAGATTCACGTTGAAATCGGTATCGGCACGCGCGCGATCCTTGCGCGATTGGCGATTCTGGCTCATCACGATCAGCGGTCCCTGCAAGCTGACCAGAATTCCCAGGGCCAGATTGAAGAATTGATAGGGATATGGATCTGGCGCAGACCCAAAGAACTCCGAGTTTCCCAGGCACCACACCGCAGTCAACACGATGAGGAAAACGATGAAGCGCCAACTGCCGTTGAGTTCGGCCACGTTGTCGGCAAGTCGATCGCTCCAGGACAATCCCTTGTCGAATTCTTCATCAACGTTTTTCGCTGCGCGCGTGGTGAGCAGCGTATTGGTTTCGCGCAAGCGACCACTCATGGTGCGCAAGATTGCCATGGCAGCGCGCGGGCGCTGCTGCACGTAATCGGCAAGTGTCGCGTGTTTGAGCGCCAGCAATACGCAATCGCTTGTCGCCAGAGCGCTTGCGCTGCGCGGCTTCTCGTCGAATAGCGCCAGTTCGCCGAAAAATTCGCCGCGACCTATATCGTTGAGTGATATGCGCCGCGAGGCTTCGCCGGGCAGGAAAATGTTCACGTCGCCCTCTTCCACGATGTACATCGCGTTGCCGGTGTCGCCTTCAGCGAAAATCAGCGTGCCCGCCTTGAACATCTGTCGTTCAAGTGCGTGTGACAAGGCAATCAAATCTTCATCGGCCAAGCCGAAGAACATGGGTATCGAGCGCAACAGCGGTGTCGCATCCATCAGCGTCAATCCTCTTTCGAAATCAATCCAGCGACGTACCTTTCGACTCGGGTCCGAACGCACTCAGAAATGCCAACACGATCGCCACCGCAGCAATGAAACTGGCCATGGCGAAAGCAAAATCCCCACCGCGCTGCGCCGCGTACCACGTCAGAAATGTCGCGGTTCCCGACGCGAGCAGATTGCCAACCTGATAAACGAACCCGGGCAAGGTCGCACGTGCTCCGGCTGGGCACAATTCATTCAAATGTACCGGTACGATACCCCAAGCGCCCTGCACCATCACCTGCAAACCGAATACGCCAATTCCCAGCAGCAGAATCGAACCACCATATGCCCACAGTGGAATCATCGGCCATGCGAGCAAGGCGGCTGCGACAATCGCGCGACGTCGTCCGATGCGTTGTGACCAGGCACCGAAAATCAATCCACCGAGAATTGCGCCAATGTTCAATGCAATGGTCAACTTGCTTACGGTGGCAGTACCCAGATGCATCTGTTGCTTGAGAAACGTGGGATACAAATCCTGCGATCCATGGCTGAACATATTGAACGCGGTCATCAGCACTATCAGGTAGATCAGCAGCGGCCAGTGATCGCGAATGGAGTCCAGCAGTCTTGGTGCGGGACGCGAGCGAGCGCGTTGCCAGGCGGGCGATTCCGGTACGGAACGTCGAATGTACAAAATCAGCAAGGCCGGCAATATTCCCAGTGCAAACATCCCGCGCCAACCAATCATGTCGAATGCGAGCCAATAGGCCACGGCACCAAGCAAATAGCCGACCGCGTAGCCTTCCTGCAAGATACCGGAAACCAGACCGCGCGCTTTGGCTGGAATGGATTCCAGTGCCAGCGACGCGCCAATCCCCCACTCCCCACCCATGGCAACGCCAAACAAGGCACGCACGACAAGTAATACCGTCAACGAAGGTGCCAGAGCGGATGCTGCTTCGAGGATGGCGAAAAGCGCGATATCGAGCATCAGGATGGGGCGACGCCCGAAGCGGTCGGCCAAGCGCCCGAATAACAGGGCGCCAATCGGACGCATCGCCAACGTGAGCATGAGCGAAAACGATACTTCGGTCAGGCCAACATCAAAGTCATGCGCGATTTCCGGAATCACGAACACCAGCAGGAAATAATCAAACGCATCCAGGGTCCAGCCGAGGAAGCTGGCGAAAACCACATGGCGCTGTTCGCGCGTCAGTTCGCGCAACACGGCAACGAAGGCCATTACGATTCCCCTTGATGGTTGCCCAATTTGCGTCTGGTCTGCCGTTGCATGCGCTCACGCAAAACATCCCGGCGACGCGCAAGTTTGCCAGCGCGTTGCACGCGTGACTGCGACGTATCCTCGCTTCGACTCGAATCCGCCAATTCCGAATCGGAGTCTTTCAATTGCTGGCGAAATCCACAAAATTCCGCGTATGCCTTGAGTACATGGCGCAAGCGCCGCAGAGCCAGTTCCAGCACCACGGCATCGTCAAACAGCCCGATGACTTCGACATCGTCCGGAATCAGGTCGTCGGGGTCGCTGAAATACACGAGAGCAGTCAATACTTCTGCTCGCTCCGGGTTTGGCAATGCCCAGTCTTCGTCTTCCAGCATGAGGATGAGGCGTTGCACGCCAACCAGGCGACTGCGCACATACGTCGGCGCAGCGGCCAATGGCAGCATGTCGAGCGCGTGTTTGGCCGCATCGACCACATCGGCTTCATCCATCGCTTGCGCCAATCGGCGCGACCGGTCCATGGTGGCAACGAATTGCTCAACGTCAGCTTGGTCCAGCTCGATGGTAATGCGCATTGGCTATGGAATTTCCGCAATTGCGATGGGCTTTGGGCGCTACCCGAAACCGGGGAAAAGTAGCATACGTGGCTGACATGTGCATAAGCCCCGCCGCTGAGCAATTGCCGCAGCCCGGACACTCATGCGAACTCGAAACCACGCTGATCGCTGAAAAACGGTGACGATTGGATACAAGCCTGCTACAATCGTCCAGCTTTACCGCGTCGACTTTCGTTTTTCCCTTCCGGCCGATTTCACACGAGCGATCGCTTGTGGTTTTCGCCCCGCACCACTCGGAAACGACGCCACCGGAATCACTGCAATTTGCCGCAGCCCAGATTCCACTTTTCGCCTGCGGCGCGGTTTGTGGGAACGCTCCGGGTTCATTTGGGATGTTTGTCTGGCCAGGCATTTGCCAAGGCTTGCAGGCAGGCGGTCGCGTAAACCCCGCGTCACGCAAGTCGCATCGACATACCAACGTCGATGCGTCGGCACATTCCTGTGCCAGAGACAACCAGAACGCAATCCTCTGAATGCCGCCTGGCTTGTCTCCACTATTGGAGCTTTCCGAAATGTCTTTTGAAACCCTCGGGCTTTCGCCCGCACTCTTGCGTGCGCTCGCCGATCAAGGCTACACCGCGCCAACTGCGATCCAGTCAGCTGCCATTCCAGTCGCCTTGGGCGGCCGCGATCTGCTTGCCGGCGCGCAAACCGGTACCGGCAAAACCGCAGCGTTCGTGTTGCCGCTGCTCGAACGCCTGTATCCGAACGGGCAACGTCCGGCCACGCCATCACGCAGGCCACGGGCGCTGATTCTCACCCCGACGCGCGAACTTGCCGCACAGGTGCACGACAGCCTGCGCGACTATGCCAAGCATATTCGCGTCAGCAGCACCACGATCTTTGGTGGCGTCTCCATGGGTCCGCAGATGCAGGCGCTCAAGCGCGGCGTCGATATTCTTGTCGCAACGCCGGGACGCCTGATCGATCACATGGAACGGCGCACCGCCGATTTGTCCGGCATTGAAATTCTGGTACTCGACGAAGCCGACCGCATGCTTGACATGGGCTTCCTCCCGGCGATCCATCGCATACTTTCTGGCGTGCCCAAGCGTCGCCAAACCTTGTTGTTTTCGGCCACATTCGCCGAGCCGATCAAGCAACTGGCGAGCCAGTTCATGCGTGAGCCGGAAGAAATCCAGATTGCTGCACGCAATAGTGTTGCCGCAACGGTCACGCATCGGGTGCACCCGGTCGATGGCGATCGCAAACGTGATCTGCTGTTGCACCTGCTGGCCGCAGACAGCCGTCGCCAGAGTCTGGTGTTCAGCCGCACCAAGCATGGCGCCGACAAGTTGTGCAAATTTCTGGAAGCTTCCGGACTGCGTTGTGCGGCAATCCATGGCAACAAGAGTCAAAACGCCCGTACCCGCGCACTGCAAGACTTCAAAAACAACAAAATCACCATCCTCGTTGCCACCGACATCGCCGCACGTGGTCTGGATATCGACCAGTTGCCGATCGTGGTCAACTACGACCTGCCCATGGTCGCGGAGGACTACATCCATCGCATTGGCCGCACCGGTCGTGCCGGTGCCGAAGGTCTGGCCGTATCGCTGGTCGCTCACGACGAAGCGCGTCTGCTGCGTGACATTCGTCGCATGCTCAAGCGCGATATCGCCATCGAGTCGGTCGAAGGGTTTGCTCCATCGCGTCCACTGAACCTCGAATCGCCGCCACCACGCCCGAATCCGCGCAAGCAATCCCACGCTCGTCGCCCACATCCGCACGCGCCAAACAAACCACATGCTGCCGCCAACAAGCAGCATCGCCCATGGCGTGGAAATCGGGACGCGCGCAAAGCGTAGTTACGCGCCGCTAGCCGGTAGCCGCTAGCCTCAAAGCGAATAAAAGGAAACGCTCGTCACTCCAGCGGTCGCTGGAATGACGAGCCCAAGTCTTTCCGGTCTTCCCGATTCCCGAGTCCCGCCTCTCAATCATCTCTCCTGATCCGTCGGGCGAATCAGGATTTCATTCACGTTGACATGAGCGGGCTGACTCACGCAATAAAGCACGGCATTGGCGATGTCAACGGATTGCAATTGGCGCATCGATGCCGCCCATGCATCGATCGCCGTGCGTGTTTCGGCATGTGCGATATGCTCGCGCAATTCGGTTTCGACTACGCCCGGCTCGATCACGCTGACGCGGATCCCGTCCTTGCAAACTTCGCGACGCAGTGCTTCGGAAAACGCAACGACGCCAAATTTTGACGCCGAATACCCGGCCGCGTTGGGGTTGGAAATGCGCCCGGCCGTCGAAGAAATATTGACGATATGACCATCGCCACGTTGGCGCATTCCGGGTAATGCCGCCTGCGATGAAATCATCAACCCGAGCACATTGAGCTCGAGCATCCGGCGCCAATCCGCAGCATCGGCCGCATCAACGGGTGCCAAATGCATGACGCCAGCGTTATTGACCAGAATATCCAGACGGCTGAAATGCGCTTGGGTCTCGGCAACGATTCGTCGATTCTCTTCTTCGCGAACCAGATCGGCGGCAATGGTCAAGACATCCGTGCCGGTTTTCTTCAATTCAGCCGACAGTTCGTCGAGGCGTTGCGTACGCCGCGCAGTGATTGCGACGGTCGCACCCGCAGCCGCAAGCACCCTGGCTGTGGCCGCGCCAATTCCAGATGACGCACCCGTGATCAAGGCTACGCGTCCGTCAAGAATCTTTGTCATTGTCAATTCTCCTGGTAGATGCAGTCGCACTGGCGCACGGCCAAGAATCACGCTTGATCGCCACGCTCAAGCCGGCTGGATGGTTTCCAGCGCCGCCACACTGCCGACAAGTTTCGGCCCAAGGTAGCAATGCGATCCGCACGCGTTGAGACCGGCCTGCGCAAACGTGGTCAAATACCAACGCGGCGAGCGCGCAATGAAACCCTGTTTGTCGCCATCCGGCGCATCGCGTGATGTGAACAATTCCATGAATGCGACGCCGCAGAGCATTTCGGCGATGCCGCGCAACCCGCGTTTCAGCTCGGGTGCAGGCACGTAATGCAGCACGTCGGAACATACGATCAAATCGAACATTGCATCGAAGCGCAATTCGCCCAGTTGGCCGAAATCCGCCAGGCGCAGATTGCGCGAGCGCCCGTAGCGGGAAATCGCATATTCGCTGCTGTCCAGCCCCAGGTACTCGATCTGTGGACGCAGGTTTCGCAGCGGGCGTCGCCATGCGCCTTCACCACAACCGACATCGAGCACGTTGCGCACACGGTGCCCCAAATAGTATTCAGCCGCGGCCAGTGCAAGCGCAACCTTTCGCTCCAATATGCGCGGCGAAATCACGGCATGACGTGGATCGCGATACCAGCGATCAAAATAGGCGTGATCATAGGTTTTGCCCACGTTGCCGCGTCCGACCATCAACGCAACGAGGCGTTGATCTTGTCCAACACTTTCGCTCCGGGACACAGTTGCGCTTCATCGAGGCGATTGAATGCGAGTTGAACCGTATTCAGGTGCGCGTGCAAATCGGCAGCCTCGGATTCAACGTAGAGCAAACCGGTCACCACTTCGCCAAGGGCCTGACGCTCGTGCAGATAGTTCATTGCGGCGACGCGATCGCCGGAATCGTAGCCCGGCGGCAACTTGCGCAGCCGCAATACGCTGCCATCGTGCTGGGGAACATCGACACTTTCGCCGGGCGCATAGCTGGTAGTGATTTCCGCACATGCCGGGATGAAATCCATCCGGTTCAAGGCATGGTTGTGCTCGCGCACGTACTCGTAACTCTTGGTACTGCCTTCGTGATTGTTGAACGCCACGCAAGGACTGACCACATCGATGAACGCCGCACCCTTGTGGCTCATGGCTGCCTTGAGCAACGGCACCAATTGCGCCTTGTCTCCCGAGAAGCTGCGCGCAACGAAGCTGGCGCCAAGCTGCAAGGCCAGACCCACCATGTCGATCGGACTATCGGTATTGACCGCGCCGCGTTTGGATTTGCTGCCCTGATCGGCCGTTGCGGAAAACTGACCCTTGGTCAGCCCATAAACGCCATTGTTCTCGACGATGTAGACCATGTTCACGCCGCGGCGAATCGCGTGGACAAATTGCCCGATGCCAATGGACGCAGAATCGCCATCGCCGGAAACGCCCAGATACAACAACTCCCGATTGGCCAGGTTTGCACCCGTCAAAACCGACGGCATGCGTCCGTGCACCGTATTGAATCCATGCGACTGACCGAGAAAGTAGGTAGGCGTTTTCGAGCTGCATCCAATGCCGGACAACTTGGCCACCCGATGCGGTTGGATATCCAGTTCCCAGCAGGCCTGAATGATTGCGGCAGAAATCGAATCGTGACCGCAACCGGCACAAAGCGTTGATACCGCACCCTCGTAATCGCGACGCGTATGTCCGGCGCGATTGCGCTGCAATGATGGATGATGGAGCTTGGGTTTGGTGATGTAGGTCATGGGAAACAGCGACTCTCTAGGCAACCTTGTTGTCGCGGATTGCATGCAGGTTTGCACTGCGCATGGCGTCGCTGATGGCCGCGACGATGAAGCGTGCCGTGATCGGGGTACCGTCAAAATGCAGGACGGCACGCAAACACGCCGGATCAATCTCGAACTGCTCGATCAACAGGGTCCGCAGTTGCGCATCGCGGTTCTGCTCCACGACAAAGACCAGATCAAGTGCGGCCACGAATTCGTTTACCGCATCGGCAAACGGAAAACCTCGCACGCGCAGCGTGTCGACACTCAATCCGCCGTCATCAAGCATTGCACATGCTTCGGCCATTGCCGGCGCAGTTGAACCGAAATAAATCACCCCGCATCGGGTTGCACCGCGGGCCTTGTGCACGATCGGCTGCGGCAGCAGGCGCTTGGCGGTCTCGAATTTCTTCTTCAGGCGCTGCACGTTTTCGACGTAATCCTCGCCGCGTTCGGAATAACGTGCGTCGGCGTTCTTGCTGGTGCCGCGAGTAAAAAAACTGCCGCGGCGCGGATGTGTACCAGGCAACGTGCGATAGGCAATGCCATCGCCATCGACATCGCGATAACGTCCGAATGCCTTGCCAGCTTCAAGTTCTTCCGCGCTGAGCACTTTGCCGCGATCGTATCGACGCGAATCATCCCAGGCGAATGGCGCACACAAGCGCTGGTTCATGCCGATATCCAGATCGCTCATCAGAAACACCGGCGTCTGCAGGCGATCGGCCAAATCCAGCGCAGCGGCGGCAAATTCGAAACACTCGTGCGGGTCTTCCGGAAACAGCAGCACGTGCGTGGTATCGCCATGCGATGCGTGCGCGCAAGCCAGCAGATCCGATTGCTGCGTGCGCGTTGGCATGCCGGTCGATGGTCCGCCACGTTGCACATCGACGATGGTGACGGGAATCTCGGCGAAATAGGCAAGCCCGATTATCTCGTTCATCAATGAAATGCCCGGCCCGGAAGTCGAGGTGAATGCACGTGCGCCGTTCCAACCGGCACCCACGACCATGCCGATCGAGGCAATTTCATCTTCGGCTTGCACCACCGCAAAGCGGTTCTCGCCCGTTTGCTCATCGACGCGAAACTTTGCGCAATACTTCTGGAACGCCTCAGCCAGCGACGACGATGGCGTGATGGGATACCACGCGCACACGGTGGCCCCGCCATAAACCATGCCGAGCGCAGCCGCCACATTTCCATCGACGAAAATTCGGTCCCCGACCGCATCACGCCGCTCGATACGCAATCGCGTGGGCTTGAGATTCTTTGTCGCGTAGTCGCGCCCCAGATCCAGTGCTTCGACATTCGGCGCAAGCAATTTTGGCTTGCTCTTGTACTGTTCGCCAATCAAACCAACGATGACCTCGCGGTCCACCCCCAACAACACCGACAACGCGCCGACATACATGATGTTCTTGAACAACTGGCGCTGGCGCGCCTCACTGTAAGTCGCATTGCAGATGGCCGTCAGCGGCACACCGATCACCGTGACATCGTCGCGGAACTTCGATTTTGGCAATGGCTTGGTATTGTCGTGGAACAAATAGCCGCCGGATTCAATTTCGGCCATATCCACGTCCCAGGTTTGCGGATTCATTGCCACCATCATGTCGATGCCGCCACGGCGCCCCAGCCAGCCGCGCTCGCTGACACGCACTTCGTACCACGTTGGCAAACCCTGGATATTCGACGGGAAGATGTTGCGCGGACTGACCGGAACGCCCATGCGCAAGATGGCTTTCGCAAAAAGTTCGTTGGCCGATGCGGAACCCGAACCGTTGACGTTGGCAAACTTGACGACGAAGTCGTTGACCGCCTGTGTCGCCGTCATGCCGCAATCCTCGATGACGGAGGATTTTGAAACCCTCGCCCCCGAGCATGCCCGGAGGAGAGGGTTGGGTGAGAGGGCGACGCCTGGCTTTGTCGAAGCGCTTCAGGAAACCGCGGCGCTTGCCCGCCCACCCCTTTGCTCTCTCCCATCGCAAGCGATGGGAGAAAGGGAGCAAATCCTTCAAGCCCGCCAACAGGATCGATGTGTTCGATGTCGCTCATGCCGCCTCCCGCTTGGTCGCCTTGCTGCGACAACCCGCGCCCGCATGGGTGACATTGAACAGGAACTTGCGCATATCCCATGCTCCGGTCGGACAGCGTTCCGCACACAGGCCGCAATGCAGGCAGACGTCTTCATCCTTGACCATCACCCGGCCCGTCTTGAGCGGACCGGAAACGTACAATGCCTGAGTCAGATTGAGCGCCGGTGCACTCAGTTGCGTGCGCAATTCCGCCTCGTCTGCGTTGCTGGTGAAACTGATGCAGTCCATCGGACAGATATCCACGCAGGCATCGCACTCAATGCAGATGTTGTCCGTGAATACGGTTTGCACATCGCAATTCAGGCAACGCTGCGCTTCATCGAAGGCGGTTTGCACATCGAATCCCAGTTCGACTTCGAGCTTGATGTCCTTGAGCGTTTTGGATTTCTCGCGCCACGGCACGGCAAATCGTTCATCCGTGGAAATATCGTTGTCGTAGCTCCATTCATGGATGCCCATTTTCTGCGACACCAGACCCACCCCCGGCGGCGGACGTTCATGGATGTCCTCGCCATTGAGCTGTTTGTCGATCGACACGGCCGCATCATGCCCGTGGGCCACCGCCCAGATGATGTTCTTCGGACCAAACGCCGCATCGCCGCCAAAAAACACCTGCGGATGCGACGACTGCATGGTGACCTTGTCGACCACCGGCATGTCCCATTCATCAAAATCGACGCCGACATCGCGTTCAATCCAGGGAAACGCATTTTCCTGACCAATGGCGACGAGTACGTCGTCGCACTCGTGCAAAACATCGGCTTCGCCGGTTGGCACGAGTTTGCGCCGACCATTGGGGTCGAATTCGGCGCGCACTGGCTGAAACGTCATGCCGATCAGCTTGCCATTGTCGTGCACGAAGGATTTCGGCACGAGGCAATTCAGGATCGGAATACCTTCGTGCTCGGCATCTTCCTTCTCCCACGGCGACGCCTTCATCTCGTCGAAACCCGATCGCACGATGACTTTCACGTCTTCGCCGCCCAATCGGCGCGACGAACGACAGCAATCCATCGCCGTGTTGCCGCCACCCAGCACAATCACGCGACGACCGATTTTCGTGATGTGCTCGAAATATACCGAAGCAAGCCAGTCCAGTCCGATATGGATATTTGCCGCCGCTTCACGACGTCCCGGAATCTCCAGATCGCGCCCGCGCGGCGCGCCACTGCCGACGAAAACGGCATCGAAGTCTTGCGCCAGCAGGGATTTGAGCGATTCGATACGTTGGCCGCCGCGAAAGTCCACACCCAAATCGAGAATGTATCCGACTTCTTCGTCGATGACTTCTTCGGGCAAGCGAAAGCGTGGCACCTGTGTGCGCATGAAGCCGCCGCCCTTGGCGTCGGCCTCGAACACGACGACGTGGTATCCGAGCGGCGCCAGATCGCGCGCGACGGTGAGCGATGCCGGGCCGGCGCCGACACAGGCAACGCGCTTGCCGTTTTTGTGTTGCGCCGGCTTGGGCAAGCGCGCCTTGATCGCAGTATTGTCCTTGAAATCGGCCGCCACGCGTTTTAACCGGCAAATGGCGACTGGTTCAGGCTTTTCGCCGTTGTTTTCTTCCACCCGACCGCGTCGGCACGCCGGCTCGCATGGCCGGTCACAGGTGCGTCCGAGAATGCCGGGGAACACATTCGACTGCCAATTGACCATGTAGGCATCGGAATAACGCCCCGCGGATATCAATCGGATGTATTCGGGGACGGGAGTGTGGGAAGGACAAGCCCACTGGCAATCGACCACCTTGTGAAAATAGCCGGGGTTACGAATATCGGTTGGCTTCACCCAGTCCTCCGCAATCAAGCGTCCGGCGCACGCCGGATCGTTTCATGATGTACGTGCGCGAGTCTACTCGCGCAATCCCCATCTGAGAAGGCAGCTTCGTCACAGTCGCGCGACGCCGGAAAATCCGCCACAATGCATGGTCGGATGCTCAGGCATCCTGCCATTGACAGAGGAACAATGCTGTATCAATTGCACGAATTCAACCGAGCCGCGTTCAATCCACTGGTAGCCTGGTCGCAGACCGGGGCCAGGATGTTCTCCTCACCCGATAGTTGGCTGTCCCAACTTCCCGGCGCACCAAGAATTGCAGCCAACTACGAACTTTTGTACCGGCTGGGCAAGGATTACGAAAAACCGGCGTTCAACATTCACACGGTCCAGGCCGATGGCATCGACATTCCGATCGTGGAAAAGGTTGCATTGTCCAAGCCGTTCTGCAACCTGCTGCGCTTCAAGCGATACAGCGACGACCCGAAGACCCTGCGTCGCCTCAAACGCGAGCCGACTGTTCTCGTCGTCGCACCGCTTTCGGGCCATCATGCCACCTTGTTGCGCGACACGGTGCGAACGCTTCTGCGCGATCACAAGGTCTACATCACCGATTGGATCGATGCACGCATGATTCCGGCTGAAGCCGGGACGTTTCATCTGGACGATTACGTCGCTTACATGCAGGAATTCATTCGCCATATCGGTGCGCGTGAGCTGCACGTGATCAGTGTGTGTCAGCCTACGGTTCCGGTTCTGGCGGCAATTTCGCTGATGGCTGCGAACAAGGAAACCACCCCGCTGAGCATGACCCTGATGGGCGGGCCGATCGATACGCGTTGCAGCCCGACCAAGGTAGACGATCTGGCCACGACAAAACCCCTGTCCTGGTTCGAAAACACGCTGATACAGGAAGTACCGCAAAACTATCCCGGTCGCGGTCGTCGGGTGTACCCCGGATTTCTGCAACATACCGGATTCATCAGCATGAATCCGAGCCGCCATTTCATGTCGCATTGGGACTTTTATGAAAATCTGCGTCGCGGCGACCTGGAAGATGCGCAAGCGCATCGTCAGTTTTATGACGACTACAACGCGGTACTCGACATGCCTGCCGGCTACTATCTCGACACGATCCGAACCGTATTTCAGGAACACGCCTTGCCGCGAGGCATCTGGGATGTTGCCGGGCAGCGCGTCAAGCCTGCTGCCATCAAGGGCACGGCACTATTCACCATCGAAGGCGAATTCGATGATATATCGGGCCCCGGCCAGACGCGTGCAGCGCATAGTCTTTGTCGCGGTATTGCGGCATCGCGCAAGCGCCATCTGACCGTGAAAGGTGCCGGCCACTACGGTATTTTCAGCGGTCGCCGCTGGCGCAATGTGGTGTATCCGGAAGTGCGCGAATTTATTCGCAAGTTTCGGTGACGCGTGACAGGTGACGCGAGGCGAGTGACGGAAAGCGGAAGGCGAAAATTCAAAACCTCGTCACTCCAGCGAAAGCCGGGATCCGGTTCTTGCACTTGATTGAAATACACAAAAAAAATGGAACCCAATGACCAGCCTTTCGGCTGTTGCAGACCGTTTCCGGGTTTCGCTTCGCGGTCCGGGAATGACGCGTCGGCGAATGTCCCGATTCTCGATTCCCGATTTCCGGATCCATCACACCGGCGCCTGACGCGCCGAATAAAACTCCGCCACGAAATCCGCCAAGCGCTGCCCCTCGATTGCCTGGCGCAATCCGCGCATCAATTCCTGGTAGTAATGCAGGTTATGGATCGTGGCCAACATGGGACCAAGCATTTCCCCGCACTTGTCCAGGTGGCGCAAGTAGGCGCGACTGAAGCCCGATCGACAGGTGTAGCACGGGCAGGCTTCGTCGAGCGGTCGCGTGTCGCGTTCGTATTGCGCATTGCGGATACGCAAGACGCCTTGCCGGGTGAAGATGTGCGCATTGCGTGCGTTGCGCGTAGGCATCACGCAATCGAACATGTCGATGCCGCGCACGACGGCTTCGACAATATCCTCAGGACGTCCCACTCCCATGAGATAGCGCGGACGCTCGGTTGGCAGCAACGGCACGGTTTGTTCAAGTGTGCGATTACGCTCCGCCTCGGGTTCGCCAACCGCCAAACCACCAACCGCATAGCCGTCGAAACCGATTTGTATCAATTGCTGCGCCGACCGCTGACGCAACGCCGCGAACGTGCCGCCCTGAACAATGCCGAACAGCGAATTGGGGTTGCGCAGATCATCGAATGCGCGCCGCGATCGTTGCGCCCAGCGCAAACTCAATTCCATTGATTCACGCGCCTGCTTTTCGGTCGCCGGATACGGTGTGCACTCGTCGAATATCATCGCGATATCCGAATCCAGCACATGTTGAATTCGCATGGATTCTTCCGGCGACAAGAACACCATCGAGCCGTTGACCGGCGATGCGAAACGCACGCCCTCTTCGCTGATCTTGCGCCGCTGCGCGAGCGAGAAAACCTGAAAGCCACCCGAATCGGTGAGGATGGGTTTGTCCCAACCGATGAACTTGTGCAAGCCGCCAAATTCCCCAATCACATCCAGACCGGGGCGCAAAAACAAATGAAAGGTATTTCCCAAAATGATTTCCGCGCCGGTCTCAAGTACCGATTGCGGCGTCATTGCCTTGACCGATCCATACGTTCCGACCGGCATGAATGCGGGTGTTTCAATGCTACCGCGCGCAAAGGTGATGCGGCCGCGCCGGGCATTTCCATCATTGGCAATCCGGTCAAACTTCATTGCATTCATGCGTTGCTTTCCCGCGCCAGAATCAGCATGGCATCGCCATAGGAAAAGAAACGGTAGCGTTTGCCGACTGCATGACCATAGGCATCGAGCATCAATTCACGCCCTGCGAATGCGGACACCAACATGAGCAATGTGGACTCCGGCAAATGGAAGTTGGTCACCAGCGCATCGACACTGGAGATCTGATAACCCGGAAAAATGAAAATCTGCGTTTCGCCGGCAAACGGTTGCACAACCCCATCGCGCGACGCAGATTCCAGTGCACGTACGACCGTCGTGCCGACAGCAATCACGCGCCTGCCCCGCGCACGCGCATGATGAATTTTCTCGACCAGCTCGGCTCCCACATTCAGCCACTCGCGGTGCATGCGGTGATCTTCGATGCGTTCGGTGCGCATGGGTTGAAACGTACCGGCACCGACATGCAAGGTGATGTATCCAAATTTCACACCCTTCTCGCGCAGCTTCGACAATGTGTCTTCATCAAAATGCAGCCCGGCAGTGGGCGCTGCCACGGCACCCGGCTTGCGTGCAAAAACGGTCTGGTAGCGTTCGTCGTCGGTCGCGTCGGCCGGGCGCGTAATGTAGGGCGGCAACGGCATGCGTCCGCGACGCAGCAACAGCCTTTCCAATGACTCGGGACCGTCGAGGTGCAATCGGTAAAATTCGCCTTCGCGCCCAAGCACGGTGAACGTTTCACCTCCATCGAGCACGACCGCACTGCCCGGCTTCGGCTTCTTGCTGACTCCCAACTGCGCCACGGCGTCATGTGTGCCGGTTATGCGTTCGATCAGGATTTCGACCGCGCCACCCGTTGGCTTGCGTCCAAACAAACGTGCCGGCAACACCCGCGTATCGTTGAACACGAGCAAATCATCCGGATGCAGGTATTCGACAAGATCGACAAATGACCGGTCAGCGAATTGCTGCGCCGAAACATCAACGACCAGCAATCGGCTCGCCGAACGCTCAGGCAACGGTACCTGCGCGATCAACTCGGAAGGCAGGTCAAAATGGAAGTCGGATTTCTTCAAGAGCCGGGAATGGGGAATGGGGAATGGGGAATGGGGAATGGGGAATGGTAAAGGCTCGAGTAAAATTACGCAGCAATTCGCATCAAGAGTCTCGAGCTGCGAGCCAGAAAAAACACACGCGCTCGTCATGCCCACCGGCGCGGGAATGACAAGCTTTGGATCTTGCGATCCCCGATTCCCGAATCTCGGCCCTTCACAACCACCCCTTCTGCCGCGCCAGCCGATACGCTTCAATCCGATTGTTCACGCCAAGCTTGCCGATTGCCTCGGACAGGTAATTGCGCACGGTACCTTGCGACAAATGCAATTGACCGGCGATATCGTTGGCTGACTGGCCTTCACCGGCCAAGCGCAGCACCTGACGTTCGCGATCATTGAGCGGATCGTCACCGGCCCATGCTTCCAGCGCCAGTTGGGGATCAATGGCACGGCCACCACGATGCACGGTGCGGATCGCTTCGGCCAATTGCTCGGCCGGTGCATCCTTGAGCAAATAGCCGCTGACGCCGGCGTCCAGCGCACGACGCAGAAAGCCCGGGCGTGCGAACGTGGTCAGGATGACGACCTTGCATTCCATATTGCGATCACGGATGCGCTGAGCCAATTCAAGCCCGGTCATCCGCGGCATCTCGATATCGGTCAGCACGACATTCGGGCAATCGATCTGGACCTGTTGCCAGGCATCTTCGCCATCAGCAGCACCCCCGACCACATCGATATCGGATTCAAGCTGCAGCAACGCGGACAATGCCCCGCGCACCATGGCTTGATCTTCAGCCAGCAACACGCGGATCATGATGTGGAAATCATCGGTCGTCTCGGGAATGTATCGATGCGCATTGTAGCTTGCGCTGGTCTCCAGTCTCGTGAGCCGCGCCATCCTGCGCGC
Source organism: Rudaea sp. (assembly GCA_035703725.1). GTDB lineage: Bacteria > Pseudomonadota > Gammaproteobacteria > Xanthomonadales > Rhodanobacteraceae > Rudaea. The sequence continues at coordinate 23,518 of DASSXQ010000153.1, forward strand.
GACACACGCTACGCAATCCGCCATGTCTGTTGCGCAGTCTCCGCCTGCTCGACTGCCTGCGGCAGCGGCAGGCTCACACTCAATACAGTACCGTTGCCGCGTTCGGATTCAATGCGCAGTTGTGCGCCAATGCCATTCAATCGCTCGCGCATGCCGCTCAATCCATTGCCGGGAACCAGCGCACCGCCTCGCCCATTGTCCTTGATCCGAAGTCGCAGTCGGTCATTATCCACACTCAAATCGACGCTGACCCGCGTCGCGTGTGCATGGCGCTGCGCATTGGTGACCGCTTCGCGCAATGTCATCGCCAATGCAGTTTCGACTTGCACCGGCATGGGTACTTCAGCCACGGTGTAATCGAAATGGATCTGGTTGGATTCAAGCAGCAAGCGCGCCGAAGCCAGCTCGGCCGCGATTCCGGCGGCGCGAATACCGGTCACCGCATGACGAACCTGCGCCAGCGAATCGCGGGCCACGCGCTCGACGTCGGCGATTTCGCGACGAGCGGCATGTGGATCGCGCTCGAACAGGCGGTTGGCCAATTCGGATTTCAGCGTAATCAACGACAACGTATGTCCGAGCAGGTCGTGCAAATCACGTCCGATGCGCTCACGTTCGGCCAATGCAGCCAGGCGCCGCACTTCGTCCTGGCTAAGGCGCAATTCCGCTTCGCGCTGCTGCTTGCGCACGATGTTCAAATTCATGAATCCGATGGCGATACTGATCAGGACGCCATTGACAAGAAACACCCAACTGAAATGCAATACGAACAGCCACTCGATGCTGTACAAGGCAAGGGCAGCGAAGATGTTCCGCACTGTCCGGGGAGTGTTGCCGGCAAACGGAAAGTAAGCGCATGCGTAGACAATGTAACCCTGCGCCCCGGGATTGAGCGGGGTAAGCGCAAGGCCCATCACCACCATCGTCCATGCCCACCAAATCGCCTGCGTGCGACTACGGTAGTAGATGCGGAAATACAACAACAGGAACACGACGAAACTCGCCAGCGTTGGCCAAAGCCAATGGCGAAACACGTCACCCGTCTGAAACATCGGCACGAAAAAAATCCATACCGTCCACACCAGCATCAATAGCGGCATCCAGTGCGCCGGTTTCGTGGTATCCGTCGTGTTGTGCGTATAACGCGCAAGGATCGAATCGTCGGCAGGTGTGAAAATCCGCGCGAACATGGAAGTCTCCGAGGCGATTGCGCGAGGGTACCGCAACTTCAGTTCGTCCGCGCCAACCAGCGTCGAGCAATGCCAAAGCAGATCGTGGTGAATCCGGCCAACCAGAGCAGATGCATGCCGATTCCCGTTGCCGGCACCTGGCCCATTGCCATCAACGCCAACTGTGCCAAATGCCAGGCCGGCCATAGCGGCGCAATTTGCGTCAGTACGGGCGGCAGCATCGACAGCGGCATCCACAGTCCGGACAAAAACGCCATCGGCAAGTAAATCAGGTTGACGAAAGCCGGCGCGGCCGAAGCATTGGCCTTTGCACCGATCATCAGTCCCATGGCACAAAACGGTATTACGCCCAACACTGCGACCACGCCAATCGACGACCAGGCAGCCAGGGTCAGACGCACGCCGCCCATGGTGTACGCCAAAATCGCCAAGATCACATAGATGAGCAGTGCGAACAACATCGCCATCACCATCTTCGCCACCAGATAAGCACCCGCAGGCATCGGTGCGACGCGCTTGAGTGCCAGCCAGCCGCGCTCGCGCTCGATTGCCATACCCACGCCAAATCCAAACAGGCTCGGTGCCATTACCCCGAACACGCTGTAGCTGGCAAACAGGTAATGCGCAGCACCGCCATTACCGCGATTGAGCAATAATCCAAACAGCAGATAAAACAGCGGCGGAAACAGCAACGTGGGAAATGCAAACGCGGGTGTGCGCAGGACGCGCAGAAATTCGTATTTCGCTTCCAGTGCGTACGCGCGAATGGGATTTTCAGCCGCGCAAGGCAAGATGGGTTGTTCGACGACGACGTTCATGCGGCCTCCCTGGTGATTTCGACAAACGCTTCGGCGAGTCCGGCACGATGCACTTCAAGATCGCAAAGGTTTGCATCCGCGGCAAGCAGCCGACGCACCACGTCTTCGGCTGCGTCGCTGACGATTTCCACATGTTGGCCACTGCGTGTGACTGCGCGTACTTCCGGCCATGGTTCGATGGATTCCGGTTGCAGTGCCGTCACGCAACGGATTCTTCGTTGCGCAACGCGAGCGCGCAAGTCGCTGACACTGCCTTCGGCGACGATTCGTCCCTGCGCGAGCATGCTGACACGGTCAGCAAGGGCCTCGGCTTCTTCAAGATAGTGTGTGGTCAACACGACGGCGCAGCCATCACCCACCAATTGGCGGATGGTTTTCCACAACGTTTCGCGTGCCTGAATATCCAGTCCCGTCGTGGGTTCGTCGAGAAACAACACTTCTGCGCGCCCGGCCAACGCCAACGCAAACTGCGCGCGCCGCTGCTGTCCACCGGAAAGCTTGCCATAGCGCTTTTTCAGCAGATATTCCACGCCCGCCAACGCAACAATGTCGGCGACCGTGCGTGGCTTCGGGTAATAGCTGCGGAACAGGCAGATCAGCTCACCCACTGTTAGGGTTTCCGGAACACCACTGGTTTGCAACATGGCGCCGATGCGCTGGCGCGAACTCAAGGCGTGCGGCGATGCATCGAACAATGTTGCGCTACCGCTGTCGGTTTCAAACAAGCCCAGCAGCAACGAAATCGCGGTTGTTTTGCCAGCCCCATTCGGACCCAACACGGCAAGCACCTCGCCGCGATGGACTTGCAAATCAACAGCATCCAGTGCGAGTACGTTGCCATAGCGCTTGCTGGCGCACTCAAGGCGGGCGATTACCGCGGTGGTTTCATTCATGTTTGCGTCTCCGGATCGATGCAGCAAGTTTGCAGTTGCGGCAGATGCAATCCCAGTCGCTGCAATCACCATTTGTGCATGACATGTGTCAGCAGGCATGAAACGTATCGGCCCCATTTGCGCAGCCGAAGGCGGCTCCATCCGAGCCGCGCACGTCGTGCTAAAATGTCCGATCAATCAATGTTTTCGGCAAGCGCGGGACGTTTGGTTCGTGGCGCGTTTGCCGTGGAGGAATACCCATGTCAGCAATCAAGAAGCTCGGCGAATTACACAGTTGTGGCGGCCGCATCCGCACTCACGGACTGGACGATCAGACGATCGAGCGGCTCGCCCCGCAGTACCCGGAATTGAACGAAGCCATTGACGAGGCCGTTGCGGCCCACCGCCAGTTGCGCGAGGAGTTTCCGCAGTTGCTCGAGCTCGATGAAAGCGAGCAATTGAGCCAGGTACAAGCCGATTTCGTCAATTTCTATCCTGAAGACGCCGTCAATCCCTATGTTGCGCTGAGCGCACGCGGCCCCTGGATCATCACCCTGAAAGGTGCCGTCGTGCATGACTCGGGCGGATACGGGATGCTGGGTTTCGGCCACACGCCCAAAGCCGTACTTGATGCCATGGCACGTGCGCAGCCAATGGCAAACGTGATGACGCCAAACCTGAGTCAGATGCGCTTCACTCATGCGCTGAAGGCAAACATCGGCAAGGCGCGAGGCGGCAGCCCTTACACCCGTTTCATGTGTTTGAACTCCGGATCCGAAGCGGTCACGCTTGCCGGCCGAATCACCGACGTCAATGCCAAACTGCAAACCGAACCCGGCGCCAAGTATGCGGGGCGCAAGATCAAGCGTCTGGCCGTCAAGGGCGCATTTCATGGTCGCACGGAGCGGCCCGCCATTTATTCGGACTCCTCGCGCAAGGCCTACGTGCAGAACCTGGCCAGTTTCCGCGACGAACACAGCCTGATCACGGTCGAGCCCTACGACATCGAACAATTGCGCCGTGCATTTTCCGAAGCCGACAAGCACGGCTGGTTCATCGAAGCAATGTTTCTCGAACCGGTCATGGGTGAAGGCGATCCGGGTCGCGCAGCCACACCGGAATTTTATGCCGCGGCACGCGAACTGACTCGCGCCCACGGTTCGCTGTTTCTGGTCGATTCGATTCAGGCCGGCTTGCGTGCCCATGGCGTCCTGTCGATTGTTGACTATCCCGGCTTTGAAAAGCTCGACCCACCGGACATGGAAACCTTCTCCAAGGCGCTCAATGCCGGCCAATTCCCGCTATCCGTGCTGGCCGTAACCGCACCAACCGCCGCGCTGTACAAGAAAGGCATCTACGGCAACACCATGACCGCCAATCCTCGGGCGCTGGACGTTGCCTGCGCCGTGCTCGAGCAGCTCACCCCGGAATTGCAGGCCAATATCCGCCAGCGTGGCGCCGAGTTCCTGCAAAAACTCACCCGCATCAAAAACGAATTGCCGGAACTGATCACCAAGGTTCAAGGAACCGGTCTGCTGTTTTCCTGTGAGCTGGCCCCGCAGTTCAAATGCTACGGCGCCGGCAGTACCGAGGAATGGCTGCGCGAACACGGCCTGGGTGTTATTCATGGCGGCGCGAACTCGCTGCGCTTCACCCCGCATTTTGCGATTACCGAGGCAGAAGTCGATTTGATCGTCGACAGCGTCAAACAGGCATTGCTGCATGGTCCTCGAATGACCGAAGCGGCAAAGGCCGCTGCGGCCTGAAGTTCGCAGTGCGATGCGAACGCGGATCTCGTCCGCGCAGGCGAATCGTGGGCATTGCCATAAGGGATCGTTAAGCTTGATCATGGCATTGTGCGCCGCAGCTACGCAGCGCTTCGGCGCAAGCGTACACTCGGCGCCGTCCCCACCCTGGGGAATACCTCGCACAAGGAGATCACCATGAAGTTCGCAGTCCCCGCACTACTGGCCGCAGCACTGCTTTTCGCCGTTGGCCCGGCAGCGGCGAAGACAATGACACCGCAACAACAGAAGATGGGAGTGTGCTCGAAACAGGCGCACGCCAAAAGCCTGAAAGGTACCGAATACAAGGCCTACATGAGCACCTGTCTGAAAGGCGGCAACGCAGCCGCACCGGCAGCGCCCGTGTCGACCAGCAAAACCACGGCTCAGCAAGAAAGAATGAAGACCTGCAACGCCGACGCCAAGACCAAGGCGCTCAAAGGCGACGCGCGCAAGTCCTTCATGAGTTCGTGTCTGAAGGGCGAAAGCACGGCCAGCGCTGCGCCTGCCGCAACGGCAAAGGCTTCAGCCACTCACAAATCGACTTCGCAGCAGGAAAAAATGAAGTCGTGCAACGCCGAAGCCAAGACCAAAACCTTGAAAGGCGCGGCACGCAAGTCGTTCATGAGCACGTGTCTCAAGGGCGAGGCAGCTGCAGCGTCCTCGCATTAATAACTTTACTGTTACATTTGCGCAAATAAAAACCGGGCCACAAGGCCCGGTTTTTTGCCATTTGAAGAAATCATATTTCAAATTACTCAGGGAACAATCTGGCAAGTATAAACAGCTTTCGGCCCATCGCCAGATTTGATGCAAGACATTTGGTGATGCGGTCTCGACATGCCTTCAAAAAACAAGGACACGTTCAGGAGGGAAAGTTGATTCGAAAAATTAGTATTGTCGATATTACCTTGCCGATCATCGTCGAATTCAAACACGCCGCCAAGATTATGAATCTTGCCATCTCTTCCTAAATAGGGAACGTTGTTCCCCTCTGCATCCCTTGCGGTATCAGGATCAATCACCATCTTCCCCGTCAAATGGTCGTACTCATATTGCACAGTACTACCATCACTAAAACGCCATGTCTCAATAGCATTCAAGCCCGCATCGGCGCTAGCTATATGAAAGGCTATAAGCGCAGAATAGGCAAGGCCAAGCGCCCTGTTAATATCACTTTGAGGTGATAAAAGTGAATTTACGTCATCTCCAAACCTATTCTGAGCCGATCCCGCATTGATGATATTGTAAACCGAAGTAAAATTATCAGCAGGCAGATCACTTGCATTGATAGTGACCCTTTTAATCCAGCCGACCGGCTTCATATTATAAAAGCTTATCGCAGCATCCACGCCGTTCACTAGTTGCGGATCGACAGCAATCTGATACGTTTCTCTTGTCCGCGTTGGTGGATTGGTGTCCTCCACATCAATGTAGGTCTGGTAGGCATGAACGACGCGATTTATCGGGTCTCCTACATAGGTGACACCAAGTCCCGTCTTTGCCGCTGCTGCCTGCATTTGCGTCGTACTGCAATTATTGCACCAGACGAGGTTTGGTTTCTCCGCGTACACGTTGGATGCAACCAAAATCAAACACATCAAAATCAATCTCTTCATGGGTATTCATTCCCTTGGCAATTTAAAAATTTCCCCTGACTGCCAGTCTACCTCCCCCCCCCAACGATGCAACTGTAAAAATTGACAGTTGACATTAGTTGCAAAACTTGTCGGTCGCCAGGATCAACTCATGCGTGATTCCGGGCTCCAGCGCCGAATGGCCGGCTTCGCCAACAATGCGCAAATCCGCTTCGGGCCATGCGCGATGCAAATCCCAGGCGCTGCGCAGCGGACACACGACATCGTACCGACCTTGCACGATCACGGCAGGAATCTGTTTGAGCTTGCATGCGTCGCGCAACAACTGGTCTTCGACTTGCAGGAAGCCACGATTGACGAAGTAATGGCATTCGATGCGCGCAAACGCCAGCGCGAATTCGTCGGAACCCGTCGAGGCAATGTAGTCCGAGCTCTGGCGCAGAAAGCTGGTGCTGCCTTCCCAGATCGCCCATGCCTTGGCCGCGGCCAGCCGCTCGGCCATGTTGTCGCTGGTCAAGCGACGATGATAGGCGGCAATCAAATCGTCGTGCTCCGCTTCGGGAATCGCGGCCAGGTAGGATTCCCATGCATCGGGGAAAATTGCGTCACAACCTCTCTGATAGAACCACTGCAACTCCCACTGGCGCAGCATGAAAATGCCACGCAATACCAGTTCGGTGACACGCTCGGGATGCGTCTGCGCATAAGCCAACGCCAGCGTGGATCCCCAGGAACCGCCAAACACCTGCCAGCGATCAATCCCGAGTTGTTCGCGCAAACGCTCGATATCGGCGACCAGATCCCAGGTCGTGTTCTCGGCCAATTCGGCATGCGGCGTGGATCGGCCGGAACCGCGTTGGTCAAACAGCACGATACGATAGCGCTTGGGGTCGAAGAATCGTCGGCATTTCGGATTACAGCCGGCACCCGGCCCTCCGTGCAGGAACACGACCGGTTTGCCATGCGGATTGCCGCATTGTTCGTAATAGATCGAATGCAGCGGTGAAACTTGCAGGCGGCCAGTATCGAATGGCTCGATTTCGGGATACAGCGTGCGCAGCGCCTCGGTCATTTTTTGATCTCCGAAAATCAAACGGCGCCCAGTGGCGCCGCATGAATGAAGTCCGTGATGGTCGGGGCGGCGGGATTCGAACCCACGACCCCCTGCCCCCCAGGCAGATGCGCTACCAGGCTGCGCTACGCCCCGATTGCACGGATTTGGTCGGCAATGATCGCACAAATACGAAAATGCGGCCATGCATGAGAGTGCCTTTTCCTCGCGCGACCCGGCATGATCGCGAAAACAGGCACCCGGTCAGCGTCGCAGTATCTGCAGCACTTCTTCGAGCTCCATGCGCACCTGGCGCACGATCTGGTTGGAAATGCTCACCTCCATGCGTGCCTGTTCGCCATCCAGACGCTGGCGCGCACCGGTGATGGTGAAACCCTGGTCATAGAGTAGCGAGCGGATCTGGCGAATCATCAAAACGTCGTGACGCTGATAATAACGCCGGTTGCCACGCCGCTTGACCGGTTTGAGGTTCGGAAATTCCTGTTCCCAATACCGCAGCACGTGCGGTTTGACCGCACACAACTCGCTCACTTCACCAATGGTGAAGTAGCGTTTGGCCGGAATAACCGGCAGTTCGCTATTGCTGCCCTGATCCAGCATAGGATTCGACTCGAATCTTCAACTTTTGTCCCGGCCGGAATGTCACAACACGGCGTGCGGAGATTGGAATCTCCTCGCCGGTTTTCGGATTCCGCCCCGGACGTTGATTCTTTTGGCGCAGGTCGAAATTGCCGAACCCCGACAGTTTCACCTGCTCCCCCTTTTCCAGTGCCTCACGAACCACATCGAAGAATGCATCGACGAATTCCTTGGCTTCGCGTTTGTTAAGTCCGACATCGGTAAACAACCGCTCGGCCATTTCCGCCTTGGTCAATGCCATATCACCCCCGTAACCTTGCCTGACACTCGGATTCCAGGGCGGCGAGCGCCCGTGCCACACAACGATCCGCATCCTCGTCCGTAAGAGTGCGTGATTCATCCTGCAAAATCAAGCCAATAGCGACACTTTTTACTCCAGAACCGAGATTTTTGCCCGAGTATTGATCGAAAACAACCAATTCCGACAAGACATTGCCCAGCGCATTGCGCAAACTGGCCTCAACGCAAGCATACTTCGTGGATTCAGGCACGACGACCGCAATATCGCGGCGCAGTGACGGAAAGCGCGAAATTTCGCGCGCAACCGGTACCCGGCCTTCAGATACGGCGGCGAGGGACAATTCGAACACCAAAATGTCCGTGTCCACATCCA
>DASSXQ010000285.1:0-29886 GCA_035703725.1 Rudaea sp.
CTTCAGTCGGAACTGTTGCACCCCAACTGGAACACCCTGCCGCGGCATTTTGATCTGCCATCCAACTCGCAGATTTTCGGCAGATCACTGCACGCGGCCGGCTTTCATGGTATCGCGTACACGTCCACACGCGGCCCAGGACGGTGCCTTGCGCTGTTTCCAGACAATTGGCGTGACTCGAACTCGGAAATTCATGTAGTCGGACAAACGCCGTCCCAAGCCCGGCTTGTGCGCATTGACGCCACGACAGCGGTTTTTGAGTGAGGTTCCACCTTAGAACTCCGCATCTCCATTGGATGTTGTATAGGTCGAGACCGGCATTGTGATGCGGGCATTCGGGAATGCTCGCATGATGTCCGCGCGAAACACACGCAGCGCTCGACTGAGCGTTTCTGCCTTTGGTCGTCTGGATGCCGCAACCAGTGAATGAAAGTGAGCAGATTCCCTTTGCTCACGGTCTTGATCATTTCCTCGATTTGCTCCGGGGTGACAGGCTTCCGAGTATCTCGATCCAATACATGAGCGATGGCGCTGTTTCGCATGTCTGTCAGGCCGCGTGCAGAGATCTTTTTCAACGCCCCTCGCATCCTTTCCTTGGCGTATGGCGTGGCCAAAATGCCATAGCTTCGCCAAAGCTCTTCGACCTTTGCGGCAGTCAGAATCAGCCAGCAGAAACACATCCGGAAGACTTGCTGGAACATCTGGAAATGCAACTTATGTTGCTGCGCACTCGTATGGGCCTCGTCCATGGTGAAGATGGCCGCTTTGATATTGCCGATCTGTTCGGCGATGATGTTGATCGCCAGTTCGGCGTCTTGTTGACTGATATTTGGTTGCGATTCAGTGCTCACGTCGAGCCCGCGGTTAGTATGGGAAGAACGCACGCTGCAAGATGGACTGGCGCAGGCGGGCGGCGCGCTGGAGATTGGCGGCGACGGTGGCTTCCAGTTTTTCGATCACGCTCAAGCGACGCTCGACTTCGTCGACGATGCGAGTTTGCTCGGAGAGTGGAGGCATTGGGATAGCCAATGAGCTGAAACGTCCAAGGCTTATCTTCATTTGTGCGACGCCCTTTGTGATTAGCTGAATCTGCGGCTTCACAACATCTGAATTGATGGCATGTACGAAGAAGCGTTTCTGCAGAAGATTGGGGGTCAAGCGCAACTTGATGCAATCAGCGGTAATCACTGCATCCGTCGCCGAATCGGGATACAGACATGCCTCCCCGGGAGGCTCGCCCATCTTCGTTACAAGAATTTCGCCCGCACTCACATGATGGGCTCGGAGTTCATTTGCTTTGCTCGCTGATACGAAGACTGTGCGTTCGCCACCGAATTGCCCCGATCGGATGTTTCTTACGAAAACCAGAGGAACGCCTGCGTCTGTGTAATCGCTCACCTTCAGATTGCTTCCAAACGGCCCAATTGCCAGCGCGTATGCATCGGCTGACGAGAGCTGGCTGGGCGAAGCCCAAACCCAACCTTCGGGAAGCGGCGGAAGGTCGGCGGTGTCGGGCGCGGCGGGTTCCTTGTATTTCCCGCGGCCGTGCCAATTCTTGCGGCGGTCGGCGAGGATGCGGGCGAGGAGTTGTTCGCCGGTTTCGTAATGATTGGCGGTCGCTCCCGGCATCCTGCCTCCCGCGACACTCGCACGTCCCTGTGCAGCAAGTTCGGCTTCGGTGGGGACGAGGCGGCCTTCGCAGGCGGCCTTGAGGACGGCGGCGCGATAGCGCTTGAGGTTGGCTTGCACACGGCGCAGTGCCGCCACACCCACTTCGAGATGAGAAAACTGCTTCTCGATTTCCTCAACGATGCGTCGTTGATCCGGGAGCGGCGGCACACGCAGCTTCGCATTCTTTAGATGCTGAAAGTGGCGGGCATATCCCTTGTCTGGAAAATCCAACGCGTGCGCAATGTGGTAGAGCCATTTCGCGCTCACACCGAGCGGCTTCAGCACCTTCACGCCATCAGCACCCGGTACAAAGGGTTGATCCAGATACTTGAAGGTACGGGTGTGATCACCAAACACGAGTAGCGGCAAGTCTTCTGATATGACCTTGCTCTCGTCGTTACAGTATCCGCCAATGAACTGCTGGCCTTGGTCAACTACAGGAAATCGTCCGCATTCAAGGTATTCGCGTTTCTGCACTTTCTTATTGTTTGTCGAAACCGTCGAGACCAATTCTCCGAAAGTGGTTTCTTTCCCACTGGCTATGGCTGGGAATCTACTCATGCAGCCAACGCCTCATTGAGTTCATCCAGCAGCCGCGGCAACTGCTCGCCGAACGACTGGTGCGCCTTGCCCAATCCGCCGCGCTGGCGGAAGGGTGCGTAGTCGAAATCCTCCAGCTCGATGGATAGGTTCATTGCGATATGGTCGCGGATCACGCCGGCTTGTCGACGTAGCTTGCGGCATCCTCGTGAACCTCATGGATCGTCTGCGCGCCGCGCAGGCTGGCTCGCCTGATCAGCAGCTCGCGCTCACGCAGCGCGTCGAGCAGGCGCAGTTTTTCGGCGATGGGACGCGCAGCAAGCGCATTGCGATGGGCGCGCTTGCTTTCGAGGATGCGGGCGATATCGGTTGTCATGACTCGTCGCCGATGAACTGGCGCTGGAATCGCAGCCATGCGGCTTCGAGGCCGTGACGCGCGAGAATCGCCTGAAAGCGAGCCGCATCAAGCACGCCGGACTCGACGAACTGGAGCAGGCGCGCCTTGTCCTTCGCGCGGCCAACCTGCAACGCGATCGCGGCCAGATGTTCTGCGCTGAACACTCGGGCCGGCACGCCATCGACGTCGACATGCACGGCCTCGGCGAGTGCTTCCTCGACGAGCGCTCCGGCGGGCGGCAAAAACTGCACGGGCCAGCCGTCCAGCACGATGTACTCACCTTCCATCACGCCGCCATGCGCCTTCAGGTAGTCGAAAATGCGCGTGGGGTTGACGATCACGCTGCCGGGTTCCGGCTGGAGGCGGGTGAAGATGTCCACGTCGAGCGTGGCCATGGGTTCGAGGAAGAACGTTGCTCCGACCGCGCCGCCGATAGCGTAATTTTCGATCACGCCGTCGGCTTGCATCCGGTTCACCGTCTTGATGACTTCGCGAATATCCATGCTCGAATGTTACGCCGCCAAGGCGTCATTGAGTTCATCGAGCAGCCCCGGCAACTGCTCGCCGAACAACTGGTGCACTTTGCCCAGTCCGCCGCGCTGGCTGAAGGGTGCGTAGTCGAAGTCTTCCGGCTCGATGCTGAGGCTGGTGGCGATGTGGTCGCGGATGGCTTCCAGCCACGCGAGTTGTTCCGTGGTGAACGCGACGCCGGCATCGGCCTTGGCCTTGAGCCACGCAGCGAAGCGCTCGGCAACGGAATCGGCGAACGGCGCCAGCATGGGTTGTTGTTGCAGGGCGAAGCGCACCAGCGAGACGAGATCGGCAAAGCGGCCGGCCTGCGTGCGGCCCTTCACTTTCGTCGGCGCGGTGACGGCGAAGGCGTCCCACAGGCGGTCTTCCGTCCATGCGGCGTGCTGCGCTTTCAATTTGCTTTCCAGTTCCTTGAGCATGGTTTCGGTAAGCCGCTGTTTGTACGGCAGGCTGTAGAGAACCTGCAGCGCGTCGATTTCCGCCTTGTGAGCAGACAGGTAATCGCGGAACTGCTGCACCAGCGCGGCGGCCTTGTCCTTGGCGGCCGCGTCGAAGCCGGCGCTCAGCACTTCGTCGGGCGTGTAGATGTCCAGCGCCTGCTCGGTTTCGCGCTTGAGCGTTTCCAATGTCTGCCGCAAGACAGGTTTGTCGAACGGCGCGCAGGCAGCTTCGATCAGTTGCGCTTTCGCGGCGTCGAATTGTTCTTGCGGAATCGATTCGGCGTCCGCACCGGGCTGGCCGCTGGCGCGTTCGGCGATGGCGTCGGGATCGTGCGCGCGCAGCAACGCACCGGCGAGCGTGGCGAGCGTTTGCCCGTTTGATGCGGCGGCAACCTGCTCGCGTTGGTCGTCGTCCAGTTCGCGGTCGAGCCGTGACAATCGTGCGGCCAGCGTGGTGAGTGTGTCCTCGTCGCGGCCGCCGGGAAACTGCACGCGCTGCAGCAACGTTTTCAGCGACACGCTGGGCTGACGATCCAGCGGACGCGATTCGGTCTTGTCGCTTTCGCACACGCCGACCGCATCCACGATGACGAAGTGCGTCTTGGCGCGCGCATCGGCGCCGGAGGCGGATTGCAGTTCGGTGGGCGTGAGCACGCGCGTGCCGCGGCCTTTCATCTGCTCGAAATACACGCGGCTGCGCACGTCGCGCAGGAAGATCAGCACTTCCAGCGGGCGCACGTCGGTACCGGTGGCGATCATGTCCACGGTGACGGCGATGCGCAGCGTGGGCGACAGGCAGAATTCGCGGATCAGGGTTTTGGTGTCGGCCGGCTTGCCGGTGACCGGATGCCGCGCCTGATAGGTGATCTTTTTGCAGAAGTCGTCGCCCTTGCCGAACACCTCGCGGCAGATGTGCACGATGTCCTCGGCATGCGAATCATCCTTGGCAAAGATCAGCGTCTTGGGCAGCAGCGTGCGACCGGGGAAGAGTTCCGTGAAGACCGCATCCTTGTAGGCGCGCAGCACAGTGCGGATCTGGTCGGGCACCACCACGGAGCGGTCGAGGTCCGCGGGCGTGTAGTCGAGGTCGTCATCGAGCAGCGCCTGACGCGCGGCACGCGTGGCACGGCTGCGGTGGTCGATGAGCAGGCCCTTCTCGATCCTGCCGCCTTGCTCACCGACGCGCGTCTTGATGCGGAATACGTCGTAACCGACGTTGACGCCGTCGGCCACCGCGCGCTCGTGGTTGTATTCGGCCACGCGGTTTTGGTGGAACCAGGCGATGGTCTGCGCGGACGGCGTGGCGGTGAGGCCGATCAGGAACGCGTCGAAATATTCCAGCACCTGCCGCCACAGGTTGTAGATGGAGCGGTGGCATTCATCGGTGACGATGAAATCGAATTCCTCGATCGGCACCTTGGGGTTGTAGGCCACGTCGCGCGTGCGCGTGCCGCCGAGCGCGGCGGCGAATTCCGCACCGGACATCTCGTCGGCGTCCTCGTCCAGTTCCTCACCGCGCAGGATGGAGTACAGCCGCTGGATCGTGCAGATCGTCACCTTGCACACCGGATCGACGTGCGAAGAGTGCAGGTGCTGCACGTTGTAAAGCTCAGTGAACTTGCGCTGCGTGTCCGGCGTGCGGAAGTTATCGAACTCGGTGCGGGCCTGATCGCCAAGGTTGGATCGATCCACCAGAAAAAGGATGCGGCGCGCCTTGGCGTATTTGATCAGCCGGTAGGCGAAGGCACAGGCGGTGGAGGTCTTGCCCGCGCCGGTGGCCATGTGGATCAGCGCGCGCGGTCGGTTTTCCGCGAGCGAGACTTCCAGGCCGTTGATGGCCTCGACCTGGCAGGCGCGCATGCCGGTGGTCGCCAGCGGGTGCGCGGTCGGCATGACCTTGAGTCGCGCGCGCAGGGTATTCGGCTCGGCCATCCATTCGGCCAACGTTTCCGGACGGTGGAAGGCAAACACGCGGCGCGAGCGCGAATCGGGATCGCGCTGGTCGCGGAACAGGGTCTCGACACCGGTGGATTCGTACAGGAACGGCAGCGAATCGCTGCCAGCGGCAAGGAAGGTAGGCAGATTCGCCGCGTAGCTGGCGGCCTGCTCGGCAACGCCCGAGAGCGTGGTGCCTTCCTTCTTGGCCTCGACGATGCCGACGGCCTTGCGATCCACCAGCAGCAGGTAATCGCAGGGGCCGGTCTTGAGCGGCACCTCGCGCAGCGCGATGCCGCGACCGGCGCCGAAATCCATGTCGGCGTAGTTCTGCACGACCCAGCCGCACGCGGCGAGCTGCGTGTCGATCTTCTCGCGGGCGAGCTGTTCCGGGGTCAGCGGCATCCCTGCTCCCCGGCGCGGTTGTCGATGGCGCATTCCTTCATGCCCGGAAGGATAGCGGTTTTCTGCATCCTGACGCCATTTGGCCGGGTTACATGCAATTCCTGTCAAAAGTTACAGGCAATTAGTGTCAATCAGGCTCCAAGCAATTCATGTCGAAAGTGACACTTTATGCTGGTATGACCAAGCACGTGATGGGGACAGTGGGGTTTGGCGCGCCCGGAGGGATTCGAACCCCCGACCAATGGCTTCGGAAGCCACTACTCTATCCAGCTGAGCTACGGGCGCGTTGGTGGTGCGGTGCAGGGTCGGCGATGGCGCATGAAATCGGTTCGTCCATACTCCAGGCAGCCTCTGCGCGACGCCTGCGCCGGGCCGTGCCGAGGCCGCCCAGTATAGCGCAGGACCCGATTGGCGTCGAAGTTCAGCCACCCGCCACCGTTCGCGCTTTGCCCTTCGCCCATGCTGAACTTCGACGCTAATCAGGCCGCAGGATGAGGGATATCTTGCGCGGTTGGTGAGATGACGGTAGACCAGCCGGCGATTGCCGTGACGCGAAATGCGCGCATTGGATGCGGGGCAATGGGCGGCTTTGGTCGAAGCGCGATCCACACGAGGCATAATTGCCATTCACTGGTCTTGCTGCCCCCATTCCTTGCGTATACTTTTTTCACTGCTGCTGCTGGGTTTGTCCGCTGTCGCCATCGCGCAGGATGCGGCGAGCGTGCCTGCCGTCGCGGACACGCCGGCACGCGCAGCGGCAAGCGCTTCCGTGTTCCGGCCGATGGGCGGCAGTCGACCGTTTCGCGCCGAAATCATTACCGAGGTGATGCTCGACAAGATCGGCTTCCTGTGGATCGGAACGCGCGAAGGCCTGTACATGTACGACGGTCAGCGTTATCGCAATTTCCAGCACGAAATTCAGAGTCCGGATTCGATTTCCAGCAACGGCATTCGCGGCATATTCGAGGATAGTCGCGGGCGGCTGTGGGTGAACACGATCAGCGGCGGACTGAATCTTCTGGATCGCACCACCTGGCGCTTCCGCAGTTGGCGGCATCAACGCAACGATCCGCAAAGCCTCAGTCACGATGGCGTGTTTGCCTTGGCCGAAGCGGCCGATGGCAAATTGTGGGTCGGCACGCAGGCCGGACTGGATCTGTTCGATCCGGACAAAGGCACCTTTACCCACGAGGTGCTGGCCACCGGCGGCGAATTCGTGATGACGCTGCTCACCGATGCCGACGGACGCTTGTGGGTCGGCACGCTTGGCCAGGGATTGTTTCGCCAAAGTGCGGACCGGAGCAGCTTCAATCCGGTGCCGGGCTCCGGCGAGCATTCGCCGCTGGATGTTTTTTCGCTGGCGCACGCTGCCGCGGGCGGTGTCTGGGTGGGTACGCGCAAGGGATTGTTTCGGGTGAAGGCGGATGACGACCGCATCGTCGATCCGGGATTGTCATCCGCCGCGGCAAGCGCACCGCTGCCCAATGTCACCGACTTGCTGCCGAGCGCCGATGGCGGGTTGTGGATCGGTACGTTTGGCAATGGCTTGATCTGGCTGGCTGCGTCCTCGCACACGCTGGTTACGGTGCCGCTGGGCCCGACGGTTTCCGGCGCGCAGTACATCGACCAGGGCGCGTTGGCGCTGGATCGCGATGGCGCGTTGCTCGTCGGCACGTTCGGCGCCGGCTTGCTGCGAACCAGCGCGCGTATCGCCGGACTTCAGACGTGGCGCGCGCGCGACGACAATCAGCCCGGACTTTCCAATCAGGACGTCTACGCCCTGCTCGCCGAGTCCGGTCCCGACCCGGCGAAAGCGGGCCTGCTCGCCGGCAGTTTTGGTGGCGGCATCGACGCGATCGACGCGATTTCCGGAGCGGTCACGCCGTGGGATCTACCCGTGTCGGCGGCTCTGCGCGTGCGCTTGAGCGGCATTACGGACCTGTTGCGCGATGCCCAGGGGAATATCTGGGCGGCGACCAACGAGGGCGTGTATCGGTGGAACCGTGCGACCGGCAGCTTTCGCTATTATCCGCCCGATCAGGCGGCCGGGCCGAGCGCCAATCCGGGTTACAGCTTCGCGCTGTTGCGCGACCGCGAGGACCGCATCTGGGTTGGCACCGGTGGCGGCGGTCTGTACTTGTACCTGCCAGCGAGCGATCGCTTTCGGAACTTCCGGCCGGTAGCGCGCGATCCGAAATCGCTGTCGGATGATTTCGTCACCGTCATCATCGAAGATCGGCGCGGGCGTTTGTGGATCGGCACGCGTTCGGGTGGAATCAGCATTTGTCGATTCGCGACGGAACTGGCTTGCAGCCGCATCGCCTCCGGACTGGGTGCGCGCGATGTCAGTCACGACCACATTACCTCCCTGCTTCAGGATGCCGAGAGCAACGTGTGGGTCGGCACGGCGGGCGGAGGATTGAATCGTCTCGCACTGGATGCCGACGGCAACGTGGAATCGGTACGCGTATGGACACGCAACGACGGCCTGGCCGACGACAACGTCATGGCGCTGGTGTTTGCCCCGGACGGCGCGCTGTGGCTATCCACGCATGGCGGCATTTCACGCTTGAACCCGGAAACCGGCAAGTTGACCAATCTTACGCCCGGCGACGGATTGCCGACGGCGGTGTTCAATCCGAAGGCAGCGGTGCTGTACCGCGACCGCTTGTATTTCGGATCGGCAAAAGGCGTGGTGGCGTTGGATCCTGCGCAGGCCGAGCGCACGCACGCGCCGCCGCCCACCGTGATCGAATCCATTGCCGGTCTGGACGCCGAGCATCGGCCCGGCAGGCCGGCCTGGCGTCTGGATGCGTTGACGGTACCGTGGCGCAGGCCGTTTTCGCTGGAATTCGCCGTGCTCGGCTACGACGAAGGGTCGGCGCAGTTTCAGTACCGGCTCGGGCAATCGGAGGATTGGATCAACCTGGGCGATCGTGGACAGTTGACCCTGCACGCGCTGGCGCCCGGCCATCATCGGCTCGAAGTTCGCGGTCGCCGGGGCGGCAACGCGTGGACGCTGGCACGAACGCTGAACCTGGATATCGTGCCGCCGTGGTGGCGGCGCACGACGGTGCAGGCGGCCGGCGTGGCGCTCGCATTGCTACTGGTGACCGGCCTGTCGTTCTGGCGCGTGCGCGAACTGGAAACGCGCAACCGTGAGCTCAAGCGCGTGCATCACTTGCGCGAGCAGGCCCTGAATGAGGCCCATTCCAGCCGCGATCAATTGCAACGAGCCTTTGCAATGCTGCGGCGCATGACGATGCGGCTGGAAGCGGCCAAGGAAGACGAGCGCAAGCATCTCGCGCGCGAGTTGCACGATGAGTTCGGCCAGGCGTTGACCGGCGCCAAGATCAATCTGGGTCTGGCGCTGGCCAGGGCGTCGGGCGTGGATGCCGAAGCGCGGATCAGCGACACGATTGGCGTGCTCGAGGTTCTGATAGGGCAAGTGCGCGCGCTGTCGCTGGATCTGCGGCCGCCGCTGCTGGATGAAATGGGTCTGGTCCCGGCGCTGGAAGCGTATCTGCAAGCGGTGGCCCTGCGCAGTGGCATTCCGATTCGCAGCGAACTGGATACCCATCTGCCGCCGACCGATGTCAAACTCGCCATTGCGGTGTTCCGCATCGTGCAGGAAGCGGTGACGAATGCATTGCGGCATTCCGGTGCACACGCGCTGGCGGTGACGCTGGGCGTGGAAAGCGGTGGCGTGAACATTTGCATACGCGATGACGGCAAGGGATTCGATGCCGCCGCGGTCGTCGCCAGTGGCGGTCCGGGACTGGGTTTGTTCGGCATGCGCGAGCGCGTGCACGATCTGGGCGGAAGCTGGTCGGTGGAATCGCAGCCGGGTCGCGGCACCGCGGTTGCGGCCTTCATCCCCCATCAGGAAACAACGAGTGGGGAAATCGCATGACGATACGCGTGATACTTGCCGACGATCATCGACTCGTGCGTGCCGGGTTGCGGGCGTTGCTGCAATCGTTCGACGACGTTCACGTGCTTGCCGAATGTAGCGACGGTCACGAAACACTGGTCCAGGTCGAGCGCTTGCGACCCGATGTGTTGTTGCTCGACATCAGCATGCCCGGCCTGAATGGACTGGACGTGGCGCGGCGCGTGCCGAAGACAAGTCCGGCGACACAAGTGCTGGTGTTGTCGATGCACGCCGGGCCGGAGTATGTCGTCCAGGCGCTGCGTGCCGGCGTTGCCGGTTATCTGATCAAGGATTCAGCGGTGGACGAATTGCGCGTGGCGTTGAATGCGTTGGCGGCGCGACGGCCGTATCTGAGTCCTGCAATATCGCAAACGGTATTGAACGGTTTCCTGCGCAGCGGCAATGCCGCGGCAGACAGCGCCGACATGCTCGACAAACTGACCGCACGCCAGCGCGAGATTCTGCAACTGGTGGCCGAAGGCAACGGCACGCGCGATATCGCCACGCGCCTCGGACTCAGCGTCAAAACCGTGGAAAGCCATCGCGGCCAGCTCATGGATCGGCTGGACATCCACGACGTGCCGGGCCTGGTCCGGTTCGCGATCCGCGCCGGGCTGGTGTCGGCCGATTTCAAATAGCGCGGTGCGGTAGACACGCGTACGCAACGCATCCGCCTGCAAGCGTCACGAACTCAGGGATTCCCTTAGGCACAACTCAGGCGCCGCCCAATTGTGGCGTCGGTGGACGCGCGATACGGTGCGACGGGCATCCCTGGGAACCTGGGCGGCAGAACATTCCGGGCTGCAAATCCATCTGCGGAGTTTTCGCCTCGAGACGTTCTACCCCCAGGCTTTCAGCCGGATGACTTTTCCCGAATCGCACTCTTGGGGTTTCCTTATGAAGATATCGACTCTGTGTAAACGGCCGTCCATCGCGACGACCGTGGCACTGCTGCTGGCGCTGTTTTTCGCTCCGGTCGCCCAGGCCAAATTGAAGACCCAGAATCTTGTCCAGCTCATCGCCAGTTCGCAAAGCATCGTCGCCGGCACCGTCAGCAAAGTCACCGATGGCATCGATGCCAACGGCTTGCCGTATACCGAAGTCACGATCCAGGTCGGCGCCAGTGCCAAGGGCAACATCCGCCACGGCGCATACACCTTCCGGCAGTTCGGATTGCTCAAGCCACGCACCATGGCCAACGGCCATCGCATGTTGGGTGTGACGCCGCCGGAATTCCCGCGCTGGCATGCGGACGAATATGTGGTTGTGTTTCTTTATCACCCGGCCGCGAAGACCGGCCTGCAGACCACGACGGGACTGGTCCAGGGCAAGTTCTTGCGAATCAACAAAAAGCTGACCAACGGGTTCGACAACGCCGGCTTGTTCGAGAACATCAAGACCATGCCCGGCGTGCTTTCGAGCGCCGAGACGAAGCTGCTGCATTCGAGCCGCGGCCCGGTAAGCGCCACGACATTGATGGGCCTGATCGAACGCGTGGTGAAGGGTAACTGGATCGAGAAAGGGATGATCAAATAATGAAAACCACCACATTCTTCCTGTTGCTCGGCCTGGCCGTTGCCACCGGCGCGGCGCATGCCGCCGGTCCGCTGATCGTTTCCGATGAAACCGGTACGCTCAAACCGCTGGTGTGGGACACCAGCAACGGCCCGATTCCGGTGTACACCGATGGCGGCGGCGCGTTCACCTACGATTTCGATGGGGTCACGCCGTTCATTACCATCGAACGCGCCAATGCGATGACCGCCAACGGATTCCTGCAATGGAGCCAGGTGCCGACCTCGACGTTCGAGGCCACGATCCAGGGCACCATCGAAGACAAAACGGGGGTCGCCGATGTCACCAGCGACACGATCGGCAACTTCATCAATGTCGAGAACGGCCACGGTTTCTGGATCATCTACGATACCGACGGCAGCATCATGGAAAACTACTTCGGTGTCGACAAATACTCGGTGCTGGGAATTTCATCGCCGGAATTCGGCGATGGCAACGGCCACATCATCGAGTCGTGGTCGGTGCTCAATGGCTTCGCCGTGAGCGCCAGCGATACCGGCGGGGACGGTTCCGACGATCCGGACGTGATCCTGCGCAACGGATTCGAACCCAATGCGCGCGGCGAACAATTCGCCGGCGTGTTCACGCACGAAATCGGGCATTCGATCAACCTGTCGCATTCCCAGGTCAACGGCCAGATGGCGTATCAGAGCTATCCGGGCCAGGCGCTGTATCCGGGCGTTCCCGGATGCGTGAATCCGATTTACAACTACAACTATTACGATACGAGCGTGGCTCGGATGGACCCGGCCGCCATCGAGACGATGTTTCCCTACATCGATCCGTATGGTGCCGGCGGCAAGGAACAATCCAGCGTCGACCTGAGCGACGACATCGCCGCGATTTCCAACCTGTATCCGACGGCCGCCTATACGGCCAATACTGGATCGATCAGCGGCATTCTGCGCCTGAAGGATGGCGTGACCCAATACAGCGGCATCAACGTGATCGCACGCAATGTCGCCAATCCGCTGTTCGATGCGGTTTCGGACATGACCGGCAGCGCCACGCAGGGACAAATCGGACCCGACGGACGCTTCACCATCAACGGACTGACGGCCGGCCAGCAATATGTGCTGTATATCGAAGCGATCACCTCGGGCGGCTACCCGACCACGCAACAGATGCTGGTTTCGCAGGGCGAGTACTGGAACACCGCCGAAGGCACCGATCCGCTGGCCGACCCGGCATGCGACTCCACCGCGATCACGGCCGTGGCCGCTGCCACGCAGTCAGCCGACCTGACTTTCAACGGCTACTTCGACGGCGTGCAGTTCAAGCCCATCGTTTCGGCCTTCCTGCAATCGATGTCCACGGATGGCAGTCGCGCCGGCGGGACCTTCGGCGAAGGCCGGGCCTTGCTATGGGACCGGGACACCGGCGTCGAAGTGCTGCCGGTATGGCTGACTTCGTTCACCGGTGCGATCGATGGCAGCGGCCAGCACATGATCGTGCAGGCGGATCCGGACGGCAATGGCATCGGCGGACCGGCGATCTGGTCCGACAACGGTGCGTTGCAATACCTGGGCGACTTGAACATGGATACCTGCGGTGGCAGTTCCAACGAAGGCGTCGCTAGCGCAGTGGCCCGCGACATGGACCGCCAGGCGCAGACCGTGGTCGGGCTGGCATACATCGATCGCGACGGCGACGGAAACTGTGAAGGAGGCGCGGTTGCGGACGAACTGGTGCCGTTCGTCTGGCATGCGTTCGGTGGCATGCGCGAGCTCGACCACGATCCCACGCAGCAATGGACGCGCGCCAACGTCGTTTCCGGCAACGGACGCGTGATCGTCGGCACGTCCAACTTTTCGCAGGCATGGGCCTGGGTGGACGAAGGCGCGCGGATCGACCTGACGACGCCGACCGGAGCGACCGACGTCAATGCAGTCAATTATGACGGCAGCGTGGTGGCCCTCGATGGGTTCGATACTCTCACGTACAAGAACACCGGTGTGATTTTGTGGAACGCATTGCAGGGCACCGGCCCGAGTGCTTTCACCAACATCGACAGCCTGCGCTATTGCGTCGATGTGCCGTATGTGGATTTCTTCGGCACCAACCAATGCGACACCATGACGCCACAGGAGGTATACGATCAGGTCGGTGTGGTTCCGGTCGACGTGTTCGGTTCGAACGACGCCGGCACCGTATTGATCGGTCGCGCCGGCAGTTTCTTCACCGGCCTGTACGGCGCGATCTGGATCAAGGATGTCGGCTGGATGCTGATTCCCGACTTCCTGCACAAGCAAGGCGCCGTCGAAGCGGACAATGTACCGATCGACAATCCGATCGCGATCAGCGGCATCGGAAACTCGATCATGGGTGGACTTGCCGGTGCGTCGTTCTCGTGGCTGATCGACTTGAGTCAGGTATACGTTTGCGAGAATGGCCAGTCGGTCGTCACCACGTTTCCCGACGGCCTGCGCGCAAAAGTCGCCGGTGGCGCCGCGGTAGGTCGTTGCGAGTTCCAGAATTGATTGCCACGTTGTACTGACACATGCGATTCGGAGGCGGGGATTTCCCCGCCTCTTTTTTTTGCGCAATTGGAAGAAGCGTCGAACTTGTCAGTCGTTCTCGCCGCCGAGGCGTTTGCGCTCCATGCGCTTGAGCAGTTCGCGCATGATGATCAGATACAGTTCGTCGCCGAGACTGCCGTCTTCCACACCCGAATCAATGGACGGATTGTCGTTGACTTCGATGACGACGGTGCGATCGGCGGTCTGCTTGAGATCGACGCCGTAAAGGCCCGTACCGATCGGGCGCGTTGCGCGCAACGCCAGCTTGACGACCTGACTTGGCACTTCGGAAAGCGGCACGGTTTTATAGCCGCCGGTCTTGTCGCGTCCACTGGCGCCATGGTTGTAGATTTGCCAGTGGCCGCGCGACATGTAGTATCGGCACGCGTACAACGCTTCGCCATTGAGCACACCGATGCGCCAATCGAATTCGGTGTACAGGAATTCCTGGGCAATGAGCAGGGCCGAGTGCTGGAATAATTCGGCCGCGGCCTTTTCCAGCGCGTCGACGGTTTCAACTTTTACCACACCGCGCGAAAACGAACCGTCCGGAATCTTCAGCACGACCGGAAGGCCCAGTCGTTGCGGCAGCGTGCGCAGTTGCTGCGGATCCTTGTGGTAGAGAATCTCGCTGCGCGGCGTCGGCAATTTGCGCGACAGCATCAGATCGTGCAGGTAGATCTTGTTGGTGCAGCGCAGGATCGATGTTGGGTCATCGATAACCACCATGCCTTCGCGCTCGGCCTTGTGCGCGAATCGGTAGGTGTGATTGTCGATGGCCGTGGTCTCGCGGATGAACAAGCCGTCGTATTCGGCCAGGCGCGAGTAGTCGTCCTTGGTGATTGGATCAACTTCAATGCCCAGCTCGCGGCCGGCACCGATGAAATTTTTCAATGCGCGCTTGTCCGACGGGGGCATCTCCTCGGTGCTGCCGCACAGCATGGCCAGATCGTAGCGGAACGCGCGCCGTGCGCGCGGCTTGCGCCACAAGCGTTGCGAGAAGCCGTCGAGCGACTGCGCGAACGCGTCTTCCTGGGCATCGTCCAGACTCTGGAATCCAACCGGTTTGATGGCGCCAATCTGCCACACGCGATCACGCTCGAACTCGATGCGCAACAACGGGCACGGGAACATTTCAAAAACCTGACGCGCCAGGTCTTGCAGACTGGGATACGAGGTTTCGCCGAAATACACGAGGATGCCGAAATCGGTGGTATCGCGCCCGCCGGCTGGCAGGAATTTGGTCAGTTTGTGATTGAGGTCCTCGACATCGAGGCTGTACAGCGCGCGTTTGCGCAGGTCATTGATCGTGCGCACCGACGGAATGACCTTGTGCCCGCGTGCTTCGCCGAGCAAGGAAACGTAATAGCCGGTGCCCAGATAGCGATAGTTGCGACACAGGTTGATGACGTGTGTACGTTCATCGCCGGCGATGGGCTCACGCAGGTAATCCATCGCGCTGACGACATTGTCCGATGGATAGTACGAGCCCCAGTCCGAGGCTTTTTCAACGACAATGACGAGCCGGCTCATGCGACCTCAAATGCAATGGGGAAATCCACGACTTGCGCCCCGCATACGCCGTCGCCGGTGCGCAGTTTGGCACACTCGTATCCGCACGCAAGAGGCAAGTCGCGGCGTTGCGGCCGGGGATTGTTGCAATACGCTTTGACCAGGCATGTCTGCGGACTGCGTCTTTTCTCGTCGCCTTGCTGTTGTCAGGTTCGTTGCCCACCCGACAATCACGGTTCGCACGTGGGCGTGCAAACGCTGCGGTACGACGCAATCCGATGGCTGGCGACCGTTGCGGCTTCGATTTCCGCGCCAACGAGCGGGCGAGAAGCAAAGACCGGCATTGCCCGCGCGCATGACGACGACTACACTCGCGCGGCCATGTCCGCAACCAGCACGCAACCCATCTCCGCCCACATCCGCCGCGCAGACGCAGTGGATCTGGATGCGTTGGTCGAGCTGGAGCAACGCATATTCGATAGCGACAGAATCAGTCGTGCGCAGTTTCGTCGCCATCTCGATAGCGACAGTGCGCAGGTATTGGTGTGCAGCGAGCGTGGTCGCCTGCTTGGCGATGCCGTCGTGTTTCTGCGCCGTGGTTCGAAAATTGCGCGACTGTATTCGTTGCTTATCGCACCTGTCGGCCGCGGCCGCGGGTTGGGTCTTGCCTTGTTGCAGGAGGCCGAACAATACGCGCTACGCCGTCGTCGCTCGCGCATGCGGCTTGAAGTCAAAGTGGGAAATACGGTGGCAATCAGGTTGTATGAAAGCATGGGCTACAAGCGATTTGCACGCCGGGAAAATTATTACGAAGACGGCGCCGATGCGTGGCGGTACGAGAAAGGGCTGAAGGCTGCGGGCTGAGGGCTGGAACATCGCGCTCGTCATTGCGGCGTTCGCTGGAATGACGAGCTTTTTTCTCTTGCGATTGCCGATTTCCCATTCCCGGCGCTCGAGCTACTCCGCCCTAATCGCCGTGATCGGGTCCAGCGCGGCAGCCTGACGGGCGGGATAGACGGCGAATGCCATGCCGATCAGGGCGCATAGCGATGCCGAAAACAGGGTGAGCAGCGGCGACCAGGCAACTTTCCAGCCAGCGAACGCGGCAATCAGGTACGCCAACGCTGCGCCGAATATCAAGCCAAGCACGGCGCCGGTCACGCAGATGACCACGGCTTCGCGCAGGAAGCGAACGATGATGTCGCGGCGGCGTGCGCCAAGTGCGCGCAGCAGGCCAATCTCGCGGCGGCGCTCGAGCACATTGGCAAGCATGATGTTCATGATGCCGATGCCGCCAACGAGCAGACTCACGCCGGCAATCGCACCCATGACGATGCCGAAAATGCGCTGCGTCTGCTGATTCTGTCGATACAACTGCTGCGGCACGATCAAACGATAATCGCTGGCGCTGGCGTGGCGTTGGTCGAGCACGGCCTTGAGCACACGCGCCGCATCGGCAAGACGTGCCGGATCATCGATGCTGAGAATGAAGCGGTCGATTTCGTCTTCCAGTGGCGTGAAACGAAAACGCGCACGTGAGCTGGCCAGCGGCAGGAAGATGCGATTGCTTTCACCACCCAGCGAGACACCTTCAAATTTGTTGTTGCCCAAATCGCGATCCGCCAGCACACCAACCACACGCAACCAGACGTGATCCACCTTGATCATCTGATCCAGCGCGTGGCCGTCGGGAAACAAATCGTGTGCGGCCTGCGAACCCAGCACGGCCACCGCAGCAAGGTCGGCGTCGTCATCGGCCGTCAACGCGCGTCCCTTCGCCACATGCAGCGAGGTCAACACAAAATATTCCGGATCCACGCCAATGGCCTGCGCATCGCTGGAGCCTTCATCGCTGAATGCGGCGTAGGTGCGCACGGCCTTGTCGGCGGCGACACGTTGCGCACCGGGAACCACGCTCAAGGCCGCGCGCGCATCGTCGAGAGTCAAACCCAGACTGCGCGCCCGCGTTTCCTTGAGTGTGTCGGCATCCTGCGTGACGCGTTCCACGATGAGGTTGTGCAAGCCCAGACTTTCGACCAGTCGCAGGGCTTCGCGCCGGCTGCCTTCGCCAACGCCAAGCATCGCGACAATCGCGCCGACCCCGAAAATCAGGCCAAGCAAGGTCAGCAACGTGCGCAGTTTGCGCCGCCACAGTTCCTCGATGGTTTCCCGCCATGCCGAGTGGATCATGATGCCGTGCTGCCAGTCCGGGATGCCGACTTGCCCGGTTTCGCGGCGATTTCTGCTGCGGCCATATCCGCGGCGTCAATGACGATGGTATCTCCCGGGTGCAAACCTTCGAGCACTTGCGAACGTGCCGGTCCGCGCACACCCAGTTGCAGCACGCGCGTTTCATCGTGACCGCCAACGCGAACTTTCACACTGGCCGTCGCGTCGCTCGACGTGATCGCAATATTCGGAATGGTGACTGCGCTGGCGGCTTTGAGCAGGACGATGTGGGCGACAAAGCGTTGCCCCGGCGTCCAGTGATAGCGCTGCACCGCGTCGGCTGGTATTTGCGCCTTCATCGACAGGTATTTGACGGGCGATTCGTTGTTGCGCACGGCCGCGGCGGATGCGACCCACGAAATTTTCGACGAGACTTTTTGCGTTGGCGCGCCAAGCGGTGCCAACTCCACGGCCAGACCCGGTTTGATTGCTTGCGCCTGCGTTTGCGGTACGGTGATCTGCACTTCCATATGCGTCGTATCGGGCAAATCCGCGAGCGGATTTCCCGCCCACATGGTGGCGCCGATGCTGGGCTTCTTGCCACTCCAGTCGGAGTGCAGCACGAACACGCCGGCATGTGGTGCGCGGATTTCCAGCGCGTCGAGATCGGCGCGTCGTTGCTTGGCGATGACGTCGTTGGTCGCGGTTTGCGCGTCGATCAATGCCAACTCGGCTTTGCCGCGTTTGCTCGCGGTGCCTTCGCGCCAATTGAGTGTTTGCTGTTTGACGCCGAGAAAATGTTCATCCTGCACCGCATCCAGAATGGTGTTGCGCGCCAACGCATCTTCGCTCGCGTGCGCATAACGTCGGGCAATCGCCAGTTGCCCGCCGACCTGGGAAAGATCAACCTGCAACTGGCCCTGGGTTGCTTCCAATTCAACCTGCTTGGCGACCCGCGCCAGCGCATTGCGTTGCAGGTCCAGCAACGCATCGGACAATTGCAATTTGCTGTCCTCGGCGGAAAAGCGCGCGACGACTTCGTCTTTCTTGACCCAACTGCCGTCCGGCAAGGTCCAGTCGAGTTGGCGCCGCGACCAACCCTGACCGGGCACGTTCAACGCCGTGGATTTCGACGATTGCAGTTCGCCTTGTGCTTGCACTTCCAGGAGCACGGGGCCCGGAACGACCTGTTCGGTGATGGCCGGCTGTCTGGCATGGTCGCCGCAGCCAGCCAGCATCACGGCGAGGACGACGATACTGGCAAGCTTCATGGTTTCGCTCCGGAGACTGGCATTGCGTTTTTCCACTCGATGCTGACCGGTTGGCCAGGTTTCAATCCCGCGGTTTTTGCATCGAGCGCGATATCGATATCGATGACCGGCACAGGCTCGACGCGCGATTTGCTGTGCACGCTCAGGCCGATCGCGTCGACACGCCCGGAAAGCGCGCGTCCGGCACCGCCCTCGACAACCACGCGCACCGTATCGCCAACATGCACGCGGGTCAGGTCGCGCTCGGCCAGGCTGGCGCTGACGCCCAGCGTATTCAGATCGGGAATGTCGGCAACCGACTGGCCGCGCCAGATTTGTTTGCCGACATCGATCATGCTGCCATCCCAGCCGGTGGCATGCATGAAGATGCCGTCACGCGGCGCAACGATATTGAGAGAGCCGACCGCCTCGGTCAGGCGCGCGACATCGGCCTTGAGGCGCACCACATCGGCATCAGCCTGACGCTGTTCCGCACGGCGTTCATCAGCGGCGGCTTTGGCATGGGCCACGCTCAAGCGCTTCAGTTCCTGCGCCTTGGTCCGGTCAATCAGCAATTTCTTGTATTCCACGCCGGGCACGAAGTCGGCAGGCTCGCTGGCCTTGCGTTGGGCCTTGACCGCATCGGCAGCCGCTTCGGCCACGCTCACATCTTCGGTACGCGCCTTGACGGCGAGTTCCAGGCGCAGCTTTTCCTGGGTGCGCTGCTTTTCCTCGAGCTCGCTCTTTTTTGCAACCAGGTTCTTCATCACCTCGGAACCATCAAACGACACGATGGGTTCGCCTTTCTTGACCTTGCCGCCATCGTCGGCCATTCGGGTGATGGTCAAGCGCCACAAATCCTCGACTTGCGGCGGCGAAATGGCCACGCTGCTGCGTGCGAAAATTTCACCGCTGGCGTGCACGGGATTGCGATCAATCGCTGCTGCATGTTTCGCAACCTTGCAGGTTTCGTTGGCTGCCCGTGTGCGCACGCGCACGCTCATTCCAGAAATCAGCGGCAAGGCTGCCGCATTGGCGAGATCCAGATCCACCACGAAGTAGCGTCCGTCGCCCCATTCGGCACGTTCCTCCGGCGCGCCGGAAATTGCCTTGATCGTACCGTCAACCACCTGCGCGGGCATGGCATCAAACATCATGCAGGTGTTTTCGCCCACGTGCAGTCCGGCCCGGTCAGGTGCCAGCACCCAAGCCCGTACCGTCATCGCGCCCGTGCCGACAATCTCGCCGACCGTCACTCCCGGATATGCCGACGAGCCTTCTTCGTAGCGACCACCGCCAAACAAGTTGCCGAAGCCATGGACCAGAGTGCCGGCGCGTTCGGCGTGCACGGCGGCACCTTCAACCATGACTTTGTAGTAGTCGCGCTGCAGGGTGAGCTTGTCCAATTGCAACTTGCCATCCTTCACGTTGTGCTCGACGGCGGCTTGCGCGTCGGCAAGGTTGCGCTGTTTGAGTGTCAAATCCTTTTGACTGCGCAACAGTTCGGCGTGGTGGCGATCAAAATCCAGCGCGGAAATGAGTTCTTTTGGAATCGCGGCATCAACCCTGGCCGTATCCAGCGCAGCCTGTGCGATAGCCAACGCTTGCGCGGCCTCGACTGCCTTGAGTTGCAGTTCGGCGGTGGTTTTTGCATTGGTGCTGGTGGTCTGCGCAAGCTGCGCATCCAGATTGATGATCTGCGTGGCGGCCTGACCGGCATCGATGCGCAAGACGACATCGCCGGGCTTCACCGTGGCACCGTCGGCCATGTAGTAGCGCAACACGACGGGCGACGAATTCGACGGCGGCACCAGGATCGGTTGCGAATCGCTGGAGCGTACTTCGCCGCTGAACACGAGCGCCAGTGCGTACGGCGGCGCAAGCAGCAGCAGCAATAGACCAATGAGTTTATGTCGCATCGTCGTGCTCGATTTTTCCGTCGCGCAAATGCACGCGACGTTGCGCGCGTGCGGCGACCTCGTTGTCATGCGTGACCAGCACGATGGTCTGGCCTTGATCGTGGACTTCTTCCAGCAAGCCGAGCACCGCGGCAGCACTTTTTGAATCGAGGTTGCCGGTCGGTTCATCCGCCAGCAACAACGCCGGCTGCATCAACAGGGCACGCGCAATGGCCACACGCTGCATCTGTCCGCCGGACAATTGTTCGGGGCGATGATCCAGACGCTGACTCATGTCCATGCGCTCGAGCAACCGGCGCGCGCGCACTTCCAGATCCGGACCAATCGCGCTCCCCGCGTCATGGGTGACTTGCAGAAAGCGGCGTGGCAACAACACGTTTTCCAACACGGTCAGACGTGGCAACAGGTGAAATGACTGGAACACGAAGCCGATGCGTCGGTTGCGAAAATCGCTGGCGCGCTCGTCGTCGAACGTCGAAACATCCGTGGCGTCCAGACAGTAGCTGCCAGTGGTCGGGCGATCCAGACAACCCAGAATATTGAGCAATGTCGACTTGCCCGAACCCGACGGGCCGACAATGGCGATGAACTGTCCTTGCGGTACGCTGACACTCACGCCCGCCAGCGCATCGACTACCTGCCCGCCGACGCGATAGCGCCGGGTTACGTTTTCCAGTTCAACCATGCGTTACGGAGTCCCTGCTTGTTTTCGGATGCGGATCGAGAAAGCTTGCTTTGCACGGGTCGTTCCAACGAAGTCTGGAGGCGCTTTACAACAGCCAAAGGGCTGGTCATCCAGTTTTTCGTTATCGCGGGAACCCCCACCCCGCGTGCGCGGGGATGACGAAATGGAGTAGTCGACGCCAAGTTGGGCGTGGCATTCGACTGCGAATCATGATCGACCGCAGTCTGACCTCATGGTTTACACATTGTTCCCGGCATCAACCAATCACGCTGCCTTTTGTTTGGCAATGAAATCGTTGATGTGCTGCTCCAGCACCGGCAGCGGAACCGAGCCGATATTCAACACCGCATCGTGAAACTTGCGGATGTCGAATTTGGGACCGAGCTGTTTTTCGGCAAGATGGCGCAGTTCGAGTATTTTCAGCTCTCCCAGTTTGTAGCTCAGCGCCTGGCCGGGCCACGAGATATAGCGATCCACTTCGGTTTCGACTTCGTGTTGCGACAACGCCGTGTGTTCGGCCAGGTACGTGATGGCCTGCGCGCGCGTCCAGCCGTCGTGGTGGATGCCGGTATCGATGACCAACCGTGCAGCACGCCACATGTCGTAGGACTCGCGGCCGAATTTTTCGTACGGCGTGTGGTAGATGCCCATTTCCTGACCGAGCCATTCGCAGTATAGCGCCCAGCCTTCGCCATACGCGGAAATGTATTGTTTGCGGAATGGCGGCAAGCCGTTTTGTTCCTCGACCAATTCGCCTTGCAGGGCATGACCTGGCGCGGACTCGTGAAGCGTCAACGCAGGCAGGTTGTACAGCGGACGCGAGGGCAGATCGTAGGTGTTCACCCAATAAGTGTGGGCGCCACCACGGCCAGCGGTCCAGAACGGTGCAATCGATGCCGGCACCGGTTTGATGCCGAAGCGTCCGCGCGGCAGCAGCCCGAAATACTGCGAAAGCTTTCCGTCGACTTGCTTGGCGATCCATGCCGCGTGCATCAGCAATTCGACGGGTTTGGTCACGTAAAACTGCGCATCGGTGCGCAGGAAATGCAGGAACGCCGGCATGTCGCCCTTGAAACCGGTCGACGCCATCGTCGCATTCATTTCCTTCTGGATGCGCGCGACTTCATCGAGGCCGATTTTGTGGATCGCATCCGGTGACATGTCCAACGTGGTGTAGGTGATGATCTGTTCGCGGTAATAGGCTTTGCCCTCGGGCAATGCTTCCGCAGCAAGCGTCGTGCGCGCGTTGGGCATGTAATCGTTGCGGAAGAATGTCAGCAATTTCGCGTAGGCCGGAATCACGCTTTTGCTGATCGCTGTCGCGCATTCGGCACGAAGTCTTGCCTGCTCGTCGGCCGACATCGTCGCCGGCAACTCCAGAAACGGTTTGTAGAACACGCTGTCTTGCGGCGTCTTCGCATCGGCGTAGCTGGCGATGGAGACGTCGCGTCCGGGCAGCACAGCCTGCGGCACGGAAAACCCGCGCTTGAGGCCGGCGCGCATGTTTTCGATGTTCTCGTCGAAGTAGCGCGGGATGTCGTTCAACCGTGCAATGTAATGTTGCGCCTGCCTGGCGTTGGTGAAATGCGCGCCAGCCATGAAACCCAGATCCGACCAGAATTGCGAGTCGCTATTGAACGGCATCTCGTAACCGCGGAAGCGGATATCCGCCGCAAGACTTTCAATCTGCGGTTTGTAGACTTCGTAGTTGACCTGATTTTCGGGCGACAGCTGTTTGTACGGAATTGCCGCGAGCTTTTTCAGGACATCGTTCCAGTAGGTCAGTCGCGCGGCTTGCGCCTTGGCATCCACGGCCGGCAGACGATCGGCCTGGCCACCACTATCACTGTCGTCGTCTTGTCCGGGAAATTGCGTCTGGCGCCACGTCCACTCGGCCGTGTACAACGCCTTGAAACGCGCATCGGCCGAACCGGGCTTTGCCGCATCAACGGCGCTCGCCGGTGCACTCATTACCATCGCCAGCGCTGTGATCAGCATCATCGTCATGAATTTCATCGCCGTCTCCCTCATCGCGAAACGCCGATGATCGCATCATTGCACGGGGCGTGTGTAGTCCATCGGTTCCGGGTTCCCAGGCACTGCGACTGGCGTAGCGATTTCGTACGCTGGCTGGCGTTCAATGCAAGTGACCGTCACCCACATGCTCCTTGAAACCCTTGCGAGCCTCGTCGATGAACAACGCAAGTTGTTGCTCCGGAACACGAACGACAGCACCGCCGTCGCGTTGCGCTTCGACGCTCAGGATATCGGCCACCAGATCCGTTGGAATGTAAAGCGTCTTCGGAAGTCGCTGGTTACGAGATTGGCTGCTCTTCATCAACCGTTTTGATTCCAGTTCCGAAGGTTCGGATGAAGCGACCGGCACGAACTGGGTGCCGAAAATGAAACAAGTCGCTGCATCCATCAGCGCGATGACATGAAAGGCGCCATCTTTTTTTGTGAGGATCGCAGCGTCATTGAGCTTGAATACGATCCAGGCTTCATTCACCTGAAACTGATTTGGGTGAAGCATTGCAATGACCCTTGTTTGAAATCTGATGGGATCGCAGAGCCGCCAACCGCCATCCTTGCTGCACGATGCCGACGCGGACAAGAGCGTTTGGGACTGGCACGTTACCGGCATATCGACCGGAGTCCACGTCGGTGGTGACTCATGTTCATTGGCGAGCGAAGACGACGGGTATGCTCAACCATCCCGCGGGCTACCGCCCTGCGCGGAGTGCTTGCAACGATCTGGCTCCCGGCCTGAATTTCCGCACCGGGCGCCGACAACAAAATCCCCCGGTCGGGGAGGTGCCTGCGTCCCGTTATGGTCGTTTCGGGTATAGTCCGCGCGACCTGTCGCCGGGTTGCGGACGGCAGGTTGCAATCGAAAGCATGAATCCGTGGCGCCCTTCGTTGGCGTCGGTGTCGTTGAGCTGATTGGGGAGAAATGGCAAATGATTCGTCTTGTATCGTTCTTCGTGTTCGTGATGATTGCGCAGGTTGCGTTTGCGCAGGGCCCAGCGGTGAATTACGTCTATTCGGGGCCAGCCGACGAGCCGGTGATTTCACTCGATTATCAGGGCAGCCGGTTGAAGCGCCTGACGACGGAACCGACCCTGTCGATCTACGCGGACGGCCGCGTCGTCATGCCGCAAATCTATGCCCACATGCATGCGTATTCCGGCACCATCAGTCAGGCGGAACTGCAAAGCCTGCTCAATCTGATCATCGACAAGAACAATTTCTTCGGCTTCGACAATAACCGGGTAAGGGCACAGGTAGACGCACTGCCCGGCCCGCGGACAATGCTGCCGGGACATTTGGCGACAACCGTGATCAAGGTGAATGCGAACTACACCCGCAAGACAGTGCGCTATTTCGGTCTGGGCCACGGTGAATCCGTACAGGCAACCGAGCAGTTGCTGGCCATTCGCAACCGTCTGGATCAAATCATGTCGGTACTGCGTCTTGGCGGGCAGGCGGCAGCCAGTGGCTGGCTGGATCTCGCCAACATCCAGCTTGAGAACAAATATCCCGGCACGCCGCAACTGGACCTCGACAACCTGCAGTCCGCAGCCGTGCACGACGATGGTAGCGGCTACGTGCGTTTTACGCGCGTCTTGCCGGAACAAAACAGGTCGGTCAGCGTCACCATCTCGATGGCCGCAAACGGCAAGAGCCAAGCCGCAATAACCCGCGACGATCTGTTGCCCGGCAAGACGGTTCAGCGCACATCAAGCAGCGCACACCCGAATGCGACGCAAGCGCAATTGACGTTTGTCTTCAGCTATACGGATCCGGCCGGCGTGGGCTTCAACGACGCTACGCTCGGCGAAGCGAGAAGAACCGCACTTGATCAAACGGCGGCTTTGTTGGCGAGCTATTTTCCCGGCTATACGGGGACTGTCCACATGTCGGTCAATGGTGCCGAGACAACCGACGGTGTGTTGG
Organism: Rudaea sp.; assembly: GCA_035703725.1. Classification (GTDB taxonomy): domain Bacteria; phylum Pseudomonadota; class Gammaproteobacteria; order Xanthomonadales; family Rhodanobacteraceae; genus Rudaea. Next base: position 25,440 of record DASSXQ010000285.1, read on the forward strand.
CTGCGGCCGGCTCGAATTTCAATTCCGCAACTTCTTGCGATCCCGGCTTTGCCGGGCGCGGCGATGTTGGCATTGTGGTCCTGGGAGGCGCGGACCCCGCTACCGATCAACCGGACGGCACGGTGACGGTCAACTTCGAAGACCAGACGTGGGGCTTGGGCGACACGGTCGCCGCCAATGATTTCGACTTCAAATCCACGCTGTTGCATGAACTGATGCATGCCATGGGTTTCTCCAATTCGGTCAACCAGGACGGCTCCAGCTCGTGCAGTCAGGCTGCTGGAACCCCTGGCGCCTGGACTGGCTACGATGAGTGGTTGGGTGACAACGCCGGCCCGGTGATCGACGCCTCGTTCGTGCTGGATGGCACGCGCTGGGGCAATATCGTCACCGGCGGTGCCGGCACCGCCGGCGTGCAATGGCAAGGGCCGCAAGGCAAAGCCGGCAACGGCGGACAACCCGTGCCACTGTATTCTCCCACCGTCTTTTCTGCGGGGAGTTCAATCGCCCATCTTGACGACGATTTCTTTACCAGTGCCAATTACCTGATGGAAGCGGCAACCGATTCGGGACTCGGCGTGCGCACCCTGTCGGATTTCGAAGTCGGCATGATGAAAGACATCGGATTCGCCAACACCACCAACAACCCGGGCAACCCGGACCTTGTCTTCGCAAATGGCTTTGAGTAGTTGCCTTCGCATCTCAAAGTAGTTGTCGCATCAGACATGCGGCGGCGTGCAGTTTGTCCGCCGCCGCGTGCGCGATAACGACCGTGTCGCCTTTTGAGGTTTGGCCGGGTGAAGTGATCTTGCCCCCATTCCCCGGACGTCCGTCCAACCGACTTGGATGACTCGAATGCTGCACGACGAAGGTATCCGAGTCGGCAGTGATGCCGCTGTCGATTGGAGCAGACCTCGATGTAATCGAACACGTGTACCGCGCCTGACGTGGAATGCTTTTTTGTCGGTTTTTCGCTGCTGCGGCAACACGCCTGGAACGCTTGTCAATGATCTGTGCGAGCGCATGCTCCATGATCTCGAATGCATCCAAAAGATCATTGTGGGACACGGCGCCGTTGTCGTGACTCCCGCATTGCCGAGCCGTTTGAGCGCAAGCCGCTGAGCGCGGCTTGTAGCAAGTAGCAAGCAGCCCGGATGAAGCGCCGCGTAATCCGCGGCGGTCGCGTGAACCCCGCATCTAGTTGGCAAGCGTCGTGATCGGGTTGTTTTCAAGCATTCGGGATCACTTGTCTGCAAATTTGTCGCCGTGCAGATCGCGCAATTTGCTTTCCCGGATCGCGCGGCGCTTGATCCGGGCTACGATGCAGGGTGCAAATTTGCGAGTTTCGCGCAGCATCTCCAGGCAATAAAGCGATGACGGAAGGGTTCAATCGTCAGGCAGCACCCGTCATTGAATCAAGCGTCCGGCAGATGCAAGCCTGCAGGTAATTTGTTAGAAAGGCTGCTTGAATGGCCCAAGCGCCGCAGAGTGCATTTGCGTTGTACGCGCTTGCTTGCGGGCTTTCCAAATTCGCATCCATCGCAAGGGACTCACCATGATTGGTTTCCAGCGCAAGTCGGCTGCCGCGTCGTTGCTGACGCTCACGTTGTTGATCAGCACGTTGTCTGTCTTCGCGGCGACGCAGGCTGCGCAAAAATCCGCAACTGCACATGAGCGGACGGCGGCCGAGGTTTTTCAGCACACACAGGCAATGAGCGGCCTTTTGCCGGTCCACGTGGACACGCAAAAGGGCAGGATTTTGATCACGTTGCCGGCCGCGCAGGCCGATGGCGTCTCGGCACGGTTTCTGTACACCACGGCATTGCGTACCGGGTTGGGTGCGGCGCCGACGTTTCTTGATCGCGGCCGCATTGGCAATACGCAAATCATTGCGTTGCGCCGCTACGGCAACAAAGTTGCCGCGGTGTTCGAGAATCCGCGCTTTCGCGCGGCTGGCAGCAAGGGCGTGGCAAGCCGTGACTTCGTCACGTCAATCGTGTGGATGGGCGATATTGCCGCGACCTTGCCCGATGGCCGGATGGTGGTGGATCTGTCCGGCTTTCTCACGGCCGACACGATCGGTATCGCGCAGTCGCTGGATCAAAGTGCGGATACGTTCGGCGTCGGTGCGGGTACGGGTGCGGGAAAAGGTTTTGTGCTGGATGCAAAACTGAGTGCCGCCGATGCGGCGTCGGTGAAGTTGTTCCCGGACAATCTCGAAATCGACGCGGTGCAAACCTACGTATCCAAGGTGCCGGGCGACGAAGTCTCCAACATCGCGCCTGATCCGACTCAGATCAGTTTTACCGTGCATCACGGTTTTGTGCGCTTGCCGGGACCCGGTTTTCATCCGCGGCGGTTTGATCCGCGCGTGGGTGGATTTTCGACCCAGGTCGTGGATTTCGGCGAGCCGCTGGGCGGCGATGTGGTACGCGATTTTGCCAATCGTTTTCGGCTGGATAAAGTTGACCCGGGTGCGGCGCGTTCCAAGGTGCGCAAACCAATCGTCTACTACGTGGATCGCAACGCGCCGGAGCCGATTCGTTCTGCGTTGATGCAGGGCATCGGTTGGTGGAGCAAGGCGTTCGATGCGGCCGGTTACATCGATGCGTTTCAGGTCAAGCTGCTGCCGGTCGATGTCGATTCGATGGACGTGCGCTACAACGTCGTCAACTGGGTTGATCGCGCCACACGTGGCTGGTCGTACGGGCAGGAGATTGTCGATCCGCGCACCGGCGAGATCGTCAAGGGAATGGTCGTGATTGGATCGTTGCGCGTGCGTCAGGACATCCAGATTTTCGAGGGTCTGGTTGGTGCGGCCAAGCTGGGTACGGGTGGCCCGAATGATCCGGTGCAGGTAGCGCTCGAGCGCATCCGCCGACTGGGTGCGCACGAGGTCGGGCACACGTTGGGTTTCGCGCACAATTTTGCCGCGAGCACGCAAGGGCGCGCCTCGGTGATGGATTATCCGCCGCCGCGAATCGGTCTGGTCGATGGTCGTCCCGATTTGACGGATGCCTACGCGGTCGGCGTCGGACGCTGGGACATGGCGAGCGTCGATTGGCTGTATGGCGAACCGGCACCGGGCAAGCAAGCGCAACAATTTGCCGACGCCAAGGCCGCGCAGATTGTCGCGTCCGGGCTTCGTTTCATTGCCGATGACGACGCCCGCGCCGACGATACCGCCCAACCCTGGGCATCGCTTTGGGACGACGGCCCTGATCCAACCGCTGAATTGATTCGCTTGATGGGTGTGCGTCGCGCCGCCATCGATCACTTTGGCCTGGACGCGCTGGCTCCGGGCGAGCCGGTGGCCAATCTGCGGCGGCGTTTCGTACCGATCTGGTTGCTGCATCGCTACCAGATGGTCGCCGCTGCCAAGGCCATCGGCGGCGTGGAGTTGAGCTACGCCGTCAATGGCGACGGTCATGAACGTTCTGCGCCGGTTGCGCCGCAGGCACAACGTGCGGCGCTCGACGCAGTGCTCGGCACGCTGTCGCCGGAGCAATTGCGCGTTCCGGAAAAACTCGTGCCGTTATTGTCCGCCGCGCGCAACGCCAGCCCCAATCGTCAATACCAGATTGAGTTGTTTGCCGATTCAGACGGCACGCCGTTCGACCCGCTGGTTGCGGCCGATGCGGCGGCCGAGTTGACCTTGAATGCCTTGCTCGCGCCCGCGCGACTGGCACGACTGGATGCCCAACATGCCGGCGATGCGAAAGCCCTTGGCGTCGCCGAATTGCTCGATCGCCTGATCGCGACGACATTGCCCGATGGCACCGACGCATTGTCTCGACGCATCGCCTATCGCAGCGTGGTCACGCTTGCACAAGTTGCGCACAATCCGAAGACCACACCCGGCGTCGCGGCCATGCTGGACCAGCGCGTGCATGATGTAGCTGTCGCACTCGGCAAGCGCCACGGCAGTGCCGCCGACCGCGCCTGGGCCGCCAGCCTGTCGCGCCAGTTGCTCGATCCGCGCCAATTGGACCGGTTGCTGGCCAAGCTTGCACGCAACGTCGCGGTTCCGCCCGGCTCGCCAATTGGCAGCGCCGAAGGCGACTGGATGTCGATGCCGGGCGAGCATTGAATCGATGATGACTGGCTGCGACGCAATGTTTCCCGCACGCGATGACGATGCCATGGCTTCGCGAGCTTGAATGACATGGATTTCATCGAAGTGATTGACGGCGCGCTGGATGCGACAACGTGCGCTGCATTGATTCGACGCTTCGACGCCGGTGGTGAAGCGGTGCGCGGTGCCACGGGTGGTGGCGTCGACGTCAAACTCAAGGATAGTTGGGACATTCACATCAGCGGTCGTGCGCAATGGGTCGATGCCGAGCGCGCATTGAATGCGGCGATGATGGCCGGCTTGATGCGCTATTTGCGTCGTTATCCCTACACCTTGCTGGCGCCGTTGTCGCTGAGCATGCCTGGCGCCGAC
>DASSXQ010000053.1:0-2495 GCA_035703725.1 Rudaea sp.
TTCGTCTGGTTTGCGTTGACCGAAGGATTGCTCGCGCTCTACGCCGGCTACCGCTATCGGATCTTCCGACGCAATCAATCAGTGGTAAACAATTTCGCGCCCATGCTTCGCACCACGCCGGCAGCATTGGAAATGCGCGCACCTTCCCATGATGTCGCCGAGGCCAATCAGGCGCAAAAATGAAATCAGGCCGGCCATGAACGGCAACGACACAGCCGCAATAATTTCCGCGTGCACAAAAGCAAAATGCCCGTCGATGTGACGGGCATTTTCTTGCAGTGCTGCGGCTTAGCGCCAGCGGCGATCGATGGTGAAGATGCCGGCGCAACCATTGGTTACCCAGATGCCGGCGCGGTTCGAGCCGTAAGTGCGACCCTGCACGCATGCCGAGTCGGAAGTTTGACGGCGCAAATGCGCGCGCCCGGCACCACCCAGATCCACGGCACAGAAATGGTAGCGGTAATCATTGCTGGAGCAGGCAACATCAAAACGTTGATTCCAGCCAGATGGCGGATTCCAGCCACCATACCCACGATGGGAACCACGATTGGAACCACGCGCTTCGGCGAAACGTCCGGCGCAACCGCCATCGACCCAGACGCCACCACGATCAACACCCCAGTTCTGTCCGCGCCGGCACGGCGTTGAAGAAATTTGGCCAATCAAACGCGCATCACGCCAATCCACGCGACAATGCGCGCGTCGATAGTCCTGACTGCTGCACTCGATCACTTGTGCACGATCATATCCGCGTTGCGCGTGCACCGTTTGGGTGGGCGCACAACACAGCGCAAGCAACAATGAGACCCCGGTAACAATTCGTATCGACATCATGTCTCTCTCCTGTTGTGAAATTGCGGCTTGGAGTGTATCCCAAGAAACCTTAACGGATTTCACACGGGGGAACCGTTCCCATCAACTGGCCGACATTCTTTTTTGGAATCCATCAGTTATGGCTGTTTTGCGCTCGCGGCAGGGGTCACGGATTTCGCCTCCGCAGGCGATTTTTCCGCTTTCCTGGCCGCCGGTTTGGCTTCCGCGACATCGGCTTTCGGCTTTTCCGTTGTGGCCTTGGCGCCTTCGTCCGCCGCAGCCAGATTGTGTTTCTTTTCGCCGTCTTTCTTGAAATCGGTTTCGTACCAACCGCTTCCGGCAAGTCGAAACGACGGCGCAGTCAGACAGCGCGAAATGCTCGCCTTGCCGCATTCCGGACACTGGTCCGGATCGGGGTCGGAAAGTTTCTGCAGGCGATCAAAATGTGTGCCGCAAGTGGTGCATCGGAATTCGTAGATGGGCATGGAGCGGGCCGAAGAAAGAGTGGTCGCATCGCAATATGCGGGCATGATGTCAGGTTGCAAGTCGCAAAATCGCAGTTCACCCCGTCGACACGCATCGCGACCTGTTCCCGTGATCTTGAACGCTCGGTGGATGCCATGCAACCCGTCAACGACGTGCCACCGTGTTCCCCGGAAGCAGCTCGGCCAAGCGGGGACCAGAATCCCAGGAGCGGCAGCAGAACCGGCTCGCCGGCTCGGCGCAGCCGGTCCTGCCTTGAGCTTGTCGAGGACGCAACGACGGGCAAAGAATTGGATTGCGCGTTTGCTTTACGTTTTCGCAAACACCAGATGCCCGCCGCTTGCATCGACATCGATATGGTCGCCGGGCTGAAATGCGCCGCCGAGAATTTCCTTGGCCAGCGGATTTTCCAGCATTTGCTGGATGGCGCGTTTCAGTGGGCGGGCGCCGTAGACCGGGTCGAAACCGATATTGCCGAGCAGGTCGAGCGCCTTGTCGGTGAGTTTCAAGGTCAACTGGCGTTCGCTCAGGCGCTTGGCCAGGTAGTGAATTTGCACGCTTGCAATCTGGCGAATCTGAGCCTTGTCCAGCGGGCGAAACACGACCAGTTCGTCGAGGCGATTGATGAATTCGGGGCGGAAGTGCGCTTGAACGGCGCCCATGACGGCAGCCTTCATCTCGGTGTATTTTTCCTCGCTGTCGCCACCGCCGTCCTTGTCGGAAATATCCTGGATGATTTGCGAACCCAGGTTCGAGGTCATCACGATTACCGTGTTGCGGAAATCCACGGTACGGCCCTGGCCGTCAGTCAGGCGGCCGTCGTCGAGCACTTGCAGCAACACGTTGAATACATCGTGATGCGCTTTTTCGACTTCGTCGAGCAGGATCACGCTGTAGGGACGCCGGCGCACGGCTTCGGTGAGGTAGCCGCCCTCTTCGTAGCCGACGTAACCTGGCGGCGCGCCGATCAAGCGCGCGACCGAATGCTTCTCCATGAATTCGCTCATGTCGATGCGAATCAGCGCTTCGGTGGAATCGAACAGGAATTCGGCCAGCGCCTTGCACAACTCGGTCTTGCCGACACCGGTGGGGCCGAGGAACAGGAACGAGCCGGTGGGGCGGTTGGGGTCCGAGATGCCGGCACGCGAACGGCGCACCGCGTCGGAGACGGACTTTACCGCCCGGCGCTGGCCGATGAG
>DASSXQ010000076.1:0-3644 GCA_035703725.1 Rudaea sp.
ATGCGAAAGTGTCGGGCGGTGTGTCGAATGTTTCGTTCTCGTTTCGCGGCAACAATCCGGTGCGCGAGGCGATACATTCGGTATTTCTTTATCACGCGATTGCCGCAGGCATGGACATGGGCATCGTCAATGCCGGCGCACTGGCGATCTACGATGATCTCGATACGCAATTGCGCGAGCGCGTCGAAGACGTGGTGCTGAACCGGCGCCCGGATTCCACGGAACGATTGATGGAGATCGCCGCACGCTTCCAGGGTGGCAAGCATGGCGCGCAGGAAGACGTCAATGCGAATGCGTGGCGCGAGCTACCGGTCGCCAAGCGCCTCGCGCATGCGTTGGTGCATGGCATCGATCAGTTCGTGGTTGAAGATACCGAAGAAGTACGCCTGCAATCCACGCGTCCTCTGGATGTCATCGAAGGCCCGCTGATGGACGGCATGAACGTGGTCGGCGACCTGTTCGGCGCCGGCAAAATGTTTCTGCCGCAAGTGGTCAAGTCCGCCCGGGTCATGAAAAAAGCGGTCGCGCATTTGTTGCCATTCATCGAGGCGGAAAAATTGCGTACCGGCGACGTCGGCAAGAACAACGGCAAGATCGTCATGGCCACGGTCAAGGGCGATGTGCACGACATTGGCAAGAATATCGTCGGCGTGGTCCTGCGTTGCAACAATTTCGAGGTAATCGATTTGGGCGTGATGGTGCCGGCACAAAAGATCCTCGACACCGCCATTGCCGAAAAAGCCGACATGATCGGATTGTCCGGTTTGATCACGCCATCTTTGGAAGAAATGGGTCATGTTGCAAAAGAAATGCAGCGGCAGAATTTCAGGATTCCGTTGTTGATTGGTGGCGCGACGACATCGCGCGCGCACACGGCGCTGAAAATCGAACCGCACTACAAAACGGCGTGCATCTGGGTCAAGGATGCATCGCGTGCCGTGGGTGTTGCCCAATCGCTGGTAACCAAGGAACTGGCCGACGATTTCCTCGCCAAGGTGCGCGCCGACTATGCCGAAGTACGCGAACGCTATCGCAATCGCGGTCCGGGCAAGCGTCTTGTCTCACTGGACGCTGCGCGTGCAAACGGGTTTCGCCGCGACTGGAGCGCCTACACTCCTCCGGCTCCCGTCAAACCGGGTATCACGGTGTTCAATGACATTGATCTGCACGAACTGCTTCCGATAATCGACTGGACGCCATTCTTCCAGGCTTGGGAATTGTCCGGCCGCTACCCTGCCATTCTCGACGACAACGTCGTCGGTACGCAGGCGCGTGAGTTGTTTGCCGATGCGCAAGACATTCTGCATCGCATCGTCGATGAAAAATGGTTGCGTGCCAAAGCCGTCATTGGCTTTTGGCCGGCAAATCGCGTCGGCGACGACATCGAAATTCTCCCTCTCGCCCACACGCAGCATGGGCAAGCGGGTTGGGGTGAAGGGGAAGCATTCGAGTCTTCCTCGATGTTCCCGCAGTCCGCTGCCGTTGCCCCTCGCCCAACCCGCTCTGCCGGACAAGTTCGGGGCAGAGCGCTAAAGCTGCACCACCTGCGCCAACAAGCCGACAAGCCGGCCGAACGGCCAAACCTGTGCCTGGCGGATTTCATCGCGCCCAAAGACAGCGGCGTAAACGACTGGATTGGCGGTTTCGCGGTGACTGCGGGACTTGGCATCGAAGCGCATCTGGAACGCTATCGCAAAGACAATGATGATTATTCCTCAATCATTCTCAAAGCACTGGCCGATCGACTTGCCGAAGCGCTGGCCGAGTACATGCATCAACGTGTGCGTCGCGAATTCTGGGGTTACGCGCCGGATGAAGCCTTGGACAACGATGCATTGATCGCGGAAAAGTACCGCGGCATTCGTCCCGCCCCAGGCTATCCCGCATGCCCGGATCACACCGAGAAAACCACGCTGTTCAAATTGCTCGATGCGACCAACAACGCGGACATTGAACTCACCGAAGGTTTTTCGATGTATCCGGCCGCCGCCGTTTCCGGTTGGTATTTCAGCCACCCGGACAGTCAGTATTTCGTTGTCGGCCACCTGACCCGAGATCAAGTCGAAGATTACGCCAAGCGCAAAGGTTGGACCCTGGCTGAAGCCGAACGCTGGCTGGCGTCGAATCTGGATTACGATCCCGAGTAGCTCGACGCCGTGTGGCAAAATCGGCAATCAGCACGCTCAGGGATTCGCGTACGGCGGATGCTCATGCGTTGGATTTGCGCAGACCTTCGGATTGCATCTACGCGGCCGAACCCTGATCGCGTCGATGGCGGAAATCAATGATCAAGTTGTAAATCGACACCGTGGCCGGGAACAGATTGGCAAAAATTCCCACGGAATCGTTTTTGCCGAACGTGAAATAACTCACGAGCAATATGCTGCCGCACAGCGATAGCCACCAAAACGCCTGTGGCATGTGTACGCGACCCATCTTTTTTGTCGCATACATCTGGATGAACCAGCGGCTGGTGAACAGGAACAACCCCAGATATCCGATCAGTTTCCAGGGCGTGATGACGATGTGGTGGAATTGAAAAATGACGTCGTTCATGGATCTACTCTGCTGGGAGTCTGGGCGGTAGAAAGTTTCGAGGCAGAAAAGTCAGCTGCGTGAGGACGGATTTTCGGCGCTTGCTGGCCCATGGAACCACCATGGGCGAGGAAATGGCGGAACATGGACCACGCAGATGGATTTGCAACCCGGAGTTTTTCTGCCGTCCAGGCTACTGCACCTGCGTCGTGATCAGGCTCGCTTTGCCAGCCATGCATGAATGGCACCGGGAACTTCGCGTTGCGCTCGCCCGGAAACATAGATACCGATATGTCCGCCCTTGAACGCAAGTTCGGTGTAGTCCCCGGTACCGACGTGTTTGCCCAATGGCCGTGATGCCGATGGCGGCACCAGGTGATCCTGCTCGGCAAAAATGTTGAGCACAGGCATGCTGATGTTCTTCAGACTGACCGATTTGTCGCCAATCTTCAAGCCACCGTTGATGAGCTTGTTGCCTTGATAAAACTCCTTGACGAATTCGCGGAATGCCTCACCAGCTTGATCAGGGCTGTCAAAAATCCACTTTTCCATACGCAGAAAATTCTCGAGTTCATCCTTGTCGTCAAGAATGTCGACCAGACCGATGTATTTCTGCTGGAACAAGCGCACCGGCTTCAGCGTGAGATAGCACCAGTTCATCAGATCGGCCGGCACGTTTCCCAGCGTATCGATGAACAAATCCACATCCATGCTGCGGGTCCAGCTCGACAGCATGTTGTCCGGCGTATGGAAATCGACCGGCGTGACCATGGTGATGAGGTTGCGGATTTTCTGCGGATAAATCGATGCAAAGCAAAGGCTGAACGCTCCGCCCTGGCAGATGCCGAGCAGATTGATCTTGTCAAGCTTGTGGCGCTTGGCGACGACATCCACGCAACGCCTGATGTAGCCGTTGATGTAGTCGTCCAGATTGAGGTAACGATCCGATGGATCGGGATAACCCCAGTCAATCAGATACACATCCTCGCCCAATGCCAACAGATTTCTGACGAGCGAGCGGTCTTCCTGCAAATCGACCATGTACGGGCGATTGACCAAGGCATATGCAATCAACAGCGGGACTTTCGCCGTCGGCGTTTTGCTGCCCT
>DASSXQ010000125.1:0-4795 GCA_035703725.1 Rudaea sp.
GAAACTGGCGCGATAAATCCAGCGTTCCTTGCGCGCCTGAGCAATCGCAACTCGCGCACGCCAGCTTGCGTCGGCTGCATCGAGCGAGTCCAGCAACACGGCCGGATCCGATTCATCGAGCAGGGCCGCATCGATCAGTGGCACACGTTCGATATCCCCGAAGTCGATTTCTTCGCCGAGCGCGCGCAGCAGGATGACCAATTTGCGCGCCGCGTCTTCACCGGACAAATCGCTGCGCGGATGCGGTTCGGAATAGCCTGCCGCAATTGCCTCGCGCAACGCTGCGGACAATCCGGCACCTTCGTGTATACGACCCAGAACAAACGAGAGCGTGCCCGACAACACCGCCTCAAAATGTTCAATGCGATCACCGCTGTCGCGCAGTTCGCGCAAGGTGCCGAGCAGGGGCAATTGTGCGCCAACCGTGGTGCTGTCGCGCAAGGTTGCGCTGCTTTCGGCTTGCGCTGCCGCGATTGCGCGTGCCAGCGTCTGGTCGCCTGACGGACCCAATTTGTTGGGTGTGACCACATCGATGCCAGCCTCAAGCCAGCGTGGATAACACGCGGCGATATCGGCGCTGGCCGTGCAATCCACGACGATCAGCGGCTTTGGCAATTTGAGCAACGCCTGACTTAGCCCCGCACCAGCTATCGGCGCGGATTGCGCAAGCATTTCGACCGCTCGCGCAGCGCCCAATCCGGCGGCGCATGCCAGCCATCGCGTGGAGTTTGCCACGGCCACCACGCGCAGGCGTTGCGCAAGTGGTCGCGTCGCAATCAACCCCAACAATTGCCGACCCACTCGCCCGCTGGCGCCAATGACCGCGACGTTTACCCCGGCATGCGTAGCTGGCGCACGCGCACCGCAGGCGTTGATTTTGGTTGATTTCCCCAACATGGCAATGTGTCCGATTTGCGTGATATGGATGAATGGACGTCTAGACGTCTATTCATGAGAACACGGAACCGATTGCGGCGTCAAGCACAATGCGGCAATTTTCGGCAATGCCCGGCAAGGTTCGCCCTTGCGTTTTGCGTGCGGCGCGGCGATGCCAATCCCTGTCGGCCTCCGCGAGTCATCCGACTGCACGCGCGGCACGCGGCAGCCTTGCAACCAAACCCGAAGCGGCGGCGATCCTGCGACCCTTCGACTTCACCTGCCGGCGGCGGTCAAGCGCGAGGCGAACGGCGTCCGGATCGATTCGGTGGCGCTTCGACGCCAATGATCATTCAACCGGCGCACAGGCCAGACACCGCGCTTGCGCGGCGTTTGCCGATGCGTCACGATGACCAAAGTCGCCACCGGAACCAGACTGAACCGTGCATACCGTCGCGTTCATCCACGATCTTGCCGTCATCATGCTGACGGCCGGCGTGGTCACGGTCGTGTTTCACTTGCTGCGCCAACCGGTTGTGCTTGGCTACATCGTTGCCGGCGTCCTGATTGGCCCACATACCTCGTGGTTTGCATTGATTACCGACGAGGCCTCCATCCAGACTCTGGCGGAACTGGGCATCGTGTTTCTGCTGTTTTCGCTGGGCCTGGAATTCAGCCTGCGCCACCTGCGTCAGGTCGGCGTAACCGCGGTTGTCGCCGCGCTTGCCGGCATCATCCTGATGCTGTGGCTGGGCTACCAGATCGGGCTCGGGTTTGGCTGGCGCACGATGGATGCATTGTTTCTGGGCGCCATGCTGTCGGTTTCATCGACCACCATCACGATCAAGGCAATCGAAGAACTGGGCTTGAAATCGGCCCCGTTTGCGCATGTCGTTTTCGCCATTCTGATTATCGAGGACGTGTTGGCAATTGCCATCATTGCGCTGCTTTCCAGCGTTGCCGCGACCGGTACGCTCAATGCTGCCGAGGTTCTCGATACGCTGGGGGCGTTGATGGTGTTCCTCGTCGCTGCATTGGTGATCGGTATCCTGACGGTGCCGCGGTTGCTTGATTTCATCGCCCGTTTCGAACGCGACGAAATGTTGCTGGTAGCCGTGCTTGGGTTGCTGTTCGGCTTCTGCCTGCTGGTGTCACGAATGGGTTACAGCATTGCACTGGGTGCGTTTGTGATTGGAACCATTGTCGCTGAAGCCAAATGCCTGATCAGAATTACTCGCGTGATCGGGCCACTGCGCGACATGTTCAGCGCCATTTTTTTCGTCGCCATCGGCCTGTTGCTGGACCCGCATGTTCTTGTCGATTACGCCGCACCGATTGCCGTCATCACCATCGCACTGATTCTCGGCAAGGTGTTGTCGCGCTGCGGTGGCGCTTACGCCGCGGGCCAGAGTGGACGCTCTGCCTTGCGCGTCGGCATGAGTCTGGCGCAAATCGGCGAGTTCTCGTTCATCATTGCCTCGTTGGGCACATCGCTGAAGGTCACCAGCGATTTTCTGTATCCCGTCGCCGTCGCGGTGTCCGCCATCACCACCTTGTTCACGCCATACCTGATTCGTGCATCCGATCCGCTGGCGCGGCGCATTCGTATCGTTATGCCGTACGGATTGCGCCGCATTCTGGGGATGTACACGGAATGGTTGCAGGGCTTGCGCCTGTCGGGTGACCGTGCCGTCATCGCGGCGATGGTCAGGCGCATCTTGTTGCAGACCTTCGTCAACCTGTGTCTTGTGATTGCGATTTTCGCCGGCGGTGCTTATCTGGCCAGTTCGCGCGGACTGGATTTGTCGGCGTACCTGCCCAACCGGATGTGGGGCAACTCGCTGATCTGGAGCGTGGCGCTGCTGCTTTCGCTGCCGTTTTTGATTGCCGCCTACAGAAAGCTCAAGGCATTGGCGATGATGCTGGCCGAAGTCAGCGTACATGCCGGACGCCATACCCAGCGCGTGCGCCGCATCGTCGCCGAAGTGCTGCCGGTCGTGTCGATGGCCGCCATGCTGCTGCTGGTGTGCGCACTGAGTTCCAGCATCCTGCCGCCGTTCGAGTTGCTTATCGCCGTATTCGTCATGGGCGCGCTGATTCTTGTCGTCTTGTGGCGCGCGCTGGTCAAGCTGCATTCGCGCCTGCAGATTGCCCTTTTGGATACGCTTCACTCGGAAAAATAATCGCGCTTGGCTGCGGTGGGCCCATCGCGCGACGATTCGACTTGCGCTCGGCGGAGCGCACGATCACCCGCCGAAAACGCCGATGCTGATGGTGGGTTACACGCCTGTGGCGCTATCGCACCCTGCCCAAACTATTTCGCGGCCATCAACGCCAGCGTCATGTCGAGCATGCGGTTGCTGAAGCCCCATTCGTTGTCGTACCAGCTCAGCACCTTGACCAGGTTTCCGCCCATGACGCGGGTCTGGGTGGCGTCGTAAACCGACGACAGCGGGTTGTGGTTGAAGTCGACCGAGACCAGCGGGCGGGTGTTGATGCCGAGGATGCCTTTGAGTTTGCCTTCGCTCGCGGCACGCACCGCCGCATCGATTTCTTCGATGCTGGTGTCGCGCTTGGCGACGAACGTCAGGTCGACCACCGACACATTGATGGTCGGCACGCGCATGGCGAAACCGTCGAGTTTGCCGTTGAGTTCCGGCAATACCAGACCCACGGCCGCGGCGGCACCGGTCTTGGTTGGAATCTGGCTCATTGTTGCCGAGCGGGCGCGACGCAGGTCCTTGTGGAATACATCGGTCAACACCTGATCGTTGGTGTAGGAGTGAATCGTTGTCATCAGGCCGTGCACGATGCCGATTTCTTCGTGCAGCACCTTGGCCAGCGGCGCCAGGCAATTGGTGGTGCACGAGGCATTGGAGATGACGGTGTGCGACGACGTGAGCTGGTCGTCGTTGACGCCGCAGACGAAGGTGCCGTCCACGTCCTTGTCGCCGGGCGCCGAGATAATGACCTTTTTCGCGCCACCCTGCAGATGTGCACCGGCTTTGGCCTTGGATGTGAACAGCCCCGTGCATTCGAGCACGACATCCACTCCCGATGCACCCCACGGAATCCTGGCCGGATCACGTTCCGCGAACACCCGAACGCGGTCGCCATTGATCACGATTTCGCCCGCGTCCACCGAAACTTCACCTGGAAACTTCCCATGCGCTGTATCGTATTGCGTCAGGTGCGCGTTGGTTTCAGCATCGGCCAGATCGTTGACGGCGACGATCTGGATTTCATTCGTGCGGCGGGCTTCATACAGTGCGCGCAACACATTACGGCCGATGCGGCCGTAGCCGTTGATGGCAACCTTGATGGGCATGATGGCTCCTGGAATGGGCGTGAAAAAGTCGGGAATGCCTATTCTAGCGGCGCGGGTTATGCTGTGCACGATAAAAACCGCTTTCCGGAAGCTGCCTTGACCCTTCACGTGCAATCGTTTTTCCATGCGTCCACATCGACATGGACCTACGTCGTTGCAGATTCCGGTACGAAGGTTGGCGCCATCATCGATCCGGTTCTGGATTTTGATTCGGCATCCGGCCGGATATGGCACGAAAGCGCACTGAAACTGCTCGACCACGTGCGCATGCATGCACTGCGTATCGATTGGATCCTCGAAACCCACGCACATGCTGATCACTTGAGCGCGGCAGGTTGGCTCAAGGATACGTTGGCGCAGCATGGAAATGCGCCGCAGATCGGCATTGGCGCGGGGATTGTCGCCGTACAAGGACACTTCGCCAACGTATTCGCGCTCGGCGATGAATTCAGCGCCGACGGAGCGCAGTTCGACTATTTGTTCGCCGATGGCGAACGTTTCGAGATTGGTTCGCTGGTCGTCGAGATAATTGCCACCCCGGGGCATACGCCGGACAGCATCAGCTATCAAATCGACGATACGCTGTTTGTT
>DASSXQ010000152.1:0-4496 GCA_035703725.1 Rudaea sp.
GCCCCCGCTTCTTCTTTCACCGGCATTCTGGCAACCAACTCGGGCAATCCGATCATGAACCTGTTTCAGCGTAATCAAAATTGGTTTCAAATTCGCCAGCAGAGCCATAGCTGGCGCATCCCCGACGCCGGCGATTCTGACGCACGCAACAGCCGGTGCGCAATCCCCCCGATGGGACCGAGATTCGTCTTCAACCGCGCATCCCACCGGCCTGTTCAGATGTTTCGTAACAGGTTGCAATCAATACCATTTTTGACGAACACCGGATATCTTGCCACGGGTGCAATCAAGCAACTACGGGCGCGGCCGTTGGTGGCATCGTTTGCAGTCGCTCTTTTTATTGGAATTGCGGTCGGACGGCGGCTGCGACGCTGAAAGCTTTGCTGAGGCGCAAGGTATTTCTTGTCAGGTTCAGGTTGCAATTGTGGAACACGTCGAAACTTCAAAACCCGACTGCGCACATCACGTTGTTATCGTCGGTGCCGGATTCGGAGGCTTGGCAACCGCACGCGCACTTGAACACGCACCGGTGCGCATTACGCTCATCGACAAACACAACTACCACTTGTTTCAGCCATTGCTGTACCAAGCCGCGACCGCGTCTTTGGCAGTATCGGAAATTGCGTGGCCAATTCGCCAACTTCTCGCCAGACGCAAGGAGGTCACCACGTTGCTCGCAACGGCAGTAGGTATCGATTGTGCCAGGCATCAGGTGACCCTTGACGATGGAGCAACCGTTGCTTACGACACGCTGGTGCTGGCCACCGGCGCGCGTCACGCGTATTTCGGCCACGACGAATGGGAGAGGTTCGCGCCAGGACTCAAGACACTCGACGACGCAACGGCGATTCGACGCCGAGTTTTGACTGCTTTTGAATGCGCCGAACGCGAATCGGATATCCAACGTCGCGACGCTTTGCTTACCTTCGTCATCATTGGTGGAGGCCCCACCGGCGTGGAATTGGCCGGCACGATTGCGGAATTGGCGCACGAGACCCTGCACAAGGAATTTCGTACCATCGATACGCGCACGGCGAAAATTGTTCTCATCGAAGCCGGCGAACGTTTGCTTCCGGGATTCGCGGATTCACTCGCACGGTACGCGCATTCGGCTCTGCAACGGCTGGGCGTAGAAGTCCTGCTCGGCAATGCCGTGAGCAAATGCACGTCCGACGCAGTTTTTTTCGGCGAGCGCGTATTGCCCGCGAAAACATTGCTCTGGGCAGCCGGCGTACAAGCGTCGCCTGCGGCAAAATGGCTGAACGCACCTGCCGACCGCGCCAACCGCGTGCAAGTTCAAGCGGATCTGACCGCACCCGGGCATGCGGAAATTTTTGTCATTGGCGATACTGCCACCGTCAATGCCTGGAACGGCAAACCGGTACCGGGAATCGCGCCAGCTGCCAAACAACAAGGACGACACGTCGCCAAAACGATCCGCGCGCGTTTGCGCGGTGATCACGCCACACGTCCATTTCACTATCACCATGCCGGTAGTCTTGCCACCATTGGCAAACGCTGCGCAATCATTGATTTTGGCTGGATGAAGTTACGCGGCTGGCTCGCTTGGTGGATCTGGGGATCGGCGCATATCTACTTTTTGATTGGAGTGCGAAACCGCATTGCAGTCGCCTTCAACTGGTTGTGGATTTACGCCACCGGAAATCGCAGCGCACGTCTGATCACGCAGGACCCGGCGCGCCAGCAGGAAGAATGATTCCGAAATCGCCCTGGTCGGAAGGGTGATGCAAACGCTGTCACATTGGCTCTCGAGCCACCATCAAGAAAGCAAAGTCCGTCCGCGGTTCACTGAGTATCTTTTCGCATTGCCGGACCTGATTGGCGTCGAAGTTCCGTTACCCCAGACCGTTCGCCCTGAGCGTAGGCCGCAAGGCCGGAGTCGAAGGGTCTGCGATCTGGAATCCTTCGACTTCGCCTGCTGGCGCGGCGAAGCCTGTCCTGAGCCTGTCGATGGGCCCAGGGCGAATGGAGTTTGTTGTGCCTCGGCTGAACTTCGACGCTAATCAGGTTGCCGGAAGATATATCGTGACCGCGGTGCCGCCATTGGTATTTGCTGCCAGCGCAAGGCGGCCTGCATGCATTCCCACCAGCGCATTGGCCAGGGTCAAGCCAAGCCCGGCATGACCTTCGCCTCGTCGCGTCGTGTAGAAGCCTTGCGTGGCCAATTCGCGCTGACAGGCGTCCATTCCGTGTCCGTTATCGCTCAATTCGACAACAATCCACGGCGCCTCGCGTGCGAAAGAAATTTCCATCGCAGTGCTTCCAGCCTCGATGGCATTGGTCAATAGCCCGCCGATCATGCGCGTAAATGCTGGAGTTGCGACATCGACGCGCGCATCGCCATCGCCGGAATATCGAACGATCAGCCCGTCAGAGTGCTTCTTCATGGCCGCTGCAACGGCATTTTCAGCCAACTGTCGCACCGAAAGCGTTTCGCGCCCGTGCATGTTGACGGCGGCGCTGAACTCCTGCATGGCCTGAATCAGTTCCCTGCAACGCGCGCAATCTGCGAGCGCCTGGTCGAGCATTTCGATACTTTTGGCGCGTTTGCCGCGTTCCAGCAGCAGCTTCGCGAATTCCACATTCATCGAGATCGCATTGAAGGGATTGGCCAAATCGTGCGATGCACGTCGCAAGAGAGCGCCCCAGTCGTGACTCGAGTTGGTTACTTCTGTGCGCGTCGCACGACGCTTGTCCATTGTCTGGCCCCCAACGGCAAATGTAGATCACCGGCGCAAATGCGGGCAATCGCCTGCTTGAACTTTCTTGTCGCCCGTCGCCGTTGCCGCGCATGCCACTTGCGTGGCATGCGCACGAATCATGCAGATACCGCAATCAATGGTTGCGATGGTGATCCGCATCGTTTTGTGCTTTTGCCTGGGCCACGGCCGCGTCGTATTGGGATTTGGCGGCCGCACTGCATGCGTCTTTCGCCGATCCGGTTTCGGATTCGCATTTGGCCTGCGCAACCCGCTCGGCGGCCTGCGCTTTGGCAATTGCAAGGTCGTACTGTGCATCTGCCGCCTTGTCCGCGGCATCTGCCTGCGCGTCGCGCACGTCCGCAGAAGCATCCGCATGCGAAGAGTCGCTGCGCGCTGCGGCAAGTTGTGCATCTGCCTGCGTTTTTACGACGTTTTGATTGTTTTCCGCACGAACCTTGGCGAGGTTGGCTTGCGCGTCGGTAACGCTTTTTTGCGCGTCCGCCTGCGCTTTGGTGACATCGGCTTGAACCTGAGCCGGATCGGGCTGTTGACTGCACGCTGCCAAAGCGGCAGCCGCGGCGACAATCCCGACCAATAGCATGCGGTGTTTACTCATCTGGCAGCTTTTCATGATCATGTACCTCGATAAAGGAACCATTCCCCCCTGATCAATCGCAATGAGCATGCCACACGGAGAAACCGCATGGGACCGCGACATGACACCATTTTCCATCCGTGAAATCGTGCAAATTGCGAAAGTCCATTGAGGCGATTGTGCAAAAAAGCACGGCCGCTTGGGGGACTCGACTTTTCAAGTTTCCACGTTCCCGCACGATTATTCGGGAAATCAAATCGTCGACGCACTTTTGGTACATCCAATGCCAATGTGTTCAAACAGCACAATTGCCTGCTGGTCCCGGCGGGCGAGTAAAGTTTCAAACGGGAGAACACGATGTGCGCGATCCGCCAGGCAACGCCTTTCATCGAATTGGACAATTCGGATGAAATTTCCAGGCTCGCTTGTCGCAATTCCAGCTCGGGTGATGGTTGCGTCAGGGCTTGCTCCAATTGGCACTTCGTAATTGACACGTCGAGTGCTAGGCTACACGGCGTTTTTCGCCGGACAAAATCATGGCAATTGTTGCGGATATCGTTGTCGGCTTGATAGGTCTGCTGCATGTCTGGTTCATGCTTCTGGAAATGTGGTTGTGGGACAAACCCATTGGATTGCGCACATGCCGGCAAACGCCGGAAGCGGCGGCGGCGACGCGGGTGCTGGCGGCAAACCAGGGCTTGTACAACGGGTTCCTCGCCGCGGGTTTGTTCTGGGGCTTGAGCCTCGGCGCCGCCGGCAATGGCGTGAAAATCTTTTTTCTGCTTTGCGTTCTGGTTGCCGGTGTGTTCGGTGCCGCATCGGCAAACCGCAAGATTCTTTTCCTGCAGGCTTTGCCGGCAGCCATCGGACTGGGGTTGGTCGTATTTTCCTGACCGGTATCGGTGCTGGTGCAAAATCCGGACACACGGGATTTCTTCAATAACTTATAGTGTCGCCCGAGTCACTGAACAAACTTGGTTGCAACCCATCCTGGATGTGGAGCGTGTATGCAGCAGGCAGTCGTGTCGTCAGACGGAGCCGGGCACAGCGTCTCGGTGTCGGCAGCGCCCATCGTCTCAATATCGGCTCTGGGAAAAACCTATGCGGGCGGCTACCAGGCATTGAAGAATATCAATCTGGATATTCGCCGCGGTGAAATTTTTGCGTTGCTTGGCCCC
>DASSXQ010000300.1:0-7692 GCA_035703725.1 Rudaea sp.
AAGATCGTCGTCGAGCAACTTGGCGTCAAGGAAGATACCGTTACTCCCAACGCCTCGTTTGTCGACGACCTGGGCGCCGACTCGCTGGATACGGTCGAGCTGGTGATGGCGCTGGAAGAAGAATTCGAGTGTGAAATCCCCGACGAAGAAGCCGAAAAGATCGCCACCGTGCAACAGGCGGTCGATTACGTGAAGGCCCACGTCAAGGCCTGATCCGGCACGTTCGCGGATCCCGAAGCTGCGCCTGCGGGCGCAGTTTTCGTTTGCGAGCGCAAAACTGCAGGGATGGCTTTTCCAATTCGTCCCTCAACGATGATCGAAAAATCATTTTGAAGTGCAGCCATGGCTGACTGCCTTATGATCCACATGATCATGGACGATCACAAAAACCAAGCCATCGCAAAAACAACGGTACACGGTCATGACCAAGCGACGCGTAGTAGTCACCGGTTTGGGCATCGTCAGCCCGGTCGGCAACGATGTGGATACGGCGTGGAAGAACATTCTTGCCGGCAACAGTGGCATCGGTCTGGTCACGAACTTTGATGCGAGCACGTTTCCAACGCGCATCGCCGGCGAAGTTCGCAACTTCGACCCCGCTGAGTATGTGGCGCCGAAAGACGTCAAGAAAATGGACCCGTTCATCCATTACGGGATCGCCGCGTCAGTGCAGGCGCTGGCAGACGCCGGCATGCATCCGCATGAACACGACGAAGAACGCATCGGCTGCGCCGTCGGCGCGGGCATCGGCGGTATCGCCACCATCGAGCGCACCAGCATGGTGTTTCACGATGGCGGTCAACGCAAGATTTCGCCGTTTTTCGTGCCCAGCTCCATCATCAACATG
This sequence comes from Rudaea sp., assembly GCA_035703725.1. Taxonomy (GTDB): domain Bacteria; phylum Pseudomonadota; class Gammaproteobacteria; order Xanthomonadales; family Rhodanobacteraceae; genus Rudaea. The sequence continues at coordinate 848 of DASSXQ010000300.1, forward strand.
GCTTCGGGCAATCTGTCGATCATGCTCGGCCTCAAAGGTCCGAATATCGCATGCGTGACGGCGTGCACGACCGCCACCCACAATCTCGGACTGGCGATGCGCCTGATCCAGTATGGCGATGCCGATGTAATGGTTGCCGGTGGTGCCGAATTCGCCACGACCGGAGTGGCGATGGGCGGGTTTTGTTCGGCGCGTGCGCTATCCACGCGCAACGACGAACCAACCAGGGCCAGTCGCCCATGGGACAAGGATCGCGACGGTTTCGTATTGTCCGATGGTGCCGGCGTGCTCGTGCTGGAGGAATACGAACACGCGAAAAAGCGCGGTGCGCGCATTTATTGCGAACTGGCGGGTTTCGGCATGAGCGCCGATGCGTATCACATCACGGCTCCCGTGGAGAGTGGCGAAGGCGCAGCGCGATGCATGTCCGCAGCGATGAAAGATGCGGGTTTGAATCCGGATCAGGTTCAATACGTCAATGCCCACGGTACGTCGACACCGGCTGGCGACCTGGCCGAAACCAATGCGATGAAAACGTGTTTTGGCGATGGCGCATACAAGCTGATGGTTTCGTCAACCAAATCGATGACCGGACATCTGCTTGGCGCGGCGGGTGGGATCGAGGCGATCTTCTGCGTGCTGGGTATGCGTGACGGTGTCGCGCCGCCGACGATCAATCTGGATTCACCGGGTGAAGGTTGCGATCTGGACTACGTTCCCAACAGCGCACGCCAGACCAAAATCGAGGTGGCCTTGTCGAATTCATTCGGCTTCGGTGGCACCAACGGGACTTTGGCATTTCGCAAAATCTGAGTCGTGCGTCCATTGCGCAATTGCGGCGGCGGCGATCTGCTGGCGCTGGCAGCGACCCATCCTGCCCGTTATCCGTGCTTGCTCGAAAGCGTGGCGCTTGGCACGGCTCAGGCACGCTACGACATCCTGTTCGCTTGCCCGCAGGATGCCATCGCGCTGCATCACGACGGGCGTGTGCGCAATGCGCAAGGTCGTGAACTGGACGGTACGTTTCTTGATGTGCTCGATGCGCATTGGCGTGCTCGCCGCGGCACCCCGGATCGCAGTGCGAAACAGCCCGCAAATCTGCCGTTTGCCGGTGGTCATGCATTGTTTCTCGGCTACGAACTCGCAGCACAAATCGAGCCACGCTTGCAGCTTCCGCCAGCGCCGGAAACGTCCATTCCGGTTGCGTTGGCGTTGCATTGTCCCTGCGCAATTTTGCGCGACCATGCGACGCAGAAATTCCACATCGTATCCGAACCGGATTTCGCCGAACTGGCGGTCTCGTTGCAAGCCGATCTCGAAGCGATACCGGCGTTCGTGCCCACGCCGCCTGGCGATTGCAAAATCACTGAAGACGCGGCGCAGCACTTCCTCGATGCAGTGGCGCGCGTGCACGAGCATTTGCGTGCGGGCGACACATACCAGGTGAACCTGTCGCGCGAATGGCGCGCCGAATTCGCGCGTACTCCCGGCGTGGCCGATGTTTACGCCAGCCTGCGCCGTACGAATCCGGCACCGTTTGCCGGATTGCTGCAATGGCAGGATTGGGCGGTGCTCAGCTCGTCACCCGAACGCCTGGTGCAAGTGCGCGGCGATCATGTGCAGACGCGACCGATTGCGGGAACCTGCGCGCGGTCCGCCACCGGCGACGATGCCACACGCATTCGCAAAATGATGGCGCACCCCAAGGAGCGCGCCGAACACGTCATGCTGATCGACTTGCAGCGCAATGATCTGGGGCGAGTCTGCGTGCCGGGTTCGGTGCAGGTCGATGAGCTGATGAGCGTGGAAAGCTACGCGCACGTACATCACATCGTGTCCAACGTCTGCGGCAAACTGCGTGGCGACATCACGCCGGGCGCGATTATTGCCGCCTTGTTTCCCGGTGGGACGATCACGGGCTGTCCGAAGGTGCGCTGCATGCAAATCATTGCCGAACTCGAGGGTGTCGGGCGAGGCGCGTACACCGGCGCGCTGGGCTATCTGGACTGCGACGGCAGCATGGATTTGAACATCCTTATCCGCAGTTTGACTGCTCACGGCACCCAAGTTCGATTCCGAGCTGGCGCCGGCATCGTCGCTGATTCCGATGCGCCGAGCGAACTGGCTGAAACGCGGGCCAAGGCGCGTGGTTTGGTCAAGGCGTTGTCCGGATGCTGAGACGCGACGCCTGCGTGTGTGCGCCCAGCCGATGTTCGGGCACAATGTGCCACATACTCGAAGCGGGGCCAGCGTGAAGAAGTCGTCAGCGCAGAACAAACGTCGAATTTCACTGGTGGGGATTGTTGCGGTGTTGTTCGCGCTGGCGCTTGCGGCAGCGGCGTATTTCTATTCCGATTATCAGCGTTTCGCCGATGCGCCACTTGCGCCAATGACGTCGAGCAAAACGCTGGATATTCCCCTGGGTACATCGTTGCCCGGAATTCTGCGTGAATTGCAACGCCTCGGCGTGCAAACCGGTGCGCAACTCTACTGGCGCGCATTGGCTCGACAAATGCACGTCGCCGGTCGTCTGCATGCGGGGGAATATGCGCTGCAACCCGGGCTGACTCCACGCGCATTGCTGGCCAAGATGGCAGCCAACGAGGTGATCCAGCATCAATTCACCATTGTCGATGGATGGACGTTTGCGCAATTGCGTGCAGCACTTGCCGAACAAGATGGATTGCGCCAGATACTTGTCGGCAGCGACGCGCAAGCCATCATGGTCAAACTGGGTGCGCCGGACATGCCTGCTGAAGGCTGGTTTTTGCCCGAAACCTACAATTATGTTGCCGGCATGAGCGATCTGGACATTTTGCGTCGCGCGCACGCGGCAATGCAGAACACCCTTTCCAGATTATGGGACGCGCGCGCACCGAACCTGCCGTTGGCTGACAAGTATCAGGCGTTGATTCTTGCCTCGATCGTGGAGAAGGAAACCGGTCGTGCCGATGAACGTGCGAAAATCGCCGGCGTGTTCGAGCATCGCCTGCAACTGGGCATGAGGCTGCAGACCGACCCGAGCGTGATTTACGGGCTTGGTGCGCATTACGATGGCAATTTGCGTCGCCGTGATCTGGAAGCCGATACGCCCTACAACACCTATACGCGCGCGGGTTTGCCGCCAACACCAATTGCATTGCCCGGCATTGCAGCGCTGACGGCCGTGTTGCATCCACAGGCTACCAACGCGTTGTATTTCGTCGCGCGTGGCGATGGCAGTCACCAGTTTTCTGCGACACTGCGCGAGCACGACCAGGCCGTGGCGAAATATCAGTTGAAACACAAATGACCGGCGGAAAACTCATAACCCTGGAAGGCGGTGAAGGCGCAGGCAAAAGCACCGTGCTTGAATCTGTGCGCGGCGCGTTGATGCAGCGCGGCATCGATGTGGTGGTGACGCGCGAGCCGGGCGGAACGCCTGTCGGCGAGGCAGTGCGCAGCGTGTTGCTTGATCCGGCATTGCGCGGCATGTGCGCGCAAACCGAGCTGCTGTTGATGTTTGCCTCGCGCGCGCAGCTCGTGCGCGAGGTGGTGCGCCCGGCACTGGCGCAAGGAAAGTGGGTGTTATCGGATCGTTTTACGGATGCCAGCTTTGCCTATCAAGGTGGCGGACGTGAGCAACCGGTCGCGCGCATTGCCGATCTGGAATACTGGGCCGCCGACAACGTGCAGCCTGATCTGACCTTGCTGCTGGATGTGCCGGTTGCTACGGGTTTGCAACGCGCGAACGGACGCGGTGCGGCGGATCGCATTGAACTGGAAAACGCCGAATTCTTCGAGCGGGTCAGGGCAGCCTATCGCCAACGCGCACAGCAACAGCCGCAGCGTTTCCGCCTCATCGATGCGAGCCGCCCGTTGGATGATGTGCTCAAGCAGGTTGGCGACACATTGCGTGTGTTTCTCGATGAACATCAGGTGACGACATGAGCCTGGCCACGTGGCACAGGGATGCGTGGAGCCGGATCGTCACCCGCCGTGCGCGCGGTACGATGCCGCATGCGTTGCTGCTGTGCGGTCCGCCGGGATTGGGCAAGCGCGAGTTTGCGCTCGCCCTGACGCACGCCTTGCTGTGCGAGCAGCCGTCGCAAGATGGCGAAGCCTGCAGCACCTGTCGGGCCTGTCGTTTGATCGCTGCCGGCAGTCATCCGGACAAGATATTCATCACGCTGGAGTTGCGCGACGACGGCAAACCGCGCACTGAAATCGTTGTTGACCAGATTCGTGCGTTGGGTGCCCGCACGGCCATGACTGCGCAGTTTGGCGGATTCCAGATTGCCCGGATCGATCCAGCCGATTCGATGAACCAGTCGGCAGGAAATGCCTTGCTCAAGACGCTGGAGGAGCCCACCCCGGCAACCGTGATCATTTTGATTGCCGACCAGCCTTCGCGCTTGCCGGCGACCATTCGCAGTCGCTGCCAGCGCATCGATTTTCATTTGCCCAGCACCGGGCAGGCGCTGGATTGGCTGCAAACGCAGGGAATCGAGGCAAAACCGGCGCGTGCCGCGCTCCAGGCCAGCAGCGGCAATCCCGGGCTGGCGCTGGAATGGTTGCGTTGCGGTGGTTTGGCGTTGCGCGAAGAAGTGATAAAGGATTTGCGTGCGTTGCGCGCGGGTCGTGCCGCCGCCGTGGACGTGGCCAATCGCTGGAGCAAATCGCAGCCGGAATCGCGTCTTTGGTTCGTTGCTGCGCTCGCCCAAGCGCAGGCGCACGCCCAGACGCGCGGGGACGATGGGCCGCTCGCCTTGACCGCGCCGACGGATTTGACCAAGCTATCGGTCTGGTTCGAACAAGCCAATCGCGCCCGTGTGCATTTGCGCGGGCCGTTGCGCCCCGAACTGGTGCTGCTGGATGCGTTGGCAAATTGGGGCGCGACACCATGAATACCGCAGCGCGTTTTACGCTGACAAACGTCCGGATCCTTAATGGATTGCCTTTTGCGGGCGTGGGTCGGAATGGAGGTGGATTATGGTAGCCGGTGCAATGGGTGGCATGCCGCGGCAGGGGATCCTGTCGCTGGCCATCAAGGATAAAACTTCGCTGTACAACGCCTACATGCCGTTTGTGCGTGGTGGCGGGTTGTTTGTGCCAACAGCCAAACGTTACAACATTGGCGACGAAGTTTTTCTTTTGCTCACGCTGATGGATGACAAGGATCGTCTGCCGGTAGCCGGCAAGGTAGTGTGGATTACACCGGCTGGCGCACAAGGCACGCGTACCGCGGGCATCGGTGTGCAGTTCAATGAATCAGCCGATGGTGAAACGGCGCGCACCAAGATTGAATCGATTCTTGCCGGCATCATCGGCGCAGATCGACCAACGCATACGATGTGACGTTCGCGCGCAAAAAAGACAATCTGCACCATGCAAAAACGCTATTTCGGCACGGACGGCATTCGCGGGCGCGCCGGTGAGCCGCCAATCACCGCTGAATTCATGCTGCGCCTCGGTCGGGCCGCCGGCAAGGTTTTCGCTGGCGACGACCACGCGACGGTGCTGATTGGCAAGGACACCCGCATCTCCGGTTACATGCTCGAGTCCGCGCTCGAAGCCGGATTGGCATCGGTTGGCGCCGACGTGCTTTTGCTCGGACCCATGCCAACACCGGCGGTGGCGTGGCTTGCGCGTACGCTGGGTGGCAGCGCCGGCATCGTCATCAGTGCGTCGCATAATCCTTTCTGGGACAACGGGATCAAATTTTTTTCCAGGCAAGGCGAGAAGCTTGACGATGCCGTTGAGTTGGCCATCGAGCAAGCGCTCGAAGAAGCGCCAACCAACGTGGCCCCGGCGCGAATCGGGCGCGCCCAGCGTGTCGATGATGCAGCGCTGCGCTACGCACAATCATGTATTGACGCCGTGCCCGGACTGGACTTGTCCGGGATGCATGTCGTGCTTGACTGCGCACATGGCGCAACCTATCAAATTGCGCCGAAGATTTTTGCCGATCTCGGCGCACGCGTGCAGTCAATCGGGGTGCAACCTGACGGTCTGAACATCAATCGGGATTGCGGAGCCACGCATCCTGCCGCATTGCAGGCGGCAGTGCTGCAGCACGGCGCCGACATTGGCATTGCCTTCGATGGCGACGGCGATCGCGTGCAAATGGTGGATCACACCGGCGCGCTGGCAGATGGCGATGATCTGCTTTTCATCCTCACGGCTGATCGACATGCGCATGGTTTGCTGCGCGGTCCGGTCGTGGGCACATTGATGACGAATTTTGGAGTTGAAAGTGCCATCACGGCGCTTGGCGCAACTTTTCTGCGCGCCAACGTGGGCGATCGCCACGTACTGCAAGCGCTGCGCGAACACGATGGTGTTCTCGGCGGCGAGGCGTCCGGGCACCTGCTGTGTCTGGACCATGCGTCCACGGGTGACGGAATCCTCAGTGCCTTGCTGGTGCTTGACGTGCTGCGCCGCAATTCCACCTCGCTGGCCCAGGCGCGTAGCGGACTGCGCCGGTTGCCACAGATCACGCTGAACCTGCCCTTGTCTGGCGGTGCGCTCCTGCTTGCGCGGCAACCCGTTGTCGCCGCACGTGAAGACGTCGAGCGAACCCTGCGCGGGCGTGGCCGCGTGGTGTTGCGCGCTTCCGGTACCGAGCCACTGGTGCGCGTAACCGTCGAAGGCGAAGACGGTGACGAAGTCCGACAACTGGCCAGATCACTGGCTGCAGTCGTAGAATCAACCGCATTGTCCTGAAAGATCGATTCTCATGAGCTCGCGCATTCCCACACTCGATATCCGTCGTTACGACACCGACCGCGATGCATTCGTGGCCGAGCTCGGTGCCGCCTACCGCCAATGGGGTTTTGCCGGAATTCGCGGCCATGGCATCGACC
>DASSXQ010000055.1:0-4476 GCA_035703725.1 Rudaea sp.
ACCCGTTCGGGTTTTAACAGCAGGCGATATATACAGCCAACTAACTTCCGCTCGACAACAACTGCGCCAAGCGCCGCACGGCGACGGATACGATCGGGTAGTCGGTCACCAGTTGGGTGCGCATGTCGGCGAACATGTTGAGGGTGAACTGCAGCGCCGGATCGTCGCGATTGATCCAGGCATCGACGAGTTCGGCGCCGCGGCCCTTGCCGGCCTGCTCGATCACCTGGGCAGTGAGGGCGCGATGTTGGCTGTACAGTTCGTCGCGCAGGCTGCCGCGCGCGTGGGCGTGCCAGCGCGATTCGACCGGGAGTTCCTCGATTTTTCCCATCAGCCAACTCAGATTCAAGGATTCGCCGAGGGCAAAATACACTTCGGCGGTGCGCTCGATCGGTAGATGATGCTGGGCGGCAACGTGGATGATGTCCAGCGCCGAGCCGGGCGTCGGCAAGGCAGCCAGTGTGGCGCTGATCGATTCGCCAAAACCTGCGCCAATCCAGTGTTGTTTGGCGGCGTCATAGCGCGCGCGTTCGTGTGGGGTGATGACGGCTTCGATGCACTTGAGCAGGTCACGCATGCCCGGATAGAACCGATCCACCGCAACGGCGATATCCAGTGTCGCATCGGCATGATTGAGCAACCATCGCGTCATGTTGCGCAAGGTGTTCCAGATAACCAATAGTGCGTCAATCTGGGCATTGCCATCGACCTTGCCGTCAAGCGCCTCGATCTGTGCCCACATTGCACGCCCGTCGAGTGATTCGCGCGCGATATTGTAGGCGCGTACGACTTGCGCCGGCGTCTTTCCGGTGTCCTCGCCCATGCGCAACACAAATGTGGCGCCCATGCGATTGACCATGGAGTTGGTCACCGCCGTGGCAATGATTTCGCGCTTCAGGCGATGGCGCTGCATGTGATCGGCGTACTTTTCGTGCAGCGGCTTGGGGAAGTAGCGACGCAATTCCTTGGACAGATACGGGTCTTCGGGAACGTCGGATTCCAGCAATTGCTGAAAAAGTACAATTTTGGAATAAGATAAAAGTATCGCCAACTCCGGCCGGGTGAGTCCTTCGCCACGCGCCTTGAGCTGGGCGAATTCGGCGTCGCTCGGCAGAAATTCAATCTGACGGTCAAGCAACCCCTGGGTTTCCAGCACACGGATGAAATGCTTTTTCGATCCGATACGCGCGACCGCCATGCGTTCCATCAGACTGATCGCCTGATTTTGCCGATAATTGTCGAGCAGTACCAAACGCTCGACTTCATCGGTCATCGCCGCAAGTTGCGAGTTGCGGCCGTCGTAATCCAGTTCACCGCGCTTGACCGCATCGTTGAGCAGAATCTTGATGTTGACCTCGTGATCGGAGGTATCCACCCCAGCGGAATTGTCGATGAAATCGGTATTGAGCAATACGCCGCTGCGTGCAGCGTCGATGCGTCCGCGTTGGGTGAAGCCCAGATTGCCACCCTCGCCTACCAGCTTGCAGCGCAGATCACCGCCATTGATGCGAATGGGATTGTTGGCGCGATCGCCAGCATCGGCGTTGGATTCGGATTCGGCCTTGACGTAGGTACCAATGCCGCCGTTCCACAACAAATCAACGGGCGCCTTGAGGATCGCGCGCATCAATTCGTTCGGAGCCACGGATTCCACACCGGGGTCGATACCCAGAACCTGACGCACTTCAGGTGAAATTGCCAGGGTTTTTGCCGTGCGCGGAAACACTCCGCCGCCGTGACTGATGAGCTTGGCGTTGTAGTCGGCCCAGGACGAGCGCGGCAATTTGAACAGGCGCTCGCGTTCGGCAAACGAACGGGCCGCATCCGGATCGGGATCCAGAAAAATGTGCCGGTGATCGAAAGCTGCGACAAGACGCGTATGTTTCGACAGCAACATGCCGTTGCCGAATACGTCACCGGACATGTCACCGATGCCGACGCAGGTAAAATCCTCGCTCTGGCAATCACGCCCAAGCGCACGGAAGTGACGCTTGACCGATTCCCATCCGCCCTTGGCGGTAATTCCCATGGCCTTGTGGTCGTAACCAACCGATCCGCCGGAAGCAAACGCGTCACCGAGCCAGTAACCGTGTTCGGCACTGACCGCATTGGCAATGTCGGAAAACGTCGCCGTACCCTTGTCCGCGGCAACGACCAGATACGGATCGTTGCCGTCGTGGCGTACGCAGTCTTGCGGGTGAACAACCTCGCCATCGACCAGGTTGTCGGTGATGTCGAGCAGACCATTGATGAACAGGCGGTAGCAAGCGACGCCTTCAGCCAATACCGCATCACGCTCGCCACTGGACGCAGGGCGCTTGACGAAGAATCCGCCTTTCGATCCCACCGGCACGATGACCGTGTTCTTGACCATCTGTGCCTTGACCAGACCGAGCACTTCCGTGCGGAAATCCTCGCGTCGATCCGACCAGCGCAAGCCACCGCGCGCCACCGGCCCAAAACGCAAATGCACGCCTTCGACGCGCGGCGAATAGACGAAAATTTCCCGATACGGCTTCGGTTTCGGCAAATCCGGAACCTTCATCGGGTCGAACTTGAAGCTGATGTATTCGCGCACGTTGCCGCCGGGCGCCTGGAAATAACTCGTGCGCAGCATCGCGCCAATCGCGCCGAGCCATGCGCGCAGGATGCGGTCCTCATCCAGACTGGCGACGCGGTCGAGCAGCACGCGCAGTGCGGCAACAATGGCCAGGAACTGCTCCTCGCGCGTGGCGCTGCGGGCAATCACCAGATTGTCGATGAAGTCCGGATGTGCCTTGGCCACCTCTTCCGGCAGCAGCGCTTGCAGCTCCTTGCGCAGGCGCTTTTTCGCGCCTTCCTGCACGGTCTTGACTGCGCTTTCGCGCTGTGGATCAAACTTTGCCTCGAACAATTCCACCAGCAAGCCGGCAATCAAGGGATACTGATTGAGCGTTTCTTCCATGTAGCTTTGCGAAAACGGCACGCCGGTCTGCAGCAGGTACTTGCACAAGCCGCGCAGCACGGAAACCTGACGCCAATCGAGCAACGCGCCAAGAATGAGTTTGTTGAAACCGTCGTTCTCCGCCTGACCGCGCCAGATGCGCTCGAATCCGATCTGAAACGTTTCGCGAACCTGTTCGATACTGAAGCGCAGTTCCCGCTCCGGCTGGACTTCAAAATCCTGGATGACGATGCGCGACTCGTCCACATCCATCGCGTACGGATGCTCGGACAAAATCTTCAGCCCAAGGTTTTCGAGCAGTGGCAGAGCCTCGGAAAGAGTGATGGGAGCGTCATGGCGGAATAACTTGAAGCGCAAGCTGTCGCCTTTCTTGCGCGAGCGATACAACAGCAAACGGATATCGGTACGGTCTTTCAGGCTGGCTATCGATTCCACGTCGGTCGCTGCAATCGTGGCGCTGACTTCCTCGATATACCCGGTTGGCAACGATTTGCCGATGCGCTCGGCCAGCTTCATGCCATTGGATTCACCATGCTTGGCGACCAGGATTTCGCGTAGCTCGTCGTGCCAGTTGCGTACGATCTGGGCAATTTTGCGTTCCAGCTCGGCCGTATCGTACGTCGGCTTCTCACCGGGTTTTGGCCGGATTACCAAATGCAGACGTGCCAGCGCAGATTCGCCGACATGAATGGTCGAATCCAGACGCTGGCCGTGAAACGCACGCCGGAGCAGGCTCTCGATACGTTCGCGCACATCGCTCGTGAAACGGTCGCGAGCGATGAAAACCAGACACGAAAAAAAGCGCCCGTAGCGATCGCCGCGCACGAACAAGCGCGAACGAGTGCGTCCCTGCATCTGCAAGATGCCAGTTGCCGTGGCGAAGAGTTCGTCCTCGCTGGATTGGAACAATTCTTCGCGCGGCAGCGTTTCAAGAACGTGCCGCAACACCTTGCCCGAATGCGAATCACGGCGCAGGCCGGAGCGCTGCATCACGGCATCGAACTTTTGTCGAACCAATGGAATTTCCCACGGGCGCTTGGTGTACGCACCGGAAGCGAACAAGCCCAGAAAGCGCTGCTCGGCAATTGGCACACCGTCGGCATTGAACTGAAGCACGCCGATGTAATCCATGTAACCCGGACGGTGCACGTTGGATCGTGCGTTGGTTTTGGTCAGGATGATCGCATCCATTGATCCGGACTGCGGCAATTGGCGCGCTACCAGAGTCTTGAGTGAGCGCGGCGCGACCGAGCGCTCATTGCCACGCAGGATACCCAGTCCCGATTCGGGCGCAGCGAGCAGCACTTCATCGCCATCAACACTGGCAACGCGATATTCGCGGTAACCGAGGAAGGTGAAATTATCGTCCGCCACCCAGCGCAAAAACTCCTGCGCCTCGGCCAGGCCCGGCGCCGGGATGGGAAACTTCTGGTTGGGCAGATCTGCCGCAATGGCGAGCATTTGCTCGCGCATTGCTTTCCAGTCACCCACGCACGCGGAAACATCGCCGAGCATCACGCGAATGGATTGCT
>DASSXQ010000208.1:0-9724 GCA_035703725.1 Rudaea sp.
CGGTGTATCCAATGCAGATGGATGGGCGCCGGGAAGGTTCGGTTGTGGCGTTTCGCGATATCTCCGCAAGGCGCATGCTTGAAGACGAATTGCGTTGGCAAGCCGGTCACGATGCGCTGACCAAGTTGCACAATCGCGCATGGTTCGAGACCCAACTGGAACAGGAAATCATCCGGCTCAGGCGAACCGAGCAATTGTCGTTGCTGCTGTTTCTTGATCTGGATCGCTTCAAATACATCAACGACACAGCCGGTCACACCGCCGGCGATCAACTGCTGGTTGAAATTGGACGCCGCTTGTCGGCTCGTCTGCGCGCGTGCGATCACATTGCCCGCATGGGCGGCGACGAGTACGCAATCATTCTGCATAACGTCAATCGAGCCGATGTCGTCCAGGTTGCCGATGAATATCGCAAGACGCTCAGTGCATTGCCGTTCGTCTACGGCGGCAAGAGCTATCGCGTGGGAGTCTCCATTGGCGTGGCTTGCCTGGATGCGAGCACGACTTCGCGCAGCGATGCCATGGCCGCCGCAGACGTCGCATTGCATGCGGCCAAACGCAGCGGACGCAACCAGATTCACGTATTCAGCGCCGGTAGCGATCAACGCGCGCGCATGGATATGGAATTGGGTTGGTCGTCGCGACTGGAACACGCCCTCAAGCACAATGAGTTCACCCTGTGCTTTCAACCGATACTGCCGTTGGCAGAAATCGAATACGACCACTTGCCCCAGCAGCAGGGGGCCTTGTGGACGCGCCATCAGCGCGCCCACGGCAATGGCCAACGCAACTTCTACGAGGCGCTGATACGCTTGCGCGCGGACGACGGCAGTCTGGTGGCACCCAATGCGTTTTTGCCTGCAGCCGAGCGTTTCAGCATGATTGCCGAAATCGATCGTTGGGTAATTCGTCATGCATTGCAGGTATTGCGCGAACAAAATCGCTTGAATCAACCAACCGGCCTGACCATCAATTTATCGGCACAGTCACTCACCCAAGGCGATCTTGGCCGCTACATCACCGATTGTCTGGTCGAGTTCGATGTCGATCCACGTGCCGTGGTTTTCGAGATAACCGAGCAAGGTGCACTCAATCACCTGGAGGCCGTGCGCCACCTGATTCAGGAACTGCAGCCATTCGGTTGCCGTTTCACGCTGGACAATTTCGGTATCGGATTTTCCTCGTTTGCGCACTTGAAACATCTCAACGTGGACTTCCTCAAGATTGACGGCTCCTTCATCCAGGGGTTGCTCAATGATCCCGTGGATCTTGCCGTCATCAGCGCCATCACCAACATTGCCCACTCGATCGGCAAGATTGCGGTGGCCGAACATGTTGATCGTCCGGAAATCCTGCGTGCGTTGCATGCCTGCGGCGTTGATCAGGCACAGGGTTTCTACATTGGCCGGCCGCAACCCAGCTTGCGCGCCGCGAATGGACAGCTTGAGATCGTTGCCGGTGGTGAAGGGCTCAGGGCCGAGGGCTGAGGGCTGAGAGCTGAGGGCCGAAACACTCCGGTTGTCATCCCGGCGAACGTTGGAATGCAGAGCAAGGAAATCAATACTCTCGTCATTCCGGAGCCGCGCAGTGGAACCCGGACTATGGAGGCAGAACGCCGCACCGAACATTCGCGTAGCGAATGGCCCGAAGGGCATGCCGCAAGAAGCGGCATGTAATCCATGCGCGAACTGCGACACGCTTGAATAGCGACGATTGAGCCGCCCCATCGAAACACGTCTTTTCGATTCTTTCGACTATCCTGCAGCACACCCCACATACATTTTACCCCCAGTGCCGATGCCCTCAGCCTTCAGCCCTCAGCCCTCGCTCTACTGGCACGACTACGAAACCTCCGGCACGGATCCGCGACGCGATCGCGTGCTGCAGTTTGCCGGGCAGCGCACAACGCTGGACCTGCAACCCATTGGCGAGGCGCGATCGATTTACTGCAAACCGGCCACGGACAACCTGCCCCAACCGGCAGCGTGCCTTATTACCGGAATCGCTCCCCAGCTCGCCCAGCGCGAGGGCTTGATTGAAGCCGAATTTGCCGCACACGTGCACGATGAACTGGCGCAACCGGGCACCTGCGGCGTGGGTTACAACTCGATCCGTTTCGACGACGAGTTCACGCGCAATTTGTTGTACCGGAATTTCCACGATCCGTATGAACGCGAATGGAAATCCGGCAACGCACGTTGGGACATCATTGATCTGGCGCGCCTGTGTTACGCGCTGCGCCCACATGGCATCGAATGGCCTGGCGCTGGTTGTGCAAGTCCCGGCGCAGGAGAAATATCCGAATCACCTCAATCGGCCGGAAACTCCCGTTTCACGCCATCGTTCAAACTGGTCGATCTGGCCGCGGCGAACCATCTGACGCATTCGCGCGCGCACGATGCGCTGTCCGATGTCGAAGCCACCATCGCGTTTGCACGCTTGCTGCGCACGAAGCAGCCACGACTCTGGGATTTCTATTTTGATTTGCGCCGGAAACAGCGCGCATTGGAGTTGCTCGACTACACGCATCGCACGCCGGTGTTGCACGTTTCCTCGCGCTACCCGGCCCAGCGCGGTTGTCTGGCCATGGTCGTGCCACTCGCGCAACATCCCTCACAACCGAACAAGATCATCGTCTACGATCTGGATACCGATCCGCAGTCAATGCTGGATTTGGATGCCGACGATATTGCCGATCGTCTGTTCACTCCGCGCCGCGACCTGCCCGACGATGTGCAACGTATTCCGCTCAAGGCCGTTGCCATCAACAAATCGCCTGCGCTGGCGCCGCTAACCGTGCTCAAGGATACCGATACGACACGCATTGGCCTGGACCCGGATCGTTGCCTGAATCATTTGCGGCGCTTGAACGAAGCCGCCGATCTGGTCGAAAAATTGCGCGCGGTGTTTGCCACTCAAACCGACGATCAGCAATCGCTGGATGCGGAGTTGGCGATTTATCGTGGTTTCGTCGGCGATGCCGACAAGCGGCTGATGTCACGCATACGCAGCGCATTGCCGCATGAATTGGTTGGATTTGCCGATGCGTTCCACGACCCACGTTACCCGGAACTGCTGTTTCGCTATCGCGCGCGCAATTTCCCGCAAACGTTGAAGCCGGACGAGCACGCGCGTTGGTCCGAATTTCGTCGTGCACGTCTGACTCGGGAAACCGCCCTGACCAGTGTGACGGCCGAAGCGTATTTCGCCGAAATCGCAGCGGCTCGCGCTGACGCCTCGCTCAACGGAGAACAACGCGTATTGCTCGATCAACTCGAAAGCTGGGGACGCCACCTGATCGATGCGTGATGTTCCGTTGTCGGCATGCGCCAACGAATCGACACAAAACAAATGAGCATTCAAAAGCGGCGTTGCATCGTTCCTGCTCTTCCGCGTCCGCGCATCGCGGGCACGCTCGGCGCCAACGGATTTGAAGCCCACACCGTAACCATGAAAACCGTTCGCATTGAGCGTGGCTCGCCAAGCGAGCGGAGTCGAAACGCTCCCACTCTTCCACTTTGCGGCTTCGCGCCTGCTCTGAGCGCCAATGGATACAAGACTGCCAAAATGCTCATGACGCCTTCCGCCAAATGGTCGAATTGCCACGCCAGAACGTGGCGCAAGGTAACCCCGGATTCACCATCCGACCCGCCCTCCACTGTATATTTCGGACATGACTGAATCCTATTTTTCGCCTGCAACCTTCCGTTTTCTGCACGCGCTGGAGCGCAACAACAATCGCACCTGGTTCCACGCGCATCAGGCGGACTACGAGCGTCACGTGCGCGAACCGTTTCTGCAATTGATCGCAGACCTGCAGTCGCCGCTTGAAAAAATCAGTACGCATTTTCGTGCGGACCCGCGCAAGGTCGGCGGATCGCTCTT
Organism: Rudaea sp.; assembly: GCA_035703725.1. Lineage (GTDB taxonomy): Bacteria > Pseudomonadota > Gammaproteobacteria > Xanthomonadales > Rhodanobacteraceae > Rudaea. The sequence goes on from DASSXQ010000208.1 coordinate 3,886, forward strand.
CCGCATGCATCGCGACACCCGCTTCTCCCACGACAAAACACCATACAAAACCTGGGCTGGCGCGCGCTTGTTTCACGAGCGCCGACGGGAAGTTGCCGCACCTTCGTTCTACATTCACATTCAACCCGAAGATTGCTTTGCAGGTGGCGGCCTGTGGCATCCGGAAAGCCCGACTTTGAAACGACTGCGTGATTTTCTGGTCGACAATCCGGCTGCCTGGAAGCACGCAACACGCAGCAAATCATTCCGCGAAAACTTCGGATTTTGGGGCAACAGCCTGATCCGGCCACCACGCGGATTTGATCCGCAGCACGAGCTCATCGATGACATCAAGCGCAAAAGTTTTGCTGCGGGCATCCAATTCAGTCAAAGCATTGCGTGCTCGCGCGAACTGCTGCCCACCATTGTCACAACCTGCAAACGCCTTGCGCCAATGATGGACTATCTGTGCGCTGCGCTCGATCTGGAGTTTTAAGCGGTCGTGCCGCGTTGGTAGTGCGCGTTTGCGCGCGGCCCAATCACGACCGGCAGAAAATTCCGCGCTTGAATTACAGAACTTAATAGTGCTGTAATACGCGGCTTGGCGTCGCCATCGCCTTGCCGCTTTCAGGCAGTCCACGCAATCCGGAACCCAATCATGCAGCGTCCATTCGCGTTGGTGCCAACCCTCTTGTCGGCCCTGTTACTTGCCGCCTGCGCAATTCCACCGCGGCCACAAACCCCGCAACTGGCACAGATTGCACCATTGGCCGGCATCCCGACTCGCGCCGATGCCAGGTGGCCTGAGCAAGACTGGTGGAAACGCTACAGCGACCAGCAACTCGATACCCTGGAAGTTCACGCGCTGACGGGTTCACCGACGCTTGCGGTCGCCCGCGCCCGATTCCACGAGGCCGTGAAGTCGGTAGATGTTGCGCGCGCAGCGGGCGGACTGACCATCGACGCAAACGCCCAGGTGCAACGACATCGATTGAGTGAGCACGGATTGATCCCCAGTCAGTTTCTCGGATTTACCTGGTACAACCAAGGTGATCTGGGTCTGCAGTTTCACTACGACTTCGATTTCTGGGGCAGCCATGGCGCACAAATTGCCGCCGCACTGGACGAAGCGCGGGCAGCCGCGGCAGAACGTGATTCAGCAGCATCGATGCTGACGGCTGCCGTCGCCGATACCTATTTTGGTTGGCAAGCGACGCAACTCCGGATCGGCCTGGCACACGACATGATCGAGACACTAGCGCAGGCACGAGCCATCGCGACGGCGCGCGTGCGCCAGGGCGTGGATTCGCCCGATACACTGCAGCACGCCAATGCCAATCTGGCGGCTGCCCGCGAACAACTCGCCACACTCGATGGAGTCAGCCACCTGCAACGCGCGGCGCTGGCAGCGTTGATCGGCACTTCTGCTGCCGACTTCCCTCCACTTGCAGCGCGACCGTTGCCACCGACAGGTAGCGGCATGCCGGCAGATGCCAGCCTTGACCTGGTTGCACGGCGCGCCGATATTGCCGCGAGCCGCTGGCGCGTTGAAGCCGCGTTGCGTCATGCCGACTTGGCGCGCGCCGCGTTTTATCCGGACATCAGCCTGTCCGCCATGATTGGTTTGTCGTCGATCGATCTGGGCAAATTGCTGTCGCCGGGAAGTACCGAGATCGCGGCCGGACCAGCGTTGCATCTGCCGATATTCGAGAACGGTCAGTTGCATGCGCGGTTTGGCGTTTCCAGCGCGCGTCTGGCTTCTGCCGTGGCGGCATATCACGAGACCGTTGCCGAAGCGACGCAGCAAGTCGCCAAACAAGTCTTGACGATTGAGCAACTCGAGGCGCGCCGCGACGCACATGCGGCACGGCTCACCGCGGCGAAACAACTCGAATCCACCGCTCGGGCCCGTGCCCGACGCGGCGTGACGGATGCGCGTCCGCTGTTGGCCGCGCAAGTCGAACTGGATCGTCAACGCGATGCCGCCGCGCAACTCGTTGCCGCCACATTATCGGCGGATATCGCTTTGACCCGGGCACTGGGCGGCGGCTTTCGCAACCAACCCACGAATAACACGCAATCCTCCGGAGCATCTGCACGATGAGCACGAAGCCAAGCGCAAGCGACGTTGCCGACAATGGTCGGAGCAAACGCAAGCGTCGCATCATTCTTTCCCTTCTGGCGTTGGCATTCATCGTCATCGGTTGCATCTGGGTAGTGCTGTGGATGCTGGTTTTCTCGCAACGCGAAACAACCGACGACGCCTATGTCGGCGGCAATCTGGTGACCGTTTCGGCGCAAGTACCGGGCACGGTCATTTCCGTTGCCACCGACGATACCCAACGTGTCGAACCCGGTCAGGTGCTTGTGCAACTCGACCCGACCGATGCGCAGTTGACCTTGGCCAAAGCGAAAAGCGCGCTGGCGCAAGCAGTGCGCCAGGTGCGTCAGCAGACCGAATCGGCCGGGCAATTCGACGCAGCCATCGCTGCCAAACGCGATCAGGTGCAACGCGCACAAAGCGATCTGAAGCGTCGCGAACCGTTGCTTGCCGAACAAGCCGTTGCACCTGAAGAAGTGGCACACCTGCGTCAGTCGCTGGTGAATGCGCGCGCAGCGCTGGACGCCGCACTGCGCCAGGCCGCTGGCGCACACGCCATGATCGACGGCAGCGATGTGGCCAACAATCCAGCCGTGTTGCAGGCGCGCGCAGCGTTTCGCGAGGCATGGGTCAATGCGCACCGCGATGCGATTGTTGCTCCCGTCGAAGGCTATGTCGCACAACGCAGCGTACAGCTTGGATCCCATGTGCAGCCGGGCCAGTCGTTGCTAACCATCGTGCCGCTGCACAACTTGTGGGTCGATGCAAATTTCAAGGAGAGTCAACTCGCGCATATCCGCATCGGGCAGCCGGTCAAGGTGAACACGGACGTGTATGGCGGCGCAGTGACTTTCCACGGGCGCATCGCAGGACTTGCCGCGGGCACGGGTAGCGCATTCGCATTGTTGCCTCCACAGAATGCGACCGGCAACTGGATCAAGGTTGTGCAACGCGTACCGGTCCGCATTGCGCTGGATCCCGCTGAACTCGACAAGCATCCGTTGCGGGTTGGCTTGTCCACCGACGTGAATGTCGATACCCACGATCGCAGCGGACGAGTGCTTGCGCAATCGCCATCCAGAACGAACATCGCGCAGACGGGTGTGTACACCCACGATCTGGTCGCGGCCGATGCGGCCGCCGACGCCATCATCAAGGCGAATCTGGGCCACCAGTAAACCATGAGCACGACTGTCGCGGACGCCGATCCGCCGCCGAACATTGCACGCGGCGCACCCTTGCACGGTGCGCCACTGGCATTGCTCACCGTCGCGGTTGCGTTCTCCACCTTCATGGAGGTGTTGGACCTGACCATCGTCAACGTGTCGGTGCCGCATATTGCCGGCAGTCTCGGCGTAAGCCCGAACGAAGGCACCTGGGCCATCAGTTCCTATTCGCTGGCCAGTGCGATCATGCAGCCGCTGACTGGCTGGATTGCGCGACGCTTTGGCGAAGTGCGCACGTTCTGCATTTCCGTGTTGTTGTTTGTTGCCATGTCGATGTTGTGCGGCATGGCCACGAGCATGCCCATGTTGGTGATTGGGCGGCTTCTGCAAGGCGCCGGATCAGGCCCAATGGTGGCATTGTCGCTGGCGTTGCTGCTGAACAATTATCCGAACGAGAAGAAGGGCATTGCGCTGGCATTGTGGGCAATGACCGTCGTCGTGGCACCCATTTTCGGCCCGATTCTCGGTGGTTGGCTTACCGACAATTATTCGTGGCCGTGGATCTTCTACATCAACGTTCCGGTGGGAATTCTCGCTGCCGTCGTCACGTGGAATTTGCTCAGGACGCGGGAATCACCGGTCGCACACGTGCCGATCGATTTCATCGGATTGATCCTGCTGATTCTCGGTGTGGGCTGTCTGCAATTCATGCTCGACAATGGCAATGACAAGGATTGGTTCTCGTCGCCGCTGATCCTGACGCTGGGCATTACCGCGCTGGTTGCGTTGGTGTTTTTCGTCGTCTGGGAACTGACCGATGAACATCCCGTTGTGAGTCTGAGCTTGTTCCGAAAACGCAACTTCACCGTGGGCGTGATCGCACTGTCGTTGGGCATGGTCGGCTTTTTCGGCATCAACGTGATTTTCCCGTTGTGGTTGCAGATCAATCTGGGCTACACGGCCACGTGGGCAGGCTTGGCCACCGCGCCAGTGGGCATCCTGGCGTTTCTGATGTCGCCAATCATTGGCAAGAACATCCAACGCCTGGAATTGCGCTCGGTCACCACGTTTGCATTTCTCGTGTTCGGACTGACCTCCTACTGGTTTGCGAACTTCCCCAGCGATGCGTCATTCGGCCAGCTTGCCCTGCCACGATTGGTAATGGGTCTGGGCATTGCCTGTTTCTTCATCCCGCTCAACCAGGTGATCCTGTCCGGTTTGAAGCCCGATGAAATTGCCTCTGCCGGCGGCTTGTCGAATTTCTTTCGCACCATCGCTGCCAGTTTCTCCACCGCCGTCACCGTGACCCTGTGGCAACATCGCTCCGAATACCATCATGCGGTGCTGGCCGAACACCTCAACGCCGCCAGTCCGGCAACCACTACCTACTTGCAGCATTTGCAGGCCGCCGGTGCGTCCGTGCAGCGCGCCTGGACGCTGATCGATTCGATGGTCACGCGCGAATCACTCACCCTGGCCGTCAACGACGTATTCCTGCTCTGCGCCATCATGTTCCTCGCCATGATTCCCGTGGTTTGGCTGGCGAAACCGCCATTTGGCAACGCGGGGGCGGAAGCGGTGCACTGACAGCCGGCCTTCAAAACATGTGCTTCTCGATCCCCAGCGACGAGAGAATCTTGCTGGCGATTTCCTCGATGGAGGTGTGGGTGGTGTTTTGTACCGGAATACCTTCGCGACGGAACAATTTGTCGGCGATGTGCAGTTCGTGTTGGCATTGTTCGAGCTTGGCGTAACGGCTGCCCGGTTTGCGTGCTTCGCGCACCTGCGCGAGGCGTTGTGCATCGATGGTCAATCCGTACAGACGCGGCCTGTAGGCTTGCACTCGCTTGGGAAGTTCAAACTTGTCGAGGTCTTCCTCGGTGAATGGATAATTCGCGGCCTTCACGCCGTAATGCAGCGCCATGTACAGGCAAGTTGGTGTTTTGCCGACGCGCGAAACGCCAACAAGAATGACTTCGGCTTCGGAATAATTCACATCGATGCCGTCGTCGTGGGTCAGCGCATAATTGGTGGCGTTGATTCGCGCTTCGTATTCGGCAAAGTCACTCATGCCATGTGCCTTGCCCACACGGCGCATGCGCGACGTACCCAGCTCGGCTTCCAGCGGGCCAATGAACGGCGCGAACACATCCAGCATCAATGCGCCGCTGGTGGCGAGAATTTCACTCAACTCCGGATCAATTACCGTGTTCACCACGATGGGCCGCGCGCCGCTGACGGTATACATGTTGCGGATTCGCGCAGCCGCACCGTGCGCCTTCTCCACATCGTCGACGAAAGGCAGGCGAAACGTGTCGAATTCGACGCCTTCAAATTGGGTCAATACGGAATGTCCGATGGTCTCGGCAGTAATACCCGTGCCATCGGAAACGTAGAAAAAGGTTCTGCGCATGGCGAAATGTCCGGAAAATGCAGCGCCAGTTTAAGCGATACACGGCGCGGCTTGTGTCGCCCGGCGTAAACCGCGAAAATTGCACGTTCTTGCGGTCCTTTCCGCTTTCGTTTTGCAATCTGGAGAAATGTCTTGGGCGATCTGGTGCTGTGGCTCGATCAATTGCGCATGTCCGATCTT
>DASSXQ010000228.1:0-8297 GCA_035703725.1 Rudaea sp.
AAACGCGCCAACATTCGATGCCTTCGCGCTCGGCACGCTTGCGCAAATGTTTGCAATTTTTTTCGATGCGATTGCGGACCATTTGCGCACCGGCCGACAATGGCTTGGGCTCGCGCGCGATCGCTTCCTGCGGAGTGAGATCAAAATTCAGCAGGACACATTCCAGGGCACCGTTGTACAAGCGATAGCGCTTGTCGGCATGCAAGCCAATGGCACGTCCCAGCGTTTCGTCGGAGGTGATGACGCTGGCACGCCAACCGGGAAATTCATCCTTGAACTTTGCGCCAAGCAGGCGATACAGCGCAATCACGTTTTCGTCGGTGCCCATGCGTTCGCCATAAGGCGGATTGCAGATCACCAGGCCGGGCTTGTCCAGTTCGTGGGGTCGGTGCAGATGCCCAAGCGACTGCCGACCGAAATGAATGAAGCCGGACAACTGCGCCAATTGGGCATTGTGCCTGGCCTCGTTGAGCACGCTTGCGTCCTGATCGAAACCGAAAAACACCTGGCGCAGATTCTGCAATCCCGCGCTCGCACGTGTTTGCGCGTCAGCGTGCAGCTTTTTCCACAATGCTGCATCGTGACCGCACCAGCCCATGAAACCGAAGCGTTCGCGCCGCAATCCGGGCGCTACATCGGCTGCCATTTGTGCCGCCTCGATCAACAATGTGCCCGAGCCGCATAGCGGATCGACAATACCGCCACCACCCGCGTGCACGGCCGGCCAACCGGCTCGCAACAGCATCGCGGCGGCCAGATTTTCCTTCAACGGCGCAATGCCTTTGCCTTGTCGATAGCCGCGCTGATGCAACGGCGCGCCGGACAAATCAATACTGACGATGGCCTTGCCGCGACGCAACGCCAAATGCACGCGCAATTGGGGATTTTCCGTATCCACGTTGGGCCGCTCGCCGCCGTTCGCGCGAAATTGATCGACGATGGCGTCCTTCACGCGCAACGCGGCATACTGGCTGTGATTGACCCCTTTCGTTTTACCGACTGCGGCCACGGCGAAGCTTGTCTGCGCATCCAGATGCTGCAACCAGTCGATTGCCAACGCACCCGCGTACAGCGCGTCACCATCTTCGGCCGCGAATTCCGCGACGGGCAACAGCACCCGGCTGGCAAGGCGTGACCACAGACAAGCCCGGTAGCCCGCCTCCAGCTCACCGCGAAAATACACGCCAGCCAGCGCTTCGTGCACATCGCTCGCGCCGATCGCGTTCAACTCATCGACCAACAGATATTCAAGGCCTTTCGGGCAACTGGCGAAAAAATTCCGCATCAGCAAAATTGCCGCAGAAATTGCACAAATTGCTGTGCGACAAAATCCACATGCGCACTCAGGCGATGATCGTCGCGGACCACGCTGATCGAATCGCCACGCGCGCGCGCAAAAGCAATCGCATCATCGACCGGACACAGCTCGTCGTCCCAGCCATGCACCAGCGTTGTCGGCACTCGGGCCGCAGCGAAATGGCACTCGTAGCCCGGAATCGCCACCGGCAACGCAATCAGGAACAAGCCCACACAGTTCACTTGCAGCGAGGCACGAGCGGATATGAATGCTCCCATGCTTGATCCGGCAAGTATCACCGGCGCATCCGCCGGCACATGGGCTATCAAGCGCGCGATGCGTTCATCGATACGTCGCACGTCACGCAGCGCATCGAGATCGCGGTAGTCCGGGCGAACGCTGTCGAATCCCAGCGGTTTGGCAATCGCCGCCAGCGCACTGACTTTGGTCGCCTGCGGGCCGCTTTCCAGCCCGTGCGAAAGAATGATGAATGGTTTCATCGGCACATTATCGCAGAGACGGACCGGCTTCCGTTGCAACAGCCCAGCATGCGACACTGTGCCATGCCAATTGACCTGCCCGTTCACGACTGGCCGCTGACCTACGAATCGCGATTGGATCAACGCAAGCTCGAAAGCGTTGATCTGGTCGTGATCCATTGCACCGAACTGCCGGACATGAAAACCGCTCGCCAATTCGGCGAACTCATTCATTACCCGGCCTCGCAAACCGGCAACAGCGGCCACTATTACATCGATACCGACGGCACCATCCATCGCTTTGTTGGCAACGCCCGTGTCGCCAATCACACCTACGGCCATAATCCACGCTCGATCGGCATCGAGCTGTCCAACATTGGCCGCTACCCGAATTGGGGCGACAGTCGCCACCAGGCCTTCACCGCGCCGTATACAAAAGCGCAGATCGATGCATTGCTCGGCTTGTTGCGCCGACTCCGGCAGGAATTGCCGAATCTCCAATACATCGCCGGACACGAGGATCTGGATCAACGTCTGGAACCGGCCAGGGACAACCCCGCGATCATGCTGCGCCGCCGCCAGGACCCTGGGCCATTGTTTCCGTGGGTGCAGATTGTGCCGGCGAGCGGCTTGCAACGATTCACCGCGCCACAATCGTAGCCGCGGGATGCGCTGCGCCCATTCACTCTGCGACGGCATGGCCCATTCCTGCAGGGTAGATCAGCGAGCTTGCGAGCGCATCCACGCGGCACGATGTCTTCTGGCACGAACGGCCTGCAGATGCGATTCATCGCGAGCGCAAACAATACGAAATCCCTGCCCTGATTGCTTTGACTTGAACGGAGAAACCCGGTGTCCAGTCCCATCGTCGGCGAACTGATCGACCTGTTGCAACTCGAACGCATCGAAGACAACCTGTTCCGCGGCCAGAGTCGCGATATCGGCACGCGCTACGTGTTTGGTGGACAAGTCGTTGGGCAAGCGCTTTCCGCGGCACAACGCACGGTGGACGCGGCGCGCTCGGTGCATTCGCTGCATGCCTATTTTCTGCGCGCCGGCGATATTGAAGCACCCATTGTTTATGAAGTTGATCGAGCGCGTGATGGCAGGAGCTTTTCGGTACGTCGCGTCGTGGCCATCCAGCATGGACAACCCATCTTCAATTTTTCGGCGTCATTCGAGGTTGACGAAATCGGTGTCGAACATCAGATGGCGATGCCCGACGTCCCGGCACCCGAAGAGATTGCGCCCATGCAGCCGCGGCCGGCCAGCGAGTTGGCCGGGCTACCGCCAAAGTTGCAACGTTGGCTGGCGAAGAAGGGTCCGTTTGAATTTCGCCACGTGCAGCCGCGCAACGAACTGGATCCGGTCAAGCGACCACCATTCCAGCAAATCTGGTTTCGTCTGATCGACCGCGCCCCCGATGACCCGGCACTACATCGAGCAATGCTCGCCTACGCATCGGATTTCCATTTGATTGGAACGGCCACCTTGCCGCACGGGATCTCGTACTTGCAGCATAATGTGCAGATGGCGAGTCTGGATCATGCTTTATGGTTTCATCGTCCATTCCGCGTGGACGAATGGTTGCTTTATTCCTGCGATAGTCCCAGTGCCCAGGGTGCGCGCGGATTGGCTCGCGGCATGATTTTTTCGCGCGACGCACGCCTGGTTGCGTCGACGGCACAAGAAGGATTGTTGCGCTTGCTTCCTGAAACGACTTCGGCAGGTGCATCATGAGGCAGGTTTATACGTCTGCACGCGTGGAAAATGTCGAGCGGGTGGTTGCCATGTTCACCGAAGCCGGCATCGAGACGCGCGTAACCAATCTGCGCCCATGGGCGAGCCGTGACTACAAGCGCCCCAGTTACAGCGATCGCGGTGATCGCAGCGACTGGCCTCAGGTGTGGATCGTCAAGGCCGAAGACCAACCCCGTGCGCGCGCCATGTTGCGCGAGGCAGGTATCGAGCCGGCTACTCGTTTTGCCGAGGAACTGGCAAAAACGCGAGCTCCGGCAACGAAAAAGTCGCCGGCGTCACTGCGGGCCTATCTGCGTCTTGGCTTGATTGGCGCAATCCTGATCCTTGCCTTGCTACGCTGGTACGGATTTTTTTGACGGGTTGCAACCGTCTCTTTGACCTATACTTCGTGCATGAAATCCGAGGTCGTCCGCCTGTTCCAGACCTTGCCGCACGCCTGCGGCTATTTTGCCCAGCGCACCGCGCAAAATCTGGTCATCGATCCAGCCGCGGCACAACTGCCAAGACTGTACGAATTGGCGATGAGCAGAGGCTATCGTCGCGGCGGCGGTCACGTGTATCGACCCAACTGCAATGGCTGCAAAGCCTGCGTACCTGCACGCGTGGTGACCAATGATTTTCGACCTGATCGAAGTCAGCGCCGATGTGCGCAACGCAACGCCGACCTTCGTCTGAACCTGGTCAAGGCGCGCTACACCGACGAATATTTCCAGTTGTACCGTCGCTATCTGAATGCACGGCATCCCGGTGGCGGCATGGACGATCCGGATCCGCAGGACTTTTCGCAATTCCTGTTCACGCCGTGGAGCCCGACGAATTTTCTCGAACTGCGCCTGGGCGATCGCCTGGTGGCGGTCGCGGTAACGGACTGCTTGCGCAGCGGCCTGTCCGCCGTGTATACATTTTTCGATCCGGACGAATCCGCACGCGGTCTGGGCACGTATGCAATCCTGCGCCAGATCGCACTGGCACGCGAGCACGCCGTGCCTTATGTGTATCTGGGTTTCTGGATTGAAGGCCATGCAAAAATGGACTACAAGTCGCGCTTTCGTCCGCTACAGTTGCTGGCCCACGATGGTTGGCGCGATATGCCATGAACGCCGCCATGACGAACGCTGCGTTATCCTGCCCCCACGCGTCAAGGAACCTTCTCATTGGATCGACCATGCGCAAACTTCTGATTCTGCTTGCCCTGCTCGCCCCCGGTCTGACTGCCTTCGCCGCACCGGTCAAGGATACGTGGCTGAGCGTGCTGCTGGATGGGCGCAAGATCGGCAACATGCACGTTGAGCGTGTCGTCAGGGACAATCGTGTCGTCACCGTGCAGACGATGAACGTGGAACTGGATCGGGCCGGTATCAAAGTTCCTCTCGGAACCAGCGAAACCGACACTGAAACGCTTGCGGGCGAACCACTGGCGTTCTCCTCGCGTACATCGATCTCCGGAATTGCCAGCGTGGTTCACGGTACGCGCCGCCCCGACGGCAAGTTCGATGTGACCAGCGAAGTTGGCGGCGCAAAAAGCAACCGGGTGGTGGAGTGGCCGCACAATGCGCTGCTGGCCGAAGGCCTGCGTCTGGCCGAACAACGCAATGGCCTGATTGCGGGCACGAAATTCACCGAATGGGCGTTTCAGGTGGACAGTCTGGATGCGGTCGAAATCCAATCGACCATCGGCAAACGCGAACCTGTCGAGCTTCCGGACGGAACGCAATTGGCGACACAAATCGAACAGATCATTCATCTGCCGGGATCGCCGACAAAAAGCGTGGTTTGGGTAGATGCCGGGCTGAACCTGAAAAAGCTGACGTTGCCGATGATGGGCTACGAACTGACCATGCTCGCCTGTTCGCAAACCTGCGCACAGGCACCGAATCAGTCGGCGGATATTCTCAGCCATGCGTTGGCACACGCCCCGGCGGCAGTCAGCGCCGATGCGCTCGAACACGGACTGGTCATCAGTGTCAGCGCCAACGATGACGGCACCGCGCTGCAATTCGTGCAGACCGATGAACAAAGTGTCGCCACTCACGGCAATACGGTGACGCTACGCATTGCGCCGTTGTCCCCGAATGCCAAACCCGGGCGCGAAACGCCGCCGCAAGCGGCCGATTCGCAAGCCAACGACTGGTTGCAAAGCAACGCGCCGGTCATTCGCAAACTCGCGGAAAAAGCAGCCGGCAAGGCACAAACATCGGCGGTGCAAATGCATGATCTGCAGGAATTCGTGCGCCGCTACATTCAAAACAAGAATTTGAGCATCGGCTATGCCTCCGCATTGGAAGTAGCCAACAAACCCGAAGGCGATTGCACGGAACACGCCGTGCTGCTTGCCGCGCTTGGCCGCGCGCTGGGCATTCCGACGCGCGTCGTTTACGGGCTTGCCTACACCGATCATTACGCGGGCGGCGACCATGTTTTCGTACCGCATGCGTGGACCCAGGCCTGGGTCAACGGTCGCTGGCAGAGTTTCGATGCCGCCCTGCCCGGCTTCGACGCCGGTCATATCGCATTGTCTTACGGGGATGGCGATCCGTGGCGTTTTTTCGCCGGCATGGATACGCTCGGACGCATGCGCATTGATTCGGTCGAACCGATGCACGACCAGTCGCCAATCAGCGCGACGCATTGAAGCCCCGGCCAATTCGCGTGATCGGGTGTCACGCGCGAATCGGCAAGCGCAATGTCACGCGCAAGCCGCCATTGTCGCGATTGGCCAGCGAAATGCGCCCGGAATGCGCCTCGATCACCTCGCGAGCCAGAGCCAGACCAAGTCCCGTTCCCGCGCGTTTGGTCGAATAAAACGGCAGCAGCGCCTGCGCCAGCACGGTCTCGCTCATGCCCGGTCCGCGATCACAGATATCGATACGCCACTCCTGCCCAACCTGAGCAACGCTCAAGCTCACGGCATCTTGCGCACTTCCGGACTCGTGCGCATTCTTGATCAGATTGATCAGGATCTGTTCGATTTGTGTGGCATCGAATTGGCCCTGCACTGTTGGTATCAAGCCATCGACCTTGAAGCGACAGTGCAGCGCCAAATCAGCAATGAACGCCTGCCAATCCACCGGTTTGATTTGCGGTGCCGGCAGTTTTGCGAAACTGGCATAACCGTCGATGAAGGCGTGCAGGTGGTGCGCGCGCTCGCCAATCGTGGCGAATACGCCGATCGTGCGTTCATGCTCGCCACGTCGCGCCAATTCCGCGCCCGAATGCGCCAGGGAAGAAATGGGTGCCAGGGAATTGTTCAACTCATGGCTGATGACGCGAATGACCTTCTTCCAGGTCTGCACTTCCTGCCGCGACAACTCGCGGGTCATGCGCCTGAACAAATACAATCGTTGCGGTCGGCCCTGCAAACGAAATTGACGCCGGGAAATATGGAAGGTTTCTTCACTGCCGTCCATGTCCACCGAGAACAGCGTGTCCTCGCCGATCTGGACTGCTGCACGCATCGCTTCCGGCACATCCGCCAGCAATGTCGTGAAATCCAGTCCAAGCAGCGAACGCCCCTCGTTGAACAAATGTCGTGAAGCAAGATTGGCATAGGTCACGCGTTGGTTTGCATCGGTCAGTACCAGCGCCACTGGCGTGTTTTGCACCACGGTATCCAGCAGCAGTTCGCGTTCGGCCAGATGCTGGCGTTGCTGGCGCAAGGTTTGACCCAACTCGTTATGCATCCGCACCAGATCGCCGAGTTCATCGTGGCGGCGATTGGCAATGGAGAAACTGAAATCGCCGTCGCGATAGCTGGCCACCGCACCTTCCAGTGCCCGAAGGATGCGTGCCAGCGGCGCGGTCAGGCGATGTCCGGCCCATAATACCAACGGCACAAGCAACGCCATTGTCACCAACAAGCCGCCGATCGGCGTGCGCAACCATCTCGCTTCAACAGGTATATCGAGCGCCACGCCCAACTGTTGCAAGAGTTGCGGCAATGGCCAGTGCGTCGCACCAACATATACCAGCGCCCCGGCAATTGCCGCCGCTCCGACCAACGTGGCCATGCGACCTTGCATTGAGGTCAGGCGCATGGAGGGTGCTGCCTGGCGGGTGGGGTGCAGTTCATTCTGAGGGCTGAAGGCCAAAGATCGAGGGTTGCAACACTTCGCTCGTCATTCCAGCGCAAGCTGGAAACCAGTTCGTTCTTTTGTACGGGCGCCGGACCAAGAACTGTATTCCGGGTTCCGCTTCGCGGTCCCGGAATGGCGAGACTCCGGATTGCCTCCTTCCCGTCTGGCCACCGCAAACGTCACACCCCAATCCCATACCGCTCCATCCGCCGATACAGCGCCTGCCTCGACAAGCCCAGCGATTGCGCGGCGCGACTGATGACTCCCGCGTTGTTGGCAAGCGCACGCTCGACAGCTTCACGCGAAGGTTCATCAAGACTGCGGTTCATCGTCGTCTCGACTGTCGGCAGATTCAAATGCGCGGCGGTGATGGCATTGTCGCCTGCGAGCAGCTTGGCGCGATCAATGGCATTTTTCAACTCGCGCACATTGCCCGGCCATCCATGCGCAAGCAATGCGTCGCGCGCATCGTCGCCAAGTTCGGTGCCGTCCAGAAAATGTTCCGCCAGCGGCAATATATCTTCGTTGCGCTCACTCAGCGGCGCCAGGTTCACCTCGATCACGTTGAGCCGGTAATACAAATCCTCGCGAAACGTACCATCGCGTATCATGTTTTTCAGGTCGGCATTTGTGGCACTGATCACGCGCACCCTGGCCTGGCGCTGGCGCGCGGACCCCAAGCGCTCG
>DASSXQ010000294.1:0-3154 GCA_035703725.1 Rudaea sp.
TGCTGGATCCAAAGCTGTACAGCGCTCCCGAAGTGCTGCTGCCGTTCGAGGCATTGTAAGTCGTGCGCGTCGAGTACCAGCCGGCGATGGTCGAATTGTCGCTCCACGTATTGCCGCTACCGCTCTGCGCCAGCGTATCGAAATTCTGGGTGTATTGGTTTGCCGAGCCAGTGCCGGTCAGGCTGACCTGCGCTTGTGCGACGCTCACCAGTCCGAAGACGACGGTCGTTGCGACCAGCAATTTGGCGAATGCGATTTTGAGCATGAGCTGAGTCCTGAAATGAGATTGTGACAACTGCAGTTTGCGACCGAATATCGCGGCATTACCCGGGTCGATTGACGGGGTAGTTCGAGCCGCAATTCAAGTCCATCCGTTCGACGATCACTGGCACGGCAACGACAGCGATTGCCGCGTTTTCCGTGCTGTGCCGATTGCAGGCTAGCATGATCGCGTTGCCGATTCATGTCGCACTGCCACGCAACGCGTTCACGCAAGGTGCAGCGCACATTCGAACGGACATGCGCTGCTCGGATGCTTGTTTTACGCTTGCATCGGGCCGCGTGGGGCTCGGGCCCTTGTGCTATAGTCGCGCGCCCCCGCGTTTGCATCGATGGATGCTGGCGCAAGTGCACCGGCGCCGATGCCGGGTCCGAGTCGCGATATTCGACCAATTTCCAGGAAACCGACAATGACTGATCTACGCAAATACCGGTTGCGTTCGTTGAGCGCAGCCATGGCAATGCTGGGATTCGGAAGCTTGGGCGTGGCCCTCGCGGCCGGTGATGACATGGTAGCGATTGACGCGCCAACTTTCCCGAGCCACGCGATAGTGGCCAATGCCCTTTCCAATACGGCGCCACGCTACATTGTGCGCTTTGGCGAAGCGCCACTGGCCCAGTACAACTCGTTGGCGCCGGCTCAACAGGTCAACGGCTTGAGTTCGATTCCGACCAGGAAGTACAAGAACGGTCGCGTGCGATTGGACGTGCACAGCGTTCAGGCTCAGCAGTATGTGAACTATATCGTGCAAAAACAGCAACAGCATGTAAGCGACATCGCCACGGCAATCGGTCATGTGCCGCGGGTACTGCACACGATGCAATACGCGCTCAATGCTGCAGTCATGGACTTGTCTGCCGACGAGGCCCTCAAGGTCAAGCGCTTGCCGGGCGTCATTTCGGTGACCCGCGATGTCTATCATCCACTTGCCACGGATATCGGTCCGGGCTTCATCGGCGCCTCCTCGGTGTGGTGGGGCGCTTCTGCCGGTCAGGACACCATTTTTGCAAATGGATTTGACGGCAATGGCAACTTCCTTGGCGATGGCATCGTGATCGGCGATATCGATACGGGCTACAACAGCCTGAGCCCGTCGTTTTCCGCGACCGATGCCCATGGCTACACAATTCAGAACCCATTGGGTTCCGGCAATTACCTCGGTCAATGTGCAGTTGCCAACATCAGTCTGGGCGGATGCAACGACAAGGTGATTGGCGTTTACGACGAAATCAAGCTGACCAGTACCGGCGCGCCATTCTCGGTCGAAGATACACAAGGACATGGCAGTCATACGGCCAGCACGGCGGCCGGTAGTTTCCGCTCGGCGACGGTGGCCGGATATACCGCAAATATTGCCGGTGTGGCGCCTCACGCCAACCTCGTCATTTATTATGCCTGTTCCGACGAAGGTTGCCCGGATTCGGCAACCGCCGCGTCGGTTGATCAGGCCATTCAGGACGGCATTGTCGATGCGCTGAATTATTCGATTAGCGGCGGTACCGATCCCTGGAATGAAGCTACTTCCCAGGCGTTCATGTCGGCGGCCGATGCCGGAATTTTTGTCGCTGCGGCAGCCGGGAATACCAGCGCCAGCGTGCCGGTTCCGCTTCCGGGCACGGCCAACCATTTTGAACCCTGGGTAACCACGGTCGCGGCCGGAACCCATACCGGCGGCGGCCTTGGTTTTCTGCTCAATGTGAACGGAACCGGTGCGCCGGGCCCGGTACCACTTCTTCCCGCCGCTTCCGGAACGGGTTTGAGTGCACCCGCAAGCAATGTGCCGATTGTGCCAAGCCCGAATTATGATTCAGGCAACGACGGGTGCTCCAGTTTTACCGGCACGCCGTTTACCGGCAGCATCGCATTGCTGAAGTATTCGGGCGCATGCGGCACCAACGCGATGGCCAGCAGGGCAATTGCCGCGGGTGCCGATTACGTGATTATTGTTTACATCAGCGATGTTGGTTTCCTGAGCGCCGCCAATCAGCTCAAACCCGTATGGACGACGCAACACACGGTCGGCGATAGTCTGAAAGCTTACGCGCTCGCCCACCCTGGCACGACCGGCAATCTCATCTATCCACTCACGCGGCTGCCGACACAGCCAGACAGGTTGGCCAGCTTCAGTTTGCTTGGTCCGGACGAGATCGACTTGATCAAGCCCGATGTGCAGGCTCCGGGTGTCGGCATCCTCGCAGCGGTGGCAAACGATGGTTCCGGCAACGGCCCGAACCTGGTGGATTTCTACGATGGTACGTCCATGGCCACGCCTCATACCACCGGTTCCGGTGCGTTGATGATTCAGGCGCATCCCGGCTGGACGCCGGCGGAGATCAAGTCTGCATTGATGATGACCGCCAAGGAAGCCGGATTGACCAAAGCCGATGGCAGCACGCCTTCGGATTATTTTGATCGCGGTTCGGGTCGTCTGCAGGATTTCGTTGCGATCAAGTCCGGTCTGGTGATGAACGAAACCGGATTGAATTACGCCAACGCCAATCCCGCAACCGGTGGCGATCCGGACAGTCTGAACTTGCCAAGCATGCAGTCATCGTCTTGCATCACGGTGACCTCTCCGACGACCAGTACGCCAACGTGCTCGTTCACGCGCAAGTTCCGCAGTACGAAGGATCACAGCGTTACGTGGACGCCCAGCATCAGCGGTGTCAATGCCACCACCAGTCTGGCGAATCTGGTCGTCGCCGCCCATGCCAATAGCCAGCCAATCACGGTGACCGTGGATGCGAGCAGTTACAACGCAGATGGCGTGTTCCACTTCGGCGAGCTGGTGTTGACCCCGAACGATCCGCTGCTCACACCCTTGCATCTGCCGATTGCGGTTCGTGTCCCCGCGCCGTCAATTGCCGTTCAACC
>DASSXQ010000186.1:0-2963 GCA_035703725.1 Rudaea sp.
CATCGCTCGCGAGGATCAATTCGTCACGCAATTTCAGGTAGGCGTGCCAGCGATCTTCATCCAGTGCGCCGGATTCCACTGCAGCCTTCACGGCGCAACCGGGTTCGTTGCCGTGCACGCAATCGCCAAAGCGACACTCCAAAGCCAGCGTTTCGATATCTGCAAAACTGGTTTCGCCAAGGTCTTCATCGCCAACCAGCTTGAGCTCGCGCATCCCCGGCGTATCGATCAGACAGCCGCCACCGGGAAGTTGAATCAGGGCGCGATGCGTGGTGGTGTGACGGCCGCGGCTATCGCTGTCACGCACCGTGGAAGTTGTCTGACGTTGCTCGCCAAGCAAGGTATTGGTCAGGGTTGATTTGCCGGCGCCAGACGAGCCGACGAGTACCGCTGAATCGCCGCGCTGCAAATGGGTCAGCAGCGGGGCGACGCTGTTGGCATCTTTGGCGTTTACGACGTGGATCTCGATCGCCGGCATTGCCGCGCGCAAGCGTGCCAGCGATTCATCGGCATCATCGACTTTGTCGCATTTGGTCAGCACAACCACTGCACCCGCGCCGCTACCTTCGATCAGCAGCAGATAGCGCTCGACCCGGCGCGGATTGAAATCGCCATCCAGACCCATCAGCACAAACACGGTATCGATATTGGTGGCAATGGTCTGCGCAGCATGCCGTTCGCCTGCCGCCGCGCGGCGCAGAATGGTGCGTCGGCACAATACATTTTCGATCAGTGCCGGATTGCCCGGTGCGATCACGACAAAATCACCTACCGCCGGACGCTCGGCAGGATCGGCTTTGCGCCGCAGGAAACGTGGTGCCGGCTGCGCATTGAACTCGGTATCGCCATCGTGCACGCGATAGCCATTGCGATGTTGGGCCGTCACGCGTGCGACAATCTTCCCCGGCGCCAATTCACCTGTCTGGGTATCCTCATGCCAACCGACAGTCTGCAGGCGTTGCCGTTGATGCGCGCTCAAGCTCATCGGCGAAGTTTAGATCGCCGCAGGGGACAGGCATAGGGGGAAGAGCCGGGAATCGGGAATCCGCAAATGAATAAAAACCTTCACGCCCGGCGCTGCGGCAAAGCCCGGACGCGCTCTGCAAAAGCCGGACGGGCGTCGAGTTCTTGAGCGTAATCCGCAGCCTGAAAGCGAGAATCAGCGACGGGATGGCATAGCGCTGCAGCGGCGTTGACGTCGGGCCATTCGATACGCGAACGTTCCTCCAGGCATTCTGCTCCGTCAGTCCTGCTTTCGCTGCAACGACGGATATTTTCAGTCTCGCATTCCCGAGTCCCGATTTTCGAATTCCCAATCTCCAAGCCCCAATCCGGGCTCTCTTGTATTCATCCAATCTTCCGCTAGCATGCTGCGTCACAACATTGTCGTCGTGGTGCGTTTCCATGCCCTCATCCATTGCAGACCCCCGGGTGCGCGCCAGCAAGCGCCTGGGCAACGTGCGTTACGAAATTCGTGGCGAACTCACGCGTCGGGCACATGAACTCGAAGCTCAGGGCCGACCAATCATCAAACTCAATATCGGCAATCCCGGCTTGTTCGGATTTGAAACACCCGAGCATTTGCGACGCGCACTTGCGGAAAATCTGGCAAATAGCGATGCCTATTGTCATCAACGAGGATTGCCGCAAGCGCGCGAGGCAATTGCGGCACATCAGCGCCGACGCGGGGCGACGGGGGCAAACGCGCAGCAGGTATTTGTCGGCAACGGGGTCAGCGAGCTCATCGATCTGTGTCTGCGCGGATTGCTCGACAACGGCGACGAAGTCTTGTTGCCCAGCCCGGATTATCCATTGTGGAGCGCGGCCACCGTGCTCAACGATGGCGTACCGCGTTATTACCACTGCCCGGCGCAACGCGGCCACCTGCCCGATCCGGATGAAATCGAGGCGCTGATTGGCCCACGTACGCGCGCGCTGGTGGTAATCAATCCCAACAATCCGACCGGGGCGGTTTATCCGCGCGAACTGTTGCAGGCGCTGGTCGAAGTTGCGCATCGTCATCGCCTCGTGCTGCTCAGCGATGAAATCTACGACGGCATCGTGTATGACGGCGCACAATTCGTGCCGCTGGCAGCTCTGGCCGGCGATGTTGCCTGTGTGACGTTCGGCGGTTTGTCGAAGATGTACCGGGCCTGCGGTTGGCGCGTGGGTTGGATCAGCATGTCCGGAGCGCCAGCCGTGATGGACGAGCTGGCACACGCGCTTGACCTGCTCGCCGCGCTGCGATTGTGTGCCAACGTGCCGGGCCAGTGGGCCATTGCTCCAGCCCTGACCGGACCCGACAGCAGTGCGCCACTGACCGCACCCGGAGGCCGTTTGCACGAAGCGCGCCGCATCGTGATGCAATATTGTGCGCAAAGCGAATTTCTGGATCTGGCCGCGCCACGCGGCGCGTTGTATGCGTTCCCGTCGATCCGTGCTGCGGCGTTGCCGGAGTTCGACGACTGCCAATTCGCGCTGGAGCTGCTGGAGCACGAATCGATCCTGATCGTACCCGGCACGGGCTTCAACATGGATGCGCGCAACCACTTTCGCATGACCTTGCTGCCGCCACCGGACCAGTTGCATGCGGTGTTTGCCGGTATCGAAAGTGTACTTGCGCGGCAGGTCATGGGCGGCCCGTTGCAGCGCCATGTTGCCTGAGCTTCTGCGTGCAGGCGTTTTCAGCATGATTCTCGCAACATCAGCGGTTGCCGCTCCGGCAAACTTTCTGGCGCTCGGCGATTCCTACACGATCGGTGAAAGCGTGCCCGACGCATCGAACTGGCCCGCGCAGTTGGTTGTGGCATTGCGCGCGCACGGCATCGCCGTGACCGCGCCTGAAATCATTGCGCAAACCGGGTGGACGACGGATGAACTCTCGCACGCAATGGATGCGCATGCCATGCACCCGCCATACGCGTTGGTGACCCTGTCGATCGGCGTGAACAACCAGTATCGCG
>DASSXQ010000160.1:0-8602 GCA_035703725.1 Rudaea sp.
GATCATGCAAGGCGCGCTCCAACGTGCTGCGCTCGCCATCGGCAAACAGATCGGCCTTGTTCAATACCAGCGCCAGCGGTTTGCCAAAGCTGCGTAACCAGCGTAGTTCGGCATCCTGATCGCGGGTCAAATCGCCGACACAAACATACAAAGCGACGTGGGCGCGTAATGCTTCGTCGCGCGCCAACTGCTCGCGCAGCGCACCGGCAACCTCATGCGTACCGGGTACGTCGGCGAATGTGAGTGCGAGTCCATCGGCCAGCGTGCCGCGATGGTGTTCGACGCTGCGTGTCGTACCGCCGAGCGCATCGACCTGCACGTTGGCGTCGGGTACGAGTGCGCGGACCAGGCTCGATTTGCCTGCGCTGATCTCGCCAAACAACGCGACATAAAGTTCTTCGCTGCGCGCGCGACGGTCCAGTTCCGCCAGTTCGGTTTGCAGGACAGCGGTGTCCACACGCTGCTGGTTCAAGCGCGCCACGCGCAGGTCGATGTCTTCGCGTGTCGGCGCGGTGACGGGTACGCGTTTGCGCCGCTTCGGATGCAGAACTCGCCAACCAAACCATCCGCCACCAATGGCGACGGTGGCGGTCAGGATTGCGGCCGCAATTTGCAGCCATGCTGGCAAATGGCTCAACTCGCGCCACAATGCAATGGCACTGTGCAACGCCCCAAACAACACCCACAGCAACGCTGCCGTCACCAACGTCAGCACGGCGAGCAGAATCCAACGCAATGGGCGCGAGGCACTGGGCATGGCGAGAGTTTAACGTAGCGTGTGTGTTAGGGGCGACGTGCTTGATGCCGGTGTGGATTCCGGACTCGCTGCAGCATGCGCCGCTGGTGTCAACCTGTCTCCCAACGCATTGCGTGCGTGGACATCTCCTGCAAGGGTAGCGACGCAAAAGCGCAGTTGGCATCGTTGCCGATTGGGCCGGTAAATATCCTGAACTCGATGTACGGAATTTTTCCCGCATTGCGGCAGCGGTGCCGAGAAAGCGAAAAGATGACCCTCCAGATTGGTCAAGCGCAATGCTGAGCGACGCGTTTCGGCGCACAGCCCGCAGACGTTCGTCCTCCGCCCCCGATCGGTCTGCGGGAGAATCCTTCCTCTTTACTTCGCCGCGCCCAGAACGAATGGAAATATTCGTTGCTTGCGAACCGGATCAATCAATGCAGCGCAATCGCTGACAAAGTTCTGGCATTATCGTCGGGGTTGAAAGGGGAGGCATGCATGTTTATCGGCCTGTTGATTGCCGTCGCAACGACGGCTTCGGTGCAACTTCCCGCGCCACTGGCGCCTCCATCGCAAGCGTCGGTGGGCGCGCTCGCGGCAGAACCGTTTTTCCACACGCTCGACGTGGCCGACGGATTGCCATCCAGTTCGGTGTGGAAATTGGCGCAGGATCACAGCGGCTTCATCTGGATCGGGACGGCCGACGGTCTGGCACGTTTCGACGGTGTGGGTTTCCGGATCTATCGGCACAATGCTGCCGATGCGACGTCGTTGTCGGGCAACGACGTCACGGCATTGTTCGTCGATCACCAAGGTCGATTGTGGTGCGGCGGCGAGGATGCCGGGTTGAACCGGCTCGATGCGCAAGGCAACGGGTTTGTACACTATCGCCATGATCCGAAAAGCGCAGTGTCACTTGCCAGCAACGACGTATGGACAATTGGCCAGACCGTCGACGGCATCATCTGGGTTGGCGGTTATGCAAGCGGTCTGGATCGCCTGAATCCCGACACCAACACCTTCGTGCACTATCGGCATGATCCGGCCAATGCAGCGAGTCTGGCATCGGACAACGTGCTGGCCGTGTTCGGCGACCGCAACGCAAATTTGTGGATCGGCACTGATGCGGGAATCGACGTGATGAATGGCGATGGACGCTTTCGTCATGTCGACCTGTCTGCGCTGCAAGGCAGTGGTCGCGTCAATGCCATTGCCTTCCTGCAACGCGAGCACGACATGCTGGTTGCCACGCGCCGCGGGGTGTTGCGCATCGACGCGAATCTGAAAGCGAGCGTGCTCGTTGATGCCGGACTCGGCGACAAAGTGGTTTACGGGTTGGCGCGCGGTCGTCACGACGCCGTCTGGATCGCCACACGCGACGGCCTGGCGCGTTGGAATACGGACGGCGATGTGGACGCCTATTCGGAAAATGCCGCCGTGCCCGGCAGCTTTCCCGGAAAAAAAGTTTTCGACGCGTTGCGCGACCGCGAAGGTGGCCTGTGGTTCGCAACGACCGATGGTGGAGTGGCGTACCTGCCACCTGACTGGCGCAATTTTGCGCTTTACCGGCACGATCCCGGCAATCCGCTGAGCATCAGCGAGAACCGTGTCGAAGGCATCGCCGCTGCGGCGAACGGCGCCATCTGGGCAGTGAATCTGGACGGCGGCATCGATCGTCTGGATCCGGCCAGTGGTACGGTCGAACGCTTCGCGCCACGCTGGTCGGCGCCGGACAAGACCTTGTGGTCGGTATTGGAAGACCGCGAAGGTCAACTGTGGGTGGGGCACGCTCACGGTTTGCGCGTGTACCAAACATCGAGTGGGAAGTTTCGCGATTTGCCGGTGGATCGCAGGCGGGCCGACACACTTTTTGCGGGTACCGTCGATCAACTCGTGCAGGCAGGCGATGATGCAGTCTGGGCCAGTTCAAATGGCGCCGGGTTGCAGCGTATCGACGCACACACGTTTGCGATTCAACGCTATGACGACAGCGCCGGGCTTCGCAGCGCGGACATCGGCCAGATTGGTTTCGCGCCGGATGGCACCCTGTTGGTCGCCAATGCAGCCGGACTTGATCGTTTTGACTCGACCACGCAACGATTCGTGGCCGTCACCGCAGCGCCAGCGCAACGCGTGCTGGCGTTTGCATTCGCACGCGACGGCACGCTCTGGCTGCATACGACCCCCGCACTTTCGCATTACCGCTACCAAGCTGGTGCGCTTGTGTTGCTGGACAAGGTCGATGCCGAATCCAATTGGCCGGATCTGACCGCCGGCAGCATGCAAGTCGATGCACGCGGTCGCGTGTGGGTGAGCAGCGCCCGTGGATTGTGGCGATTCGATCCGGCCACGCGGGCAATTCGCCGCTTCGGCAATGGTGACGGGTTGGCCAGTGCGGAATTCAACCGCCTGCCGATGATCCAGACTGCCAACGGCGCGATCTTCGGCGGCACGTTGGCCGGAATCGTCGGTTTTGAGCCGACACACATTGTGGAAAATGCCATTCCGCCACCGTTGGTGCTGGATCGCGTCAGTTTGCGTCGAAATGGCCGTGAGTTGATCCAGCACCCACGCGATGGCCGCATCGACATGCGCTGGGATGATCGCGACTTGACCTTGCGCGCGCGGGCACTGAGTTTTGCCAACCCGGCTGCCAATCGCTATCAGTGGCAATTGGCCGGCTACGACAGCGATTGGATCGACAGCGGCCAACGCGGCGAGCGGGTGTTTTCGCAATTGCCGGCTGGCGACTATGCGTTGCGCGTGCGCGCCGCCAGCGCCGGCAGCACCTGGAGCAAACCGTTGATGTCTTTGCGTGTGCGTGTGGCGCCTGCGCCATGGGCCACGCCTTGGGCGTATGCGCTGTATGCCGCAGGCATTGCGTTGGCATTGGCGATTGCGTTTCGCACCTATCGTGTGCGCCTCAAGCGGCGTCACGCGCTGGAGCTGGCCGAGCAGCAACGCCGTTTTGCAGAACATGCAAGTAACGCCAAATCCGAATTCCTCGCCACCATGGGTCACGAAATCCGCACGCCGATGACAGGTGTGCTCGGCATGACGGAGTTGTTATTGCGAACCCAACTCGACGCCACCCAGCGCAATTACGCACAATCGATCGAGACTTCGGGCAAGATGATGCTGCGCCTGGTCAATGACTCGCTGGATCTGGCGCGCATCGAAGCTGGAAAACTCGAGCTGCAATCCGAGCCGGTGGATTTGCATGCGCTGCTGCGCGAATTGTCTGCGGTGGGGCAAACGTTGGCGCAAGCGAAAAGTCTTGATTGGAAGTTGCGCATCGATGCAGATGCACCGCGCTGGGTGCGCGGCGATGGTGTGCGCATCAAGCAGATATTGCTGAATCTTGCCAACAACGCGATCAAGTTCACTCAGAACGGTCAGGTCGAATTGGCGTTGAGTCGGGGCGATGACGAAAGCGTGAAATTCTGCGTGCGCGATACCGGGCCCGGCATCGCGCAACCCACACGTGCGCGGTTGTTCGAGCGCTTCGAGCAAGCCGATGGTCCGCACCGCAACGCCGGTAGCGGACTGGGTTTGGCCATCTGTCGTGAGCTGGTCGCGCGTATGGGTGGCACGATTGCGCTGGACAGCACGCCCGGCGTCGGCAGCCTGTTCACGGTTGTCCTGCCGCTTCCAATTGTTGATCGCGCCGATGTCGACGTTGCCGTCGATGCAGCGCGCAGTGATCGCGCACGCAAATCGTTGGTGGCTGACGCAGACACCGCGCGCCGAATTCTACTCGTCGAAGACAACGCCACTGTCGCCGCAGTGATTATCGGATTGCTGCAAGCGCAAGGCCATCGCGTGGCGCACGCCGCGCACGGGCTTGCCGCGCTGTCCGAACTCGAATCGGCCGATTACGACCTCGCCTTGATCGATCTGGATCTTCCCGGCATCGATGGCCTCACGCTGGCGCGCATGCTGCGTGCGAGCGAAGCGACAAATGCCAAGCCGCGCCTGCGCCTGATTGGGCTGAGCGCGCGCTCGGTCGGCGACGAAGAATCGCTGTGCCGAGAAGCCGGCATGGACGCATTCCTGCGCAAACCGGTGACGGGGGCGATGTTGGCGAAGGTGTTGGCCGCTCGCCAAAACCACGCACCTGCGCTGACAAAGTGACAAACACGCTGGTTTCCCGCACTGAACAAGCGGGAATGACAACCTGACGCGTGGATTACAACGTTTGACCGGAAATATCGGTCAGCAGTTTCGCTGCGGGGTTCAGTGCCACGTATTCGCCATTGCGAAATGCCGCTTTGTTGTCGTGGGGTTTCCAGTCGCATTTGCCTTGGATGTGGCGCGATAACCTGTCCTGCAGCGTAAAGCAGTATGGCAAAATCGCGCGACCGGCAAGCGCGTGTCCGCCGACTATTTCGGGCTCAAATTTCAACTGGCTGGTTGCCTTTTCTGCGGCATCAATCAACCTGGCATCGACTTTTGGCAAACCTTCGGCAGTTTTCATTGAAGACACGCGACCCTGCGTATCGTAAGCGACGACCAGTACGACTTGGCCCGTCTTGCGATGACGAATTGCGTCGGACGGATAGCGTGGCGGCACCATGCGAGACTCCAGCGGGCCAACGTTGGCATGGTCGATTCGAATGCTTATTGTCGTGTCGCTGGTAGGAGTCAATGTCGCGCTCACGTAAAGGCCGGATTGCGTTTCCGCGGGCTTGCCATCGACCAAACCTGGCAGGAACTTCCAACTGCGCACGGCCTGTTCAAGACGCGTACGGATTTGCGGTGTCCGGTCAAAAAGCTTGTCCGGCAGCGCCGCCATCGCGGTGACGCGACCTTGCGGATTGATGGTAATGCGCCAAGTGACCTGCACTTGAACTGGGTGGAAATCGTCAGTAGATGCATAGGCAGCATCGATCATGGCGAGCCCGCAAAGCAAGATCAACAAAGCGCGCATGGAAACTCCGCCAGAGTAATCGGGCTTCAAGCCTAACAGGCGAGCGTTTGTCAAAGCAATCCAGTTGCGTTGTCCGCGCCAAGTTCATGCACCGCATCGATCAACACGCCAAGATTTTCCGGATTGACCTGCGGCGTGATGCCGTGGCCGAGGTTGAACACGTGACCCGGATGCGGTCCGAAACCGGTCAGTGCATTTTCCACTTGTTTACGGATGGCATCGGGGCTGGCGTACAGAACGGATGGATCGAGATTGCCTTGCAGGGCGACGCGGTCGCCGACGCGGGTGCGGGCGTCGTTCAGGCTGATTGTCCAGTCCAGGCCGAGCGCGGCGCAGCCGGTGTCGGCGAGTGCTTCAAGGTGGGAGTTCGCGCCCTTGCTGAACAGGATCAACGGTACGTCTTTTGCGACATTGTGGCTTTTTAGACTTTGTGCAATTTGGGTGAGGTAGCGCAGACTGAATTCGCGGAACATGTCTGGCGCGAGCAATCCACCCCAGGTATCGAACACCATCAGTGCCTGCGCGCCGGCGGCAGCTTGTGCGGCCAGATACGCGGCAACGGAGCGCGCGAGGACATCGAGCAGTTTGTGCATTGTTGTCGGATCATCCCACGCCAACGCCTTGGGTCGGTCAAAACTCGATGAGCCGGCGCCTTCAATCATGTAGCACGCCAATGTCCACGGACTGCCGGCAAAGCCGATCAGCGGTACGCGGTCGTTCAACTCGCGGCGGATCAAGCGTACGGCGTCCATCACGTAGCGCAGATCGGCTTCCGGGTCGGGCATGCCGAGCTTTTCGATTGCTGCGCGACTACGCACGGGATGTGCAAAGCGCGGGCCTTCGCCTTCGTTGACCGACAAACCCAAACCCATGGCGTCGGGAATGGTGAGGATGTCGGAGAACAGGATTGCCGCATCCAACGCAAATCGATCGATGGGTTGCAGCGTGACTTCACAGGCCAGTTCCGGCGTCTTGCACAGTTTGACGAAGCTGCCGGCGCGCGCGCGCGTCGCGCGATACTCGGGCAGGTAGCGGCCCGCCTGACGCATGATCCACACGGGCGTGCAATCAACGGGTTCGCGCCGCAGGGCGCGCAAAAAGCGATGGTTCGTCAATGGAGAATCCTTTTTGCAGCGATGGTTGTCGGTGGCTCGATTTTGTGTGCCGAAATCCGCAAGAAAAAATCGGGCCAGGCGGTATCGTTCATTTTGCGCGTGGTAGCACGATCAAGCGCTGCCTCCTCACCCCAGCCCTCTTTCCCGACCGGGGGAGAGCGCGTTGGCAGGTGCGCGACAAGTCGCGATGCAATGTGTTGCATCCATGCGCTGCTATTCCCGGGCGCGCCGGACTTCGGTTTGCAAGGGTGCGATGCGACGCGGCCACCCCGCTGATGCGGCGCCGCCTGCAATCAAATCATTACGCGCCTCGCGTGCGGTCTGGATGCTGTCGAAATCGCCCCAGACCAGCAACCATTGATCGGCCTCGTTTTGGCGCAGATGCAATTCGTACAGTTTTCCTTGCGGCACATGAACACTATCGCGGGCGCTGGCGAGATCGGGCTGGCGTGACGCGGCGGCCAATTCAATAACGTAATGTTCGCCGGGCAGGGCGAGAAAGTCGCGTTGTGATTCGGGGGATGCCGAAGGGACAGCCGGTGCTGGCGTTGCAGTGGGTACAGGCGCTGCATGTTCGACGGCCGTGGGCGCAGGCACGGTTGCGCGCACCACAGTGGTCGTGGGAGAAACGGGTGGTGCGGGGACCTGCGGCGCAGGTTCCGAGGCCGGTGCCGGTGTTGCGGATTGCATCGGATCGCGCGACGTTGGTGACGTTGACGTTGACGTTGACGTTACCGTTGCCGTTGACGTTGACGCTTGCGTGGGTGCTCTCGCGGGTGTCACTGACATGCGTGTTGCGGTTGTTTCGGATTGTGCCGGGGAGGCAACGGGCGTCGAGGCCGCCGCGGCTGCAGCCGCCACGCCAGACGTGGAAGGCGCGGGTGCCGGTGCTTGCGTTGCACGACCCGTTGCCGATGCATTGGTAAGGTAGCTCGGCAAGGCAGTGGCAGCCGGTGCGGCTTCGGCTGAAGGGTGGATGGGAGCAACTTCGTAGGGCGGGGAAGCGGAATCGTGCGTTGCCGGTGCATTCGCGGACTCGGCGGGCCTGGACGGCAACGGCGCTGCCGCGCGCGAATTCGCTCGGGAAACATCCGCTTTGCCAATTTCCCTGCAGTCCCATCCCTCGCCGTCGCTGGCGGGAACGCAATTGTATTTTTTCCCCGGCTGAAACGTTTCCACTTTTCCGTACGCCGGTTCTTCGGCAGGGACGCACGTCGGCAGGACACCGAATAGCAGCGCGATACCAAGCAAGGCGGCGCAATCAGCTCGCATACGGCGACTCCGCACCCTGACTGAACATGACATGATATCCGCGCCTGACTTGCGCGTCGCGGGCACGCTCGAACGCGACCAGGGCATCATCGCGTTCGAGGTAAACCTCACGCTTGAGCGTAATGCGCCCACCCTGACGACCCCACTCGCGCGTCAGCATCCAGCCGCCGAGCAAATCCTGCTGCAGCGCGATCTGGTAATACTGCGGCGCATCGGCCGGATCGGACTTGGTTTGCATGAATACGCGCATGCGGACATTGTACTAGGAGAGCCGGGATTGGGTTGAGTGCCGAGACTCGGCTACGAGCCGGGATTCGAGATTCGAGATTGGGCACGAGCCGGGATTCGGAATTCGGGAATCGGTCCAGGGCCGGGATTCGAGATTCGAGATTGGGGAATGAAGAAACGCGTAGCGCGAATCGGGAGACCGCATTGCAGCCGGACCGGATGGGTGGAGCGCAGCGATACCCATCGATTCAATACGCCCAATTTTCAGTCGAAGTTCAACCCGGACACAACAAACCCCGTTCGCCCTGAGCGTAGGCTGCG
>DASSXQ010000287.1:0-16307 GCA_035703725.1 Rudaea sp.
AGCAAAGTACTATCCAGAATACAAAAGCGACGGCACTTAGCATTCTGATGAGCAAGTAGACAACATGGTCGCCGCAGGCCAGTGGAAAAAGCCTGCCTCCGTAGTTATCGTGGATTACGCTCATGGAGTGCAGAGCCACATACTGCGGCGGAGCCCCAGCAAACGATTGAGGAGACAGGGCATGCAAGATCAATGGGGTCAAGATCAATGGGGTCAGAGTCACTGAGTTAACAGCTCAAACCATCTTGCCTTGGCGTGAATTCATGTGGGGATCTCATGGCGCGCTTGCCTCGACTGTATCTACCCGGCGGCGCTCAGCATGTGATCCAGCGTGGGAACAACCCGGAAGCCTGCTTTTACGACGAGGCGGATTACAAGGCGTATTTGTCGTTTCTCAAGGATGCAGCAGCAAAATATCGGATCAATAGCGGATTAATAGGGTAAGAGTCGTGCATTGCCGTGGTTTGGACAGCGCGGAATGGGTGGGCAGTTTGAACTACCAAGAGGTGTGGATTATCTGGATCCCAAAAAGGGGTATGTCAAGATGAAATATCATGAACATTGAAGAATTAAGAACAATCCTTGTAAATAAAAGCGTGAATGAAAGCTTATATTCGCTTGGTTGCTTAGCGCCTCAAAGCGAGTCCTATTCGATAGTAAAAGAAAGCGGGTTATGGAAGGTTGTGTATAAAGAACGGGGAGAATTTTCAGTTATTGCTTCGAATCTCACCGAGAATGACGCGTGTACTTTGGTTTATGGAATGTTTCGCGATATGTTCTGCTGGGATCAACGGGATTAGGATCAAGGATCACGATGAGGCGGTGGGGCAGGTCTAGATCAATGTAGATCAATAGGGTCGGGTCAGCGATCAATGGGGTCAGGAACAATGGGGTCAGAGTCACTGATTTAACAGCTCAACCCAACTAGCCTTGGCGTGAATTCATGTGGGGATCTCATGGCGCGCTTGCCTCGACTCTATCTGCCCGGATGTGCTCAACATGTGATCCAGCGTGGAAACAACCGGGAAGCCTGCTTTTACGACGACGCGGATTACAAGGCGTATTTGTCGTTTCTCAAGGATGCAGCAGCAAAATACCGGATCAATATGGTCAGTGTCATTGATTTCGTGTTTCTCGATATGGAGCCGACTTCCTGTCCGCGCCTCACGCTAAAATCAATTACTCTGACCCTATTGATCTGTTGACCCTATTGATCGGGTCTTGGCGCTTTTGATTCTCACCACGGTGCCTGACGCTGCATTTGATGCGCTTGGCGGTCGAGGAAGGTTTGGGCCGGGTCGATGCCTTTGGACTTGAGCACGTGGTTGCGCACGGCAACTTCGATGAGCACGGCCAGATTGCGGCCGGGGGCGACGGGGATGGTGGTTTGCGGAATCTTGGTATCAAGCACTTCGCGGTAACTGTTGTCGCCGTAAATTCGCTCGAGTCCATCCTCGGCGTTGTCGGCACGCGGGGTGGTTTGCAAATGCACGATCAGGCGCAGGTATTTTGACGGCTTGACGGCGGTATGACCGAACATTTCGCGCACGTTGAGAATTCCCAGTCCGCGTACTTCGAGCAAATCCTGAAGCATTTCCGGACACGATCCGTCGATGACATCGGGAGCAATCTGGGCCAGTTCCGGGGCGTCGTCGGCGACCAGGCGATGCCCGCGAGTGATGAGTTCCAGCGCCAGCTCGCTCTTGCCCGATCCGGATTCGCCGGTGATGAGTACGCCAATTGAATACACTTCCATGAGTACACCGTGCAGCGTGACCTTGCGCGCCAGCACGCGGGCGAGCTGATATTGCAGATAGGTGAGCAATTCGTGTCCGCGCAATCCGCTGAGCCAGATCGGCGTGCCGGTTTCGTCGGCGGCATCGCGCAAGTCCGACGGCACGCTTTGATCCTTGGTCAGGATCAAGGCGGTTGGCTGGAAGCCGACGACTTTCTGGATCATCTCCCAGCGTTGACGCGAGTCCAGACCATCGAGCCAACCCAGTTCCTCGCTGCCGATGATCTGTACCTTGTTTGGATAGATGGTGTTGAGATAGCCAACCAGCGACGGTCGCCGCGCCTGCTTTTCCGCTGGCACGATGGCGCGATTTTCACCCTGCTGACCGGCCACCCAGCGCAAGGCCATGCGCTCTGCGACCTTGTCGAACAATTCGCGTGCTGTCATGCGTTCCATGGGCGGATTCCGGGTTGGATTGGTTATGATGGTGGTGACGGGGACAGGTTGCTGCGTAGTGTACCGAAAGTGTCTGCAACAACGGTGTGCAAACAGGCAGGCACGCGTGGTCGACGAGAGACGCGGGTGGTGTGGGTGACGGTGTTGCACGCCAACAAAGTTGCGGGACACGCGATCTGCGGCGGGACCGACGGTTGTTTGTCGGCGTCGTACCGGTTGCACGCCAACAAAGTTGCGGGACACGCGATCTGCTGGCAGCATCCTGTTGAACCGTCAGCGGCAAAAAAGCGCTGCTTGATGCGTTCTGCGTCGTGTTAATGTCTGCGTTTGTTCGCCTTGTGGGAAATCGAATGAATTATCGTCTGGCAATCCTGTGCGTCGTCGTCGTTC
This sequence comes from Rudaea sp., assembly GCA_035703725.1. GTDB lineage: Bacteria > Pseudomonadota > Gammaproteobacteria > Xanthomonadales > Rhodanobacteraceae > Rudaea. The sequence goes on from DASSXQ010000287.1 coordinate 2,582, forward strand.
TGGCCGGTTGTGGCAAGGAAAAACCTGCTTCGACAAATCCGACGGCACCTGCTGCAAATACTTCGGACAACAAATCCGCAGTTGCCAACGCGGATTTTGAGCAAGCCGCTGCACCCGGCGAAATCCCCGGCTGGCATTTCCTGCAGCATGCCGGTGCAAAATCGTATGACATCGGGATCGACTCCAAAGTCGTTTTTGCCGGCCATGGCAGCTTTTGGGTCAAACGGACCCAACCGCAAGTTTATGGCTCGCTAGTGCAGGATCTTCCGCTAGCGGGACTGGTCGGCAAGACTGTCGAACTGTCGGCCATGCTCAAATCCGGTGATGTGGGTGCCGACGGCTGGAAATTGTTCATCAATGGTTATTCGCCGAACGGTCTGGTGTATTCGCCCGGTTTGACGGGTAGCCACGATTGGCAGCACGATTCGGTGCGCCTGAAGATCACGCCGTTCATGCAGCGCCTGACCATTGGCGTAACGTTGCTCGACTCCGGCAGCGCGTGGGTGGACAACGTGGAATTTCATGTCGTCGATTGAACCGAGCCGTTCGACGGAGTCCCTCGGCCGTGTCGAATGCATAACCGCTCGTCTTGCGTCCTTGGCCTGTGCGCGCCCTGTAAACCGTTCGCCCTGAGCGTAGGCGCGTAGCGCCGGAGTCGAAGGGTGGTGGCGTCGGATCCAAAACTGCATCGTCCGCGCAACGCGGCGTTTCGACTCCGCTCGCTGTGCGAGCTACGCTCAACGCGAACAGTGATTATCGAACGCTACGCTCGACACGAACGGTGATTTTCGAACGCTACGCTCAACGCGAACGGATTTTGGAACTCGAACGGGCTTTTGAATGCGAAGGATTTTTGCGTGAGGCGATTGGATTGCGTGTGTCCTGCAACTGCTCGCTTTGCGTCGTTCGGCTGTGCGCGCCCTGTAAACCGTTCGCCCTGAGCGTAGGCGCGTCGCGCCGGAGTCGAAGGGTGGTGGTGTCGGATCCAAAATCGCATCGTCCGCGCAACGCGGCGTTTCGACTCCGCTCGCTGTGCGAGCTACGCTCAACGCGAACGGTAATTTTCGAACGCTACGCTCAACGCGAACGGTGATTATCGAACGCTACGCTCGACACGAACGGTGATTTTCGAACGCTACGCTCAACGCGAATGGATTTTGGAACTCGAACGGGCTTTTGAATGCGAAGGATTTTTGCGTGATGCGTTTCGACTCCGCTCGCTGTGCGAGCTACGCTCAACGCGAACGGTGATTTTCGAACGCTACGCTCAACACGAACGGATTTCGGAACTCGAACAGGCTTTTGAATGCGAAGGATTTTTGCGTGAGGCGTTTGGATTGCGTGTGTCCTGCAACTGCTCGCTTGCGTCGTTCGGCTGTGCGCGCCCTGTAAACCGTTCGCCCTGAGCGTAGGCGCGTCGCGCCGGAGTCGAAGGGTGGTGGCGTCGGATCCAAAACCGCATCGTCCGCGCAACGCGGCGTTTCGACTCCGCTCGCTGTGCGAGCTACGCTCAACGCGAACGGTGATTTTCGAACGCTACGCTCAACGCGAACGGTGATTATCGAACGCTACGCTCAACGCGAACGGTAATTTTCGAACGCTACGCTCAACGCGAACGGTGATTTTCGAACGCTACGCTCGACACGAATGGTGATTTTCGAAGGCTACGCTCAACGTGAACGCGCGCTTTTGCGCGTCATGATTGACGCGAGCGGGGATGCTGGAAAGCCGGAAAACGGCCACTGCGGCCATAAGGCCGCAGTGGTCATTTGAGGTTACTGCTCGTCGCGCACGGTGCCGAGTGCAGCGGCGCCTTCGGCCATGGCGCTGTGGTGGGTCCGCGTGAGGTTGCGCATCAGCGGCAGCACGGCCAATGCGATCAATGTGCAGGCAACACCGGCATAGCCGAGTTTGCTGAACAGGCTTGTGTAGATCGCCATGCTTTGCAATGGATCGGTGATGTTCTGCGGTACGGCGGCATAGTTGGCGACGACACCACCCAGATATTGCGAGATACCCGAGGCAACAAAATAGGCGCCCATCATGAAGCCACCCATACGTGCCGGGACATAGCGGGCAATCATCGCCAGCCCCAGACCGCTGACCAGCAACTCACCCAGCGCACCGAAGCCGTAACCCCAAATCATGATCCACGATGAAGTCTTGCCATCGGCACCGGCGAAGTGTCCGGCCGCAGCGTAGACGAAGAAGCCGATCGCCACCATGGCGAAGCCCAGTGCGAACTTGGCCGCAATGGAAAGATCTTTGCCGGTCTTGCCCGCTTTGGTGTACATCCACGCAAGTATCGGACTGAGCAGCATTATCCAGATTGGATTCAGTGCCTGATATTGCGCCGGTGCCCATTCGAACAGATTCATGCCAAACAGGTATTGGTTCCAGTCGACGTTGCGCAATGCGAACAAGGCCAGCGAGGTGGACATTTGCTGGTAGAAGATGAAGAAGAAAATCGTCTGCACGGTCAATACCAGTGCGGCAATCAGGCCGGCACGTTCGCTGCGCTGACTTCTGGTGATCAGATAAGCAAAGATTGCCAGCAGCACCACGCCAGCGGCATAGACGAAGATTCGCGCGACCGTTTCGTATTGCAGCACCACCGCTGCGCCGACGACGCACAACGCGCCCACGCCCAACACCATCAGCAGGTGCATCACGTTCAACGGACGTGCATCCGGCTCCGATCCGATGTGGCGCATCGACGCGCGCATGAAGAAGTAGTTGACCAGACCAACAAGCAGGCCAATGCAACACACGCCGAACGCTGCGTGCCACCCGAATTCGTGGCCGTAGGTGGCGTTGACGTAATCCTTGATCCACGGCGTCAGCAACATCGAGACCGTGGAGCCGATGTTCACCGCCATGTAGTAAATGGTGAAGGCGCTGTCGATTTTTGCATCGTCGCCTTCAAAGATCTTGCGCACCAGGTTGCCGGCGTTGGGTTTGAACAACCCATTGCCGACGACGATGACGCCGAGTGCGCCAAACAGCGCCCAGGTGTTTTCCGTCGGTATCGTCATCAGCCCGTAGCCAACGCTCAGGATAGCCGCACCGGTGAGCATCGTGCGCCGCGTGCCGAGAACCTTGTCGCCGACCCAACCGCCAATGGCAGGAGCAACGTAGATCAGCGCCGCGCACGCACTCCAGACCAGGTTGGCGCGGGTATCTTCGAAACCCAGACGCTGCACCATGTAGTACACGATCAGCGCCTGCATGCCATAGAAGCCGAAGCGCTCCCACAACTCGATCAGGAAGATCGTGGAAAACGACCGGTTGCGGGAAATTGCAGGATTGAGATTCGACATAGCGGCTCCGTAGCCGTGGGTGAGTGGCGCAGAATAACTTATCGCGAGCCAATATGGGTCACAAAGGCTCGCGCGAGCCCGCAGGCTGAATCCACCGGTCCAGTATCGTGGCGGCAATCAGCGTGATGAGTGCGGCCAGGGCGGCAGAGGCCAGGACATCGGAAACAAAGTGGAAACTCTCGTCAATGCGTGCCAGTACGACATAGACGGGGATTATCAGCAGCGCAATCCGGTATCGCGGAAACAGGTACAGCAGCGGCACGAACACGCCGCAAAAAAACGCGACGTGACCGGACGGAAACGAATTGCCGCCTGCAAACCACATGGAGTCCCAATGTCCTTGGGAGAAGATTTCGTAGGGCCGCAAACGGCCGAAGAAGTGCTTGATTACCCAGGCAGTGGCAATTACGGCGAGCTGCACGCCGCCGGTGAAGATCAGTGCGCGAGCCGAAAAACTGCGTCGGCGCAACAACAAGCCAATCACGCCGGCCGCGAATAGCGTCGTCCCGAGCAGCAATCCCGAGAGCAAATGACTCGATAACAGCGAGCGCCCGCTGATTCGATCCAGCAGCACCACGCCATCGACGAAAAATACGGAATTCTCGATTCCGGACCCATGCACCGCCATGGCGATCGGCTGATCGAAGGCGAACACGCTCAGCAGCGCAAGGGCGGCGGCAATGGCGGCTGTGAAGGCGAGGGCACGTTTGCTCATGAATGGCAATCTTGCCACAAGCTTGGCGAGGATGGTTATGGCATCATACGCCGCTATCGCAGTTTGCCAGCGTGGACCCTCAATGCTGATTTTCGAACTTTCCCAACCTGGCCGCCGTGCCGCGGCCCAGATGACTGCAGATGTCGCAATTGCCGATGATTTGCCCGCGCCGTTGCGACGCACGACGCCGATCGGGTTGCCGGAAGTATCCGAGCTGCAGGTTGTACGTCACTACACCAATCTGAGTCGCAAAAACTTTTCCATCGACACGCACTTCTATCCGTTGGGATCGTGCACGATGAAGTACAACCCGCGCGCCTGCAATTCGTTGGCGATGCTCGATGGGTTTCTGGCACGCCACCCCTATGCGCCCGAGTCGCTGTCGCAGGGATTTCTTGCCTGCATGCACGATTTGCAGGAAATTCTGGCGGATGTGACGGGAATGAAGGGCGGCGTTTCGCTCTCGCCAATGGCCGGCGCCCAGGGCGAGTTGGCTGGCGTGGCCATGATCATGGCCTACCATCGGCATCGTGGCGACAGCCAGCGCACGGAAATCATCGTGCCCGATGCGGCGCACGGCACCAATCCGGCGACGGCATCGATGTGCGGCTGCACGGTGCGCGAAATCCCGACTCAGGCTGACGGCGATATCGACGTCGAAGCATTGAAGAAAGTGCTTGGCCCGAAAACTGCCGGCATCATGCTGACGAATCCATCCACGATTGGCGTATTCGAACGACGCATTGTGGAAATTTCCAAATTGGTGCACGCTGCCGGCGGCTTGCTGTATTACGACGGCGCCAACCTCAATGCGATTTTGGGCAAAGTCCGCCCCGGCGACATGGGCTTTGATGCCATCCACATGAATCTGCACAAGACCTTTTCCACGCCGCACGGCGGCGGCGGTCCGGGTGCGGGCGCGGTGGGAGTATCCGAGCGCCTCAAGCCGTTTTTGCCGATTCCCATGATTGAGAAGCGCGATGACGGCAAGTTCGGCTGGGTGCGCAAGAAGGATCGTCCCTTGTCCATTGGGCGTCTGACCACGTTTGCGGGCAATGCCGGCGTGCTGTTGCGTGCTTACGTTTATGCGCTGCTGCTCGGGCGCGAAGGCATGGTCCGGGTGGCGGAATTCGCCACGCTCAATGCAAATTATCTGGCCAAGCGACTGGCTGAAAAAGGCTTTGATCTGGCCTACCCGAATCGCCGCGCCAGTCATGAATTCATTGTCAGCGTCGCGCGGCAGAAAAAACAAGGCGGCGTCACCGCGCTGGATTTTTCAAAGAGTCTGCTGGATCACGACATTCACGCGCCCACCAATTATTTTCCCTTGTTGGTGCCCGAATGCCTGCTCATCGAGCCGACTGAAACCGAGGCCAAGGAAACGCTGGACAACTTCGTCGAGGTGATGGGCCAGCTGCTGCAGCTTTCCACCACAAATCCGCAAATGATGAAGGATGCGCCAATTACAACGCCGGTGCGCAGGCTCGATGATGTCAAGTGCGCCAAGGATCTGGATCTGGCCTGGCACGCGCCGCATCTTCTGGCTGCAGATACTGCAGTCAGCGCCGGCGTCTGATCCCGGGCCCCGGTTAATCGCGATGCCAAGCACCGAGCCACGCGGCCCGAAGCAGATTTACAAGGCGTTGATTTGGTCGTTGCAGGGATTGCGATCCGGATGGACGTACGAAGCTTCGTTCCGGCTCGAAGTTTACCTGTGCATGATCGTCATCCCGGTCGGATTGTGGCTGGGCAATGGCGCCGTCGAGAAAGCGCTGTTGTGCGCAAGCCCGTTGCTGGTGGTAGCGGCCGAATTGCTCAATTCCGCGATTGAAGCCGTGGTGGACAAGGTCAGTCCGGAATTCAGCGAAATGGCCGGACGCGCCAAAGACATGGGTTCGGCTGCGGTATTCGTACTGATGCTCAATGTGTTGCTTTGCTGGGGGCTCGTGCTGTGGCAGCATATCGGCTGATGAGGCAACGCACGTGCAAATTCATTCTCAAGGTTGAGTGCCGTTGGAAATACTGACTGACCCGCAGTTGTGGATTGCGTTGCTGACGCTGTCGACACTGGAAATCGTTCTGGGTGTCGACAATCTCGTGTTCATTGCGATTGCCGTCGGTCGCCTGCCCGAGGAACGCCGCTCGCGCGCTCGTCGTTTCGGCATCGCATTGGCGTGCGTGACGCGTATCGGACTGCTGCTGGTGCTGGCCCATCTGGCGCGGATGGATGACACCCACGCAAAATTGTTCAGCGCGTTTGGTCAGGTTATTTCCATCCGCGACGTGATCTTGATTGGCGGCGGTTTGTTCCTGCTGGTCAAGGGCACGATGGAAATTCACGACACGATCTACAAGGAGGCTGAAGTGCTGCCGCAAGGCACTCCAGGAGCCAGCTTCCTGTGGATCATCCTGCAGATTGCCGTGATCGACATCGTATTTTCGCTGGATTCGGTGATTACGGCGGTAGGCATGGTACGCAACATTCCGGTGATGGTCGCCGCGATTGTGCTGGCAGTGATCGTCATGCTGTTTGCTGCCAACCCGGTTGGCAATTTCATTGATCGCCATCCGCCAGTGCGCATGCTCGCGTTGGCGTTCATTTTGCTGGTTGGCGTGGCGCTGATCGCGGAAGGTTCCGGCGTGCACATTCAGCGCGGCTATATTTATGTTGCAATGGCGTTTTCTGCCGTGGTCGAAATTTTGAACATGTGGGCGCGCCGCGAGTGGACGAAGCGTCATCAGCGTCGTGAAGGCGATCACCCACGGATCGCGGCATAATGGCGGCGAATTTCCGAAATTCAGGAGTACCACAATGAACATTCAGCGCATCGTATTGATTGTGTTGGCCGCGTGCATGCTCGGCGGCTGTGGCTATAACGCCATCCAGTCGAAAGATGAGGCAGTGACGGCGGCGTGGTCGGAAGTCGTCAACCAATACCAGCGACGCGCGGATCTGGTGCCGAATATGGTCAACACGGTCAAGATTTATGCGCAGCATGAACAAGAAGTGCTGGTCAAAGTGACGCAGGCGCGTGCATCCGTGGGCAAGATCACGATTACTGCCGATGATCTGGGCGATGCGGCCAAGATGAAACAATTCCAGGCCGCACAGGGCGAATTGTCCAGTGCCTTGTCGCGGTTGATGGCGGTGTCGGAAAATTATCCGAACCTCAAGGCGGACGGATTGTTCCAGAACTTGCAAGCGCAACTGGAAGGCACCGAAAACCGCATCACGGTCGCGCGCAATCGTTTTATTTCTGCGGTGCAGGAATACAACGTGCTGGTGCGCAGCTTCCCGGAAAATCTCACTGCGAAAATGTTCGGTTACAAGCCCAAGGCCAACTTCACGGTTGAAAACGAAAAATCCATTTCCGTCGCTCCGACGGTGGATTTCAACAAGCCCGCGCCGAAACCCGCGCCTGCGCAACCGTAATCGATATCGCGCTTGCACATGCTGCATCGTTTGGCCGCCTTGATCGCCGGCGTCGTCCTGACGTTGGCGGTGGCATCCGTGTCGCTGGCCGACAATCGGATGGCGATCCCGCCGTTTGGAGAGCGCGTATCGGATTTGACGCATACGCTGACACAGCAGCAGGTGCAGTCATTGAGCGACGAACTGCAGGCGCTTGAACAACGCAAGGGCTCGCGCGTCGCGATCCTGATCGTGCCGACGACGCAGCCCGAGGACATTGCCCAATACAGCATCCGCGTCACCGATGCGTGGAAGCTTTCGCGCACAGACAAGCAGGCGCAGGATGGCTTGTTGATAACCGTTGCCAAGGACGATCATCGTGTGCGCATCGACGTCGGCCGGAATCTGGAAGGCGCCATTCCCGACGCGGCCGCTGCACGCATCATTCGTCAATACATCACGCCGAAATTCCGTGACGGTGATTTTTATGGCGGTATCCAGGACGGGATCGGCGCATTGACCAAACTGATCGACGGCGAATCGCTGCCGGCGCCGGAGCGCTGGGAGCAAGGCGGCGAACAGCATCTGGGCAAACTGTTCAACAGTCTGTTTGTAGCCGCGTTTTTCGGACTGTGGTTGCGAACATTGCTGACGCCGTTGCCGTCCGCGCCACGTGCCGGCCTGGTTGGAGCTGCCAGTGGTGCCGTGGCGTGGTGGGTAAGCGGCCTGGTGTCGGTGGGGATCGGCGTGGGCGTATTCGGACTGTTGATCGGCTGGCTTGGCGGCGGCGGCGGCGGTTTTGCCTCCGGTGGTGGTTTTGGTGGCTGGAGCGGTGGCAGTTTCGGTGGCGGCAGCAGTGGTGGCGGTGGATTCAGTGGCGGTTTCAGCGGCGGCTCGTCGGGCGGATTTTCCGGCGGTGGCGCTTCGGGGAGTTGGTGATGGAAATTGGCCGGATCCTGCGTCACGTTCTTGCCGAAGGCAGTGCGCGCCGGCATTTTCCGGATACCGTGCTCGATGCAATCCAGCACGCTGTCGCGGCAGGCGAACGCCGGCATCAGGAGCAGGTTTGTTTCGTCGCGGAAGGTGCTCTCGAATTTGCCGCACTCTGGAAAAGAACAACGCCGCGGCAGCGCGCGCAGGAAGTTTTTTCCCACCTGCGCGTTTGGGACACGCAACAAAATAGCGGTGTGCTGATTTACGTTTTGCTTGCCGACCACGCCATTGAAATCGTTGCGGATCGCGGCATCGCAGCCAAGGTCGATGCTGAACAATGGCAGTCGATTTGCACGCAAATTCAAAAACGTTTTGTCGCTGGCGAGTTCGAGCAAGGTGCCATCGAAAGCGTCACCGCAGTCAGCGACGTGCTGACGCTGCATTTTCCGCGCAACGCGGATTCGCCCGACGCGAACGAATTGCCGGATCGGCCGGTGTTGCTGTAGCGAATCGAATCGTCTCGTTCACCCAATTGCGTTCGTGTTGAGCGTAGTGCAGAGCGCGATGTCGAAACGCATGCTTCGACTTCGCTGCGCTACGCTCAGCGCGAACGGTGGGTTGTGTGGCAGCGAGGAGCCTCAAAGGTGCGCTGCGTTGCGCACCAGAAACTACGATTCGCGACCCAACGCCACTGCCAATTCGTCTGGACTTTGCAGCGGCGCCTCGCATTGCGTTCCGCGGCAAACATACGCGACGCCGCCATCTGTGCAGGTCTGGGCGGCCAGCGTTCCGGGCAGCTTTGTCTGCGTATCGGCGATGAAGTAAACGTCGCACCGCCGCAACGGGATAGATGCCAGCGCCGCACGCCATTGTGCCTCTTCATTGTCCCTGGCGCGCACGACGACATGTGTACGCGGATGCAGAAAATCATTCAGCGCGCGAAGCAGCGTGCAGCATGCGTGTGGCGCCGATTGCAGCGTTGGCCATGCGCCGCGCAACGTGCGTTGCGCCGCGTCGATGTAGCGCGTTTCGCCGAGCAAATGGCCCAGCCGCAACAGCGCACGCGCAGCCACGCCGTTGCCGGATGGCAAGGCTTCATCCATCCAGGGTTTTGGGCGCTGGATCAGGCGTTCGTGATCGTGTGCGGTGAAGTAGAAACCGCCGTGTTCGCGGTCCTCGAAGCGGGTGAGCAATGCCTCGGCCAGGATGATCGCCCAAGCCAGGTCGCGTTCGCTCCACCGGTTTTGCAGGCACTCCAGCAGTGCATCGAGCATGAACGAATAGTCGTCGAGGTAGGCCGGAACAGGTTTGTCCGCGCTGGCTTGCAAGCGGCCATCGTGCCAGACGGACTTGTACAAAAAGTCCAATGCATTGTCGGCCAGGCCCATCAGTGGCGCCGCATCCATTGCGCGTGCCGCGCGTGCAATGCCGGCAATGGCCAGTGCGTTCCACGCGGTCAGGATCTTGTCGTCGAGTCCGGGCCGCACACGTGTGCTGCGCGCGGCAAACAATTTTGCACGCGCCATCGCCAGCCGCCGGCGCGCTTCATCAAGTGGAATTTCCAGCACCTGCGCCACCTTGTCGATTGGCGTGGCGACAATGGGATTCCAGGCGACGTGCTCAAAATTCGGCGGTCGATCAAAACCGTAATGCGGACCGGCCACGGCAAATTCGGCAACGCTGAGCAACCCACGCACCTCATCGCGCTGCCACACATAAAATTTGCCTTCCTCGTGTTCGGAATCGGCATCCAATGCGCTGTAAAAGGCGCCATCCGCAGATGTCATTTCACGCAGCAGCCAAGCGAGCAAATCGCGCGCCGCGGGAATGAATGCCGCATCACGTGCAAGCAGCGGCAGCAACTGCGCGTTGTCGTACAGCATCTTCTCGAAATGCGGAATTTCCCAACGCTCATCAACGCTGTATCGGCAAAAACCACCGCCAATCTGGTCGTGAATGCCGCCAGAGACGATGCGCGTCAAGGTCAATTCAACCTTTCCGCTTTCCTTCTCCCCGGGCGAGACGGTGGCGTGTTGCCGCGGGTGAGGGCCTGACAGCGACGAATCGTTCGCTGCGCGCGTGTTCTGATCTGTGCTCGGCTCCCGGCGGGAGGACGATTCAAGATCCAGCAGCAGTTCCATTTGCGGACAGTGCGGGAATTTCGGCGCGCCCATGTGTCCGCCATGCACAGGATCAAAACTGTTCTCGATTTGCTCCAGCGCAGCCCGAATTGGCGCGTCCGATAGTGCTTCCGCAGTTGCTTCCCCGCGTTCGTAATCGTGCAGGAATTCGGCCAGCGCCTTGTTCTGCGTGCGAACTTCGTCGCGCCGGGAATGCCAGAACCCGCTGACTTGTTGCAGGATGTGCGAAAACGGTGGCATGCCGTGACGCGGCTTGTCGGGAAAATAGGTACCGGCAAAAAATGGCAAGTGATCGTCGGGTGTCAGAAACACCGTCAACGGCCAGCCTCCTCCGCGCCGATTCAACGCTTGATGGGCGAGTTGGTAAATCTTGTCCAGGTCGGGGCGTTCTTCGCGATCGACCTTGATGTTGATAAACAGCGAATTCATCAACGCCGCAGTCTGCGCATCTTCAAAACTCTCGTGCGCCATCACATGGCACCAATGACACGCGCTGTAGCCGATGGAAAGCAGGATGGGTTTGTCTTGCGCGCGCGCCGCAGCAAGCGCTTCGTCGCACCACGGCCACCAATCCACCGGATTGTCGGCATGCTGACGCAGGTAGGGACTGGATTCGTGTTCGAGACGATTCATGAAGTGATTCGCGGGAATTGCATTTTGCTTTTTTTTTTTTGTATTAGATTCGAAGTCAGGGGATCACTAAAAAGGAGTTGTCATGATACCAAGCAAGGTGTTGGCTTTTGCCCTCGCAGTCGTTGCAAGTCCATTCGTATTGGCTGCAACACCGAAACAGGTTCCGTTTGTACCATCGTCCGTGCAACAACCCGATGCGCATGCCGGTCGATTTGGCTTGATTACTACCATTTCGTATGGCCGTTATGGTCAAAAAACAACCAGCACGCAGATTATCGATCTGGATGCCTACATTAGCAGTGGTGGCAAAAAGATGGTGGTGGGTGCGAAAGCGGCCAAACTAGCCGCAATGAATGCCGCTTGCCATGTTCCAGGATTAGACGGAACGTGTATGGATGGTGGCGATGAGAATGGCAATACAGATATCGGTGGAAGCACTGGCGGAAGTGGCGGAGGCGGTACTTACCGTGGAGGTGGTCCGGGTAGCGCGGCACCAAAACCGCCACACGCGCCGGATTCGCCTGATGTGCCTGGGGATACTGTCTTAGTCACATACACCCAAATCTACGACCACGGGAAGTGGCAACAGACCAGCACCTATTCTCGGGAAGCGATGCCGGATGGAAATGGAGGCGGAAATGATACTCGTTGGGGTCCTGTCGTTATCCATCAAGACCCGGTAAAGCCTTAAAAAGGCGTCTTCCTTTCGGGCTGCTGAAAAACCCCTACTCAGCGCCCTGCGATCAGCGCCCTGCTATCGAATTACTCATCTCCGGGCGGATTGCCCGGAGATGAGTTACGTATAGCTCAGTTTGCTACCGGCGCACCAGGCCCCAAATATTTTTTCAGGAACGCATCGGTAATGGTGTAGCGATCCACGTTGTTTTGCGTTTTGAAAAAGCCGTGGCCTTCTTTGGGTCGGGTCATGTATTCAAAGGGTTTGTCAGCTTTTTTCAGCGCATCGCGGAATTCGCGCGCGTTCTGGATGGGTACGCGTGGATCGTCTTCGCCGTGCACGATCAACACCGGCACATTGAACTTGTCGACATGATCGATAGCAGAATTGGCTTCGATGTAGGCCGGATCGTCCATGCCCCAGGCTTCGCGCAGGAAGTGACGGCCACCGCGCGAACGGCGCGTGTCGCTGCGATGTGCCTGCACGCGAATGTCGGATACGCCAGCAATGGCGACCGAGCATTTGAACGTACCCTGAGGCGCGTAAACCGGCATGAAATACGCGGTATAGCCGCCATAGCTTGCGCCGTAAATGCACACGCGATTCTTGTCGACGTAGCCTTGATCTTCAGCCCATTTCAGGCCATCCAGCATGTCTTGCATCATGCCGGTGCCCATTTCGCGCTTGCCAGACTCTTGGAAATTCTTGCCGCGCCCACCGGAACCGCGATAGTTGACCTGCACCACGGCGTAACCGCGTGTGGCCAACCATTGCGCTTCCATTGCTTCCCACGAACCACCCAATTCCCAGTGGTCGCTTGGGCCCATCGGGCCACCATGGGCAATCATGACCGTTGGCAGATTCTTTTCCACGCGGTGCGGTGGCAAGGTGATATAGCCGCCCAATTGCGTGCCACTGGACGCAGTAAACCAAAACGGTTTGCGCTCGCCTAGCTGCCCAGCATCCAGCCACGGCAGGATGCGATACAACGGGCGCACGGAATTATCATTGCTGTTGAACATGGCGTACGTGCCCGGGTCGCGGTCACTGACGGCGGACAGGATTATGGTTGAGCCATCGTCGCTCATGTCGTAAATACTGACAAAATGATCCGTGAATTTCGCGTTCAGCGATTTCAATGCGGTCGCGTACTTGCCATCTTTGAGATAGGTAATCTGCGGTTTGCCATCATTGATGATGACTGCATACGGTTCATGTGGCACCGGTGTCCACAAGACGCGACCAACGCTCGATCGCGGATTGGAAGCCAGTACCTTGCGATCCGTGCCATCCAGATTGCTGATCGCAAACTGGTTTGGACCACCGGTCGGGTTGCCTATGGAATACAGTTTGGTGCCATCGTTGCTGATGAAATACGGACTGAATTGTTTGCCGAGCACCGAGCGAGGCAGTTCCGTCCATTTTTCATCGGGACCGGCGCGATAGAACGTGTGATCCTCCATCTGGTTGTCCGTTCCCGACGCGTAGCGCACAACCCCATTGTGAACCAGAAAATCGTAGCCGTTGCGATCGATTTCACCTATTTGCTTGACGTTGCCGCTGCTTGCGTCGATGTCGAAAATCAGCGTGCGGTGTGCCTGGGCGTCGCTGCCACCACGACGCGGTGAGGGGTACACGGTCATGTAGAAATGCCCGTTGGCTTTTTCCGGCATGCCGCTGATGCTGCCAAATCCTTGCGGGATCTTGAGCATATTGGTCATTGCGCCAATCGAGCTGCGGGCGCGGTCGCTGTAAAGCAGGCGCTTGTTCTTGCCGTCGAAATCCACGGCAATGATGTCGCCGGTTGCGCTTGGGGCTTCGTTGAATCCGGTCTCTTCGGCGGTACCCATCACCAGTCGCTTGTTGGAGACCCAGGTAATGTCGACCGGCAAATAT
>DASSXQ010000098.1:0-6544 GCA_035703725.1 Rudaea sp.
ATCCAACATCCTGGGCCAGATCGACAAGGTGACCGTTCCAGGTGCCGCGGTATTCGAGCGCGACGGCAAGACTTATCGAGTGGAACCGGTCATTGAAACGCCGGGCGACAAGAGTCTGTTTCTGGTTTTTGCCGACAAGACCAGCGGCAAGGAAACGTACGGTGCCGCACGCTTTCTGTATGCCGACGCACCCAAAGACGGCAAGGTGATTCTGGATTTCAATCAAGCCTACAATCCGCCGTGCGCCTTCACGCCATACGCGACCTGCCCGTTACCCACGGCGCAGAATCGGCTGAAGTTGCGCGTAACTGCAGGCGAGAAAAGATATCGAGGTGGGCACGAGGAGTGACTAACGCGGTGGCCCGGATGCAGCGCAGCACAATTCGGGAAGACGACTGCGGGATCCGGCTCATCAACAGCCGTTGCGATATCAACGATGCGCTGATACCTCGCGATCGACGCGACCTGACCGAACGCTTGAGCGTGCTGCTGATCCCTGACATGGCGGGCTACGCGGGTGTGTGAGCGGGAGTTGTCTTGCAGCCGCCTTCGGCTTGGACTGGCGCTGTTGAAGTTGTTCGAGTTCACCCCTGCGCCGGCCAGTCCGGCAGTTTGGAACAATATGGGTAACAGTGGCGCAGCCTGCGTTCAGGTTGGGTCTGTTCAGATGCACGGGCTTGGTGCCAGTGGCTGCGCCGCCCAAGCTCGGGTAAGATGGCGCGCTTTCGTGTCCGGTTACAGCGCCATTTGCCGCACGATGTTCGGCACCATAACTTTTTGGAGGTTTGCATGATTTTGCGTTGGTCAATTATTGCGGCGGGAATGCTCGTCGCGGGCGCGGCATTTGCGCAGGGTGGCAGTTCGTCGGCGGGTTCTGCCGCACAAGCCGGGCAGGGATCACAGACTCCACCTGCACCACTGACTGCAGCGGACAAGCCCAACCTGTCGTACGCGATCGGATTCCAGATCGGAAACGATTTCGTCGAGCGCAAGCTTGATATCGACATCAATCAGGTTATCCGTGCGATGCAGGATGGCTATGCCAAGCGCAAGCCGGCCGTGTCCGAGGAAACCATGCACGACCTGCTCGGTCGCATGCAATACCAGTTGTATACCAAGGCCAAGACGGAATTCGACAAAATCGCATCCGAAAATCTTGCCAAGAGCAACAAGTTCCTCGCCGAAAACAAGAGCAAGAAAGGAATTGTGGTGTTGCCTTCTGGCGTGCAATACCGGGTGATCGAGGATGGAAGCGGCACACAACATCCAACCAAGGACAGCGAGGTCACCGTGCATTATCGTGGTTCGCTGATGAACGGGCTGGAGTTCGACAGTTCCTTTGCCCGGGGCAAGCCGGTTCATTTCAAGGTCGGCGACGTGATCAAGGGTTGGCAGGAAGTGCTCAAGTTAATGCGCGTGGGCGACCACTGGCAGGTCTTCGTTCCACCGGCGCAGGCATACGGTGAACGCGGCCAGCCGCCGCGTATCGGACCGAATGAAGCCCTGATCTTCGAATTGAAGCTCGTCGATATCAAATAAAAGCGGGATTCGGGATTCCGGAAGATCAAAATGGACATGCCTTTCCGGTGCCGCGCAGCGGAACCGGGAAGGACAGTGGGTTTTGGACTTTTGTGCGGGATGCAGGTAGCCGAGAGAGAGTGTTTCCTGCTTTCGCCGACGACGATCAAACAAACGCCGCGCTCGCGCGGCGTTTCAGTTTGCGGAAGGATATCCCCCGAACGCGTGCAATTCTTCGAGCGCGCGTTCCATGTCGAGTTTGATCCGGTTCATCAGGCGCATGGCCGGTTCACTGCTATTGGCCAAATTTGCGCCTGGCTCGGCCGTGTTCGGTACACTGGCCAGAACCGCGGCGTCGGCATCAGGCACGAACTGGGCCAGATAAACGTAACCGCGGGCGAGGCTTTCCTTGAGTGCGGTATGTTCGGGCTCCAGATTTTCCAGCAGCAGGAAAATCGCGCTACGAATTTGCGCTTTTGAATGCGGCAACAGCGATTCGGGCAGCCCGTGCAGGCCGGGTTGAACCTGCGCCAACACTTTGCCGTAATTGGTGACAACCTTGGTAGCAAGTGCGAACATGAAATTAAGGTTTTACCTAAGCAAGCCCGGCTAAGATGGCAATAGTAATCGATAATTCTCGTCAATTCTCATGTCAATTCCTGATTTCCCGAAACCCGTTCCAAGCCCGTGCACCGGCGTGTGTACGCTGGATGTCGACGGGTACTGCGCAGGCTGCCGACGCAGTGGCGACGAAATCGCACGCTGGATGTTGATGAGCGACAGCCAGCGCACCTGGCTGATGGATCAGGTGTTGCCGCTTCGCGTGCATGACGATCAACGCCAATGAAGACGCCAATGTCCGCGTTGTCGCTGCGGCTGCGCCAGGCCGTTCGTGCTCTGGACGATCCACCTTGCGCACCGGGGTGGAACCATGCTGAATTGTGTGATTTGATCGGACCAGGTCCACGTCGAGCCGCCGCTGTTCTGGTGCCGGTGATCGAACGCGGTCAGCAACTTGCCGTTCTGTTTACCCAACGCACGGATCACCTGCTGCATCACCCGGGGCAGATCAGCTTTCCCGGTGGCGGGATCGAAGTTTGCGATGTCGATGCCGTTGCTGCCGCCTTGCGCGAAACCCGCGAGGAAATTGGCATCGCTGCGCAACTGATGCATCCGCTTGGCTACCTGGATTGCTTCGAGACCATCAGTGGCTACTGCGTCACGCCGGTCGTTGCGCATCTGGATGCCGATTACCGTGCTGTGCCTGACCCGCGTGAAGTGGCCGAGGTGTTCGAAGTGCCGCTTGCCTATTTTCTGCAGCCCGAAAACCTGCGCACGCGACGCATCGTATTTCGGGGAATTTCGCGTGAAATCGTCGAGTTCTTGCCCGAAGGGCGCAGCATCTGGGGCGCGACGGCGGCGATGATGTTGAGTCTGGTAAAGCGGATGGAGGCGGTGAAATGAATCGACAAACATTGATCGATGCACGGGCTTTGAATGATCTGGCGCGCACGGATGACATCTTGATTGTCGATTGCCGTTTTTCCCTGGCCGATCCGGATGGCGGCGCGCGAGACTATGCACAAGGCCACATTCCAGGTGCGGTCTATGCCGATCTGAACCGTGATTTGTCCGATTTGTCCCGACTCGGAGCAGGGCGTCATCCGTTGCCGGACGCTTGGGCATTTTCCGCGTTGTTGGGGCGTCTGGGATGGAAGCCCGGGATGCAAGTGGTTGCGTACGATGCCGCAAATGGTGCAATTGCCGCGGCGCGTTTGTGGTGGATGTTGCGTTTGGTCGGAGAGCGCAATGTCGCCGTTCTGGACGGCGGACTGAAAGCCTGGACGGATGCCGGTTTTGGCTTGAGCGCCGAGTCGGTGCACCGCCGAGCCACGCTGGTGAGTGTGCAATTTGATGCCGGGCAGATAGTCGATTCGGCGCAACTGGAACACCTGCTGAAAAATCCCGCGGTGCTATTGATCGACGCTCGCGCTGCAGAGCGTTTTCGCGGCGATGTGGAGCCGCTGGATCCGGTTGCCGGCCACGTGCCACGAGCCCGCAACCGCCCGTTTTCCGAAAATCTCGACGCCGATGGTCGATTCAAGCCTGCGCGGCAATTGCGCGACGAATTCCAGGCCGTGCTCGGTGACCACGCCGCTGACGATACCGTGCACATGTGTGGATCGGGTGTCACGGCCTGCCACAACCTGTTGGCAATGGAACACGCCGGTTTGGTTGGTTCGCGCATTTTTGCGCCATCGTGGAGTGGCTGGATTGCCGACGCCAGCCGCCCGGTGGCACGTGGCCCGTCGTAGAAATTGATTTCCCTGGGGCTCGGCACACAGCGGTCGGCACCGGCGCCGGGTCGTGCCGAGGTTGCAAACATCAGTGCGAATGTCTCGAGTTGAAGACAATCGGCATGTTTCGGCCCTGGTTCGGCCGCGGCGCTTCATTTGAGCGTTCACGTCGAACAAATTTGAAATTGCGGCGATGCCAATCGATTTCGCTGATGGAATTGGTCGTGCATGGGGATTCGGCATGAATCCCTCAGCTTGCCGCGATGGGTCATTCGGCATGTCCGCCGCGCTGTCCGGCAGCTGTATACTCAGGCCAACTATTGCGGGGTAGGCGATGGTCATCTGGTTGCCAACGTTATGGATGGCTGCGGGAGTCTGCGTTTTCGCCGGCGCGCACTTTTTGTATGTCGGCAGATCGCGAGATAGCGGCTGGTTGTATCCGGCGTTTGGCCTGTTGTGCCTCAGCGTGGGTGCCTATATTGCCGTATCGGCGTTGATGCAGACGCCGCAAATGCAAGCGTCATATGCGTTGCTGGAACGCCTGCACGTTGGCTTGGCCTGCGTGGTCTATCCCGTTGCGGTGTGGTTTCTGGCCAGTTATTCCGGTTGGCAAGGATCGCGACCGTGGGTGATTGCGACCAGTCTGGTTTTCGGCATATTGCTGGTGCTGAATTGCTTTGCGCCGGACGGGCTACTTTTGGCTGGCTTTGTCGAGCAACCGGCGCTGATCTTGCCGTGGGGCGAACAGATCAATCAGTTCACGGGCCCGCCATCGCCGTTGGCGGTCTACTTCTATGCCGCCACGATGGTCGTATTCCTGATTGCGTTTCGCTGCTGTTGGGCGCTGCGGCGGACTGCGCAACGCGCGCGTGCCAAACCATTGTTGATCTATCTCATCGTCCAGTTGGTGGCGGTAATTCATGCCGAGTACGTCACCATCTTCGGAAAAGTGACGCTGGATTGGGAAGCGATTCCATTTCTCGTGCTCGTCGTTTTGCTCAGCCGCACGTTGACACTGGAAATGCGTCGGTATGCGCGGGAACTGGGTCGCAGTGTTGCCGCGCTGCGCAGCGAAAACACGGCGCGCAAGGAGAGTCAGGCCTTGTTGCAGCATTTGGCCAACCACGATGCGCTTACCGGTTTGCCCAATTGGCGCGCAATGCGCGAATTGGTCGATGCGGCACTGGCGGATTCGAAGTCGGGATTTGGCGCGCTGCTGGTCATGGACGTTGAGCGTTTCAAAGTCATCAACGATGCGCTGGGCCACCGCATGGGAGACATTCTGGTCCGCGAAATCGCATTGCGGTTGGAGCAGGTGTGTCCGGATGGCAGTTATCTGGCGCGGTTGAATGGCGTCGAGTTTGCGGTTCTGCTCAACGGCATTGCCAATGATGCCGAATCGGCGGCCACGTTGGCGTTGGCCGCCGCCGAATCGGTGCGGCGGGAATTGACGCAGCCGCTCAAGCTCGACGCACACAACCTTTCAACGGACGTCAGTACCGGTTTGGCAATTTTTCCCACGGCCGGGACCGATTGCGACGTGTTGCTGCGTCAGGCCTACATGGCGTTGAATGCGGCCAAGGCTGGCGGGCGACGTCGTGTTGTCGCATTCAGCCCTGAAATGCAAGCCGAAGCGGAACGCAGTCTCAGACTCGAGCACGATTTGCGTGTGGCACTGGAGCACGATGACCTGCGCCTTGAGCTGCAACCGCAGGTTGATCGCGCAGGCAGATTGTCCGGTGCCGAGGCATTGCTGCGCTGGACGCATCCGGAATTTGGTCCGATTGGCCCGCAGGAATTCATCCGCATCGCCGAAGAAAGTGGCCAGATTCATCGTGTCGGTGCCTGCGCGTTGAGCCTGGCATGCACGGCATTGGCTTCGCTGCCGCCACAAACCGGCTCGTTCCGGATTGCCGTCAATATCAGCCCATCACAATTGTTCCTGCCGGATTTCGTCGAAAGCGTGCGCGCTTGCATCGATGCAAGCGGCATCGATCCTGGACAACTGACGCTGGAAATTACCGAAAGCGCGTTTGTGCATGATGTGACCGACGCAACAACAAAGATTCGCGCGCTGGATTCGCTCGGCATTCGCGTTGCCCTTGATGATTTCGGCACCGGATACGCATGTATCGCCACACTCAAATCGTTGCCATTGCGCGAGCTCAAGATTGACCAGGTATTCGTGCGGGACATGCGCATCGACCCTCCGGATCGATTTATCCGCGCAATGATCAATATGGCGCGCGCCATGGATATGCATGTGGTTGCAGAAGGCGTCGAGACCGCAGCACAACGCGCGGCGCTGAGCGCAATGGGTTGCGATGCATTTCAAGGTTATCTGATTGCCCGCCCGATGGAGGTGGCGGCGTTGGGCGAACTGATGCGCCGGCATGTCGGCAACAGCATGTTTGCCTGAACTGCAATCGAGGCGGTGACAGGCGGACGAAGGGCGCAATTCATGCCCATTCTCGGCTCATTTTGCATGGCCCATCCGCAACGTTGCTGCGGCCATGACTTGTGGGACTGGAGCTTGTCTGCGCGCATGCGACACTGAATTGTTCGACGTTTTCGCTGGGCAAACCTTTCGCGCACCCTCGGAGAATGCAATGCGCCACACGATCAATTCCTGTTCGTTGCTTGTTTTCGTTCTGGCGGCTTTTGCGACAGCGCAAGCATCGCCTTTGATGTTGCAGACGCCAACCGTGTCCGCGAATCAAATTGCATTT
>DASSXQ010000316.1:0-8957 GCA_035703725.1 Rudaea sp.
AAACACCTGCTGCCCATCAGCGAATGCCTGTTGCTGGATCAATGGGCGGTGCAGCAGGCGCACGATATCCAGCAGGCGGTCATCGCGGCCTACACGAAATACGATTTTCCGGAAGTCGTTCAGCGTGTGCAGAATTTCTGCACCAACGAAATGGGTGCGCTTTATCTGGATATCACCAAAGACCGGCTCTACACGATGCAGGAAGACAGTCGCGGCCGGCGCAGTGCGCAGAGCGCGATGTACCGCATTGCCGAAGCCCTGGTACGCTGGATCGCGCCGATTCTGGGTTTCACGGCCGAGGAAATCTGGCAGCAATTACCGGGCGAGCGCAGTGAATCGGTATTGTTTGAAACCTGGTACGCCGGACTCGAGGCATTGCAAGGCGCGCCCGAACAGCGCAACTTCTGGTATCAGTTGCTGGCGATTCGCAGTGCCACGGCGAAATTGCTCGAAGGCATGCGCAATGCCGGAACCATTGGCGCTGCGCTGGAAGCCGAAGTCACGATTTACGCCGATCCTGCCTTGCACGCGCGCCTGAGTGAGGTAGCGGGTGAGTTGCGCTTCTTCTTCATCACCTCCGCATTGCAACTGGCGGAAGTCGACGCGGCGCCCGCGGATGCCACAACAGTCGAAGTGGACAACGCTCGCGTAGGTATTTCGGCGCGTCGCAGCGAACACAAAAAATGCATCCGCTGCTGGCATTTTCGTGACGACGTCGGTTCGCAACCCGATCACCCCGAAATCTGCACTCGCTGCGTGGATAACCTGCCCGGCGGACCGGGCGAAAACCGACGTTGGTTTTGATTGTTCCTCTCTACCTTGATGGGAGTGGGCCAGACGCGCGGACGTATGCAAGAACGAAGGAGACGACATGCTTGAAATGACCTTTGGCGTGCTGCGCACGCACCCCTCTCCCCAACCTCTCTCCCACAAGGGGAGAGGGGCTAATGTGTCGATGCCCGAATGAAATCGAATCGCAGCGCGCTGCCTTGGTTGTTACTCTCGACCGTGATCATTGTCCTGGATCAGGCGATCAAGGCGATTGTTCTCGCCAATCTGCAGCCGTTCGTTGCACATCCTGTGATTCCCGGATTTCTCAACTGGACGTTGGCCTTCAACACCGGAGCCGCGTTCAGCTTTCTTGCCGATCAGTCCGGTTGGCAGCGCTGGTTGTTTGGCGGGTTGGCCGTGCTCGTGAGTGCGGTACTGATTCGTTGGTTGGCGAAAATTCCGCGAAACGACTGGCGCAGCGCCCTGCCGCTGGCCTTGGTCATTGGCGGCGCGCTTGGCAATCTGATCGATCGGGTGCGTTATGGTCACGTTGTCGATTTCATTCAGGTGTACCACGGCAGTTGGGCATTCCCGTCGTTCAATATTGCGGATTCGGCGATCAGCATTGGTGCGGTGTTGCTGGTTTGGTTCGGATTGTTCGGCCACGGCAAACTTGCGGGAGTAAAATAGCCAAGTGGATATTCTGCTTGCCAATCCGCGCGGTTTTTGTGCCGGGGTTGATCGCGCCATCGAAATCGTCGAGCGTGCACTGGAAACATTCGGTGCGCCGATTTATGTGCGTCATGAGGTCGTGCACAACCGTTTTGTCGTCGATGGTTTGCGTGATCGCGGTGCCATTTTTGTCGATGAACTCGATGAAGTGCCCGATGGCGCCACGGTCATCTTCAGCGCGCATGGCGTTTCACAAGCCGTGCGCGCACAAGCGCAATCGCGCAATTTGCGCGTGTTCGACGCAACCTGTCCGCTGGTGACAAAAGTGCATATTGAAGTTGCCCGTCATGCCAAAGCGGGCAGGGATGTGGTGCTGATTGGCCATGCCGGACATCCGGAAGTCGAAGGCACATTGGGGCAGTGGGACCGCAACGGTGCGACCGGGGAAATCCATTTGGTCGAGACACCCGCGGATGTAGCAACGCTTGCACCCAGCGATCCGGAAAACATTGCCTATTCCACCCAGACCACCTTGTCCATCGACGACACCAAAGCCGTGATTGATGCGTTGCGCGCCAAATTCCCCGCTATCGTCGGCCCGCGACATGACGATATTTGCTATGCCACCCAGAACCGTCAGGACGCCGTGCGTCGCCTGGCCCAGCAATGTGATCTGGTACTCGTCGTCGGCTCGCCAAACAGCTCCAACTCCAACCGCCTGCGCGAACTCGCCGAAAAGCACGGCGTCCCTGCACACCTGATCGACGGTGCCGATAATATTCGCCGCGACTGGCTCGATGGCAAACAGCGCATCGGCGTTACCGCTGGCGCATCCGCACCCGAAAGCCTCGTTCAGGGCGTGATCGCCCGTCTGCGCGCCTGCGGTGCCAACGCCGTGAGTGATCTCGACGGCGAACCCGAAAACATGACCTTCGCGCTGCCCAGGGAATTACGCGTCAAACTCGTTTCCTGACCCACCTGCATCTGGCGTTGTGTAGCCGTTTTTGCGCTGCATCAAGCCGTTTATCCGGGGATTGCTACCTCGTGACTGTACTTGCTTGCGCAAGCCTGATCCACGCCATAGCGTAGCGGTCTGAAGTAGGATACGAGCTTCATTGACTGCCGTGAGGCCGGGGACGCCATGATTTGCAACTACTGTGGCAAGAATTCGCGCTTGGTCCAGCAACAGGGATTTACTCTGATCGAGTTGATGATCACGATCATGATCGCAGCGATATTGGTTACGCTTGCACTTCCAAGTTTCAAGGAAATCACCTTGAGGAACAATGTCACGTCAACGACCAATCGCCTGATCCATGACCTGAATCTCGCGAGGTCTGAAGCCACGAGTCGAGGAACTCTGGTTGCAGTCGTCAGCAAAAGCGGCAGCAACAACTGGAGCAGCGGTTGGGATGTGGAACCCGTCAAATCAGATGGTACGGTACCGTCACCAGCTACGCTATTGCACTCGGATGCAGGGGTTGATAGTGGTAGCGGCTACAAGGTAACCGCGAAGGCCTTTGCTGGCGTCGCGACAGGTTCCGGACCCACGGCATCGGATTCGCGAGTCATTTTTACCGCGCAGGGTAACCTGATCCCCAAGGCCCAATCGTATCAAATTAACGTGTGCCGGCCCGACTCGAAGCCGAAGCTATCGCAATGGATTACTGTCATGGCCTCTGGCATCGTGCGGTCACAAATTGATACATCTTCTTCCAGCGCACCTGGATGCTAGAAAAATGAAGACGAAACGTTCCTTGAGTATAGGTGCCCACAGATTCACGTTTTCTGGTGGTTTTACGTTGCTCGAAGTGTTGATCGCACTTCTTGTATTCAGTCTCGGATTGATCGGAGTGGCAGCATTGCTGGTTGTTTCCGTGCGTACCAATCACAGCGCTTATCTGCGTACCCAGGCGTCGTTCCTGGCGCAATCAATGGCGGACCGCATGCGTGCGAATAATCTTGGTGTATGGAAAAACAACTACAAGGGCACCTATACGTCTGCGACCGCCGGCACGACTGCGGCAACATGCTTGAAATCTACCAGTTGCAGTCCTGCGCAAATTGCGACCCGAGATACCTTGATCTGGAGCAATCAATTGGCCTCGTTCTTGCCGGACCCAAGTGCAACCATCGATTGTCCGACTCCGGCAAAAGTGCCGAATGCAAATGTACTGACCGAATTGCCGCCTTTTACGGGCCAGTGCACCATTGATGTTACTTGGAACGAGTCTTCGCTGGAAACCGGTGCGGCTGCCGGCACAACGACGCTGTCCTGGGTGTTCCAACCATGAATACAATGTCATGTTTTCAATCTTGTCGCGCGACTCGCGATCGCATGGTCGCCTCGTCGCGCGGTTTCAGCTTGATCGAACTGATGATTGCGATTCTGCTTGGAATTCTGGTCAGCATTGGACTCGTTACGGTTTTCGGCGCCACCAGCAAAACCAGTCGCGTGCAACAGGCCATGTCGGTTTTGCAGGAAAACGGTCGCTATGCAATCTCGCGCATTAATAGTGACTTGCGCATGGTGGCGCACCAGCAATTGAACATCAGTGGGTTTGTTTCGGGCACACCTAGTCTACTCAAGACTCCTGATGGCGTAGTCAATCCAACGATTGCTGCGAATGTATATGTTGACGGGATTGCGTTACCGGATGGAGGTAATATTGTTGCGCCGTTAGGTTGGCCCACCGACAAACCGTGGCCTCTCAGCCAAAGGGTAATGCTGCAAGGTTACGAATGCTCCAGCGGTACCTGCGCACCGGCATTGCCAACTGGCATGATTCCGGCGGCAGGCCTGTCTGCTGGAGACAGCTTGGGCAAATCCGATGTATTGACGGTTCGCTACTTGAATGCATCCGGTTGGTCGATGCAGTCCGGCGAACTGAAAGAGACGACTGATGCAAAGGATAATATGGGTTGCGCAGCAAATTCGCTGGTTGCGATCCAGGTGAATCCCGCAGTGGGAAGTCCCGCACTCAATTTTTCTGAAGGCGATTTGGCATTGCTCGTATCAGGGTCGCGCGCGGATATCTTCCGCGTGACCGTTGCAGGAAATACATTGACGGTCGACTCTCCGATTGGTGGATCGGTTCACTGCTTCGCCCAGCCTACCGCGACGTCGAGTGCATCCGTTGACGCCACCTTGTACAACTTCAGTCGGGATTTCATCACGACTACGTATTTTGTCAAACTCGATGCAGATCCAAACAATGCATCACGCGTGATTCCCGCGTTGATTCGTCGTCAAAGCAGCATAGCCGCTGCTGGCGCTGATCAGGAAATCATTCAAGGCGCAGAACAACTGGACGTATTGTTCGGTGCGCAGCGCGCCAACGGCAAAGTTAGCTACCTGACAGCTGACGATGTGGAAACTCAAAGTGACTGCCCGCCGGCACCATCCAACTACGTTCGGGAAATGAAAGTTGGTAGCGTCGAGTCGGGCTGTTTGTGGCGCGCAATCAAGACGATAGAGGCGCACTTGTTGGTTGACAGCATCAACAACATGGACCTAACTCCGGCGGATATGGCGTACCAGTACACATGGAGTTACACAGGCACGGATCTCCCGCAAACGGCTGCCGTTCCCGCGACCACGTTGCCAAATGGTTTGACTGCCGGTCGCATGTTGCGTCGCGAATTTGTTTCGCTTGTTTCCTTGCGCAATTACAACCCGTGAATTTCTGGATAGCACGCCATGAACCGCCCGAATAGACAAATGATTTTCCCTCGCAACTCGAAGGGGGCCGTACTTTTCGTTGCATTGGTGTTTCTGGTATTGCTCACCTTGCTTGGGCTGACGGCAGCAAGCACCTCGATCCTGCAGGAACGCATGACTGGCGGCATGCGCAATAGCCAACTCAGTTTGATGGGTGCAGATACTGTTGCGCGCGCCGCTGAAGCCAGGCTATGGAACCTCGCCGATCTTGGCGACAAGCTCAACTGTGGCTATTGGGGCGGTCCAACGCGCGATTGCTTTGCAGCGCAATCATATCCTGCTGATGCACCTGCCACATCGGGCACGATTTTGAAGATGAACCCGGAGGTGCAAAAATTTCGTACATCGGGTTCGGCATCCATAGGTACTGAATACGTGCCATCGATGACCTCGGGTTTGGGGACTGCAACATTGGCAGAGCAACCTGAGTACATTCTCGAATACAAGGGAGTGCTGCTTGCTCCCGGTGCCAATGCCAATGGAGAAGGCGGTTCTGCAACCCGGTATGCGACGGCAAACAAGTCCACCGGAAGCCAGACAATGTATTCCTACCGAATCACCGCGCGTTCGACTGGCGGCAGCGATGCTTCTATTCATGCGGTGGAAACGTATTTCGGGACAGGTGTCCCCTCCAACTAAGAGCGTCGTGTGATGAACAATCCCATGCACAGGTTTGCGGCATCCGTTTTGGCGATTTGCTTGGCCTTTTGCGCGATCCCGGTGTTTTCGGCCACTGTCACTGCGCCGAATAACCCGCCTGATCTCGGCACAATCCCGCCAGATCTTTCGCCTTCCGTTGATCCGAACATTGTTGTCACGTTTGACGATTCCGGATCGATGGTATGGACCCACATGGGTGACGACAGACCATATGACGGCGGTACCTGGGATGGGCCATGGCGTTGCGCCAATGTTATCGATCCGCGTTCGACCAAAGTCAGCGACCCGTGGTCGCGAGCGATGAACGGTGTTTACTATAATCCGAATATAAAATATACGTCGCCATTGAAGGAAGACGGTAGTTCTTTCGACCCGGCTGATGCAACCTTGACAAGAGTACCGGTCGACGGCATTTACATTAAGCGCCCTACCAATCCCGGCTCGATTGGAACGGCTGCGTATTACAACAACCCGGATGGGGATAGTAATTCTGACGACAATTCCGCCACCAACTTGATGGGGAAATATACAGTTACAAATCAGAAAAAAACGACAACCTATTATGGCGGTTCCTGCCCGGGAAACGAAGACACAGGGTCGTGCAGTTTGCTCATCGCAGCAGGTACGAACTCTACCGGTTGCCCAAAAGATCCTGATGGTAACAATGCCTACAACTGCCAGCAAAAAGAACTATGCACAGCCTACAGGAGCAACGGAGACTGCAAGAGCGGTGGTCACTATTCCCCCAGGCGATATACCTACACTTGGTCCGATACCTATCAATGGGCCATTACCACCATCACCACCACCACTACCGATGACCGCTGGATGTGTGGTGCCGGCGGCACGTCAGGGACGTCGGGTGACAGTCGTTGGAAGGCGAGTCGTTCGGTACAAAATCCGTTTGATGGCTCGGTTGCCGACCCCGATACCGGTGCGACGCCAAACGGTGGCCCGGTGTATTGGCGCTTCAAGCAAAGTGCACAATCTGCATTGACAGTTGATAGTTCGACCGGGAAATTCACCGCGTCGGCGCTGACGGCGTTGTATAACGCCGACAATTGGGAAGCTGTGGCAGTACCAAGCGACCAATACCAGAACTTCGCCAACTGGTACGCCTATTACCGCTATCGCAATGTGATGGCACGTACGGCCATGTCGCGTGTGTTCGGGGTTCTCGGCACTCCCACCAGCAGCAATATCCGCGTGCTGTGGCAAAATCTCAATGACAGTACTTACGGGGGCGGATCCTCGTCCAAGACCGGGCTCAATGGCGTCGCGATTTCCACGCTGGATGATCGTGCCGGCAACAACGATCCGTATGGCTCTGGTACAGCGTATCGGAAGGCGTTCTTTGACTGGATATATCAAACGCCCGCGTCCGGAAGCACACCCAGTCGATTTGCGGCCATTCGTGCCGGAAACTTCTTTTCGCAATCGACAGTGACAAGTGGGGCCACCGATCCCTATTGGCAGGAAGGCACTGCCGGCAACAAGGGGCAGGAACTGGCTTGCCGCCAGAATTTCCACTTGTTGATGACGGATGGTCTCTACAACAGCAAGAGCAAACCAACAGTAGTGACTGATCCTTCGAATACGAGCGACGATGTGAATCCGTTGGGGCCACCTCCGGACGCCGCCAAGTGGAAGGGTCAGAACAAATATACAGCTTCGTCCAGCGGTGCCGATCCTACTACGATCTTTTACGGCGGTGCCGACAAGGATGGTGGCGACACGTATTCCAATATCGCCTTTTATTACTGGGCACGCAATTTGCGCCCGGACCTCGCAAAGCGAGATCCGAACGATGGCGGCAATGATGGCGTCCCGGCCTATTATCCCGACCAAACCACCGGAGTAACCGGCGACGTGGCACCGGTAGATGCCAATAATCCTGGTGCCACGCCGGAAGTTTTTTGGAATCCCAATAATGATCCGGCAACATGGCCGCATCTTGTGCAGTTTGCGGTATCTTTGGGCGCGTTCGGTGATCTTACCTATTCTGACGATCTGGATTGCAACAAGGACGATGGTTTCGGCATCGGCAACAATGACGCCTGCAAGTTGCGCAAGGGTGTGAAGAACTCTTCAGGCCAAATCGGCTGGCCACAACCAAACGGCGATGCGTATTCCGGTAGTGGTATCCCGGCGAACATTGATGATCTATGGCATGCGGCTTTGAATAGCCGCGGCGCATTTTTCGTTGCCACCGATCCAAGCAGCCTCGTTCAACATTTGAGCGATATCATCCAAAGCGTATTGGCCCGTGCGCAGACTTCAACTTCAGAAGCCGTGAGCAGCAACATCTTGCCGGCCAGCGGAACCACCTTGGGCTACGCCGGTGGGTACGACAGCGGAAACTGGTATGGTTATGTCTATCAATACACGTTGGATGCAGAAACGGGTATTGCGAAAGAAGCCAACTGGGATGCCGGTTGCATACTGACCGGAGGTAGCTTCTCGAAGATTGCGCCGACTTCAACCACGCCACCACGGGGTAGTTGCAAAGTCACGTCACCGCCGCCGGCACCCCCGTCGCGTTTCATTTTTACCTCGATCAACAGTGGCGGTACGTTGGTTGGCGCTCCATTCCAATGGTCTGATTTGGGTACCGCCGAACAGACGATGCTCAATCTCGATCCGCGCACGACGGATGTTGACCCAACAACGGGACAGGTGATTACGACGCCAACCGCAAACGCGCCGGCGCTCGATGACGGCAATGGCAGTGATCGGGTGAAATATTTACGCGGGCTTCGCGACAACGAAACTGCGCCTACAACTGAAGCCAGTCCGCGCCAATTTAGAATTCGTCAATCATTATTGGGCCCAATCGTGAATTCCCAAGTGATCTACGAAGGTGCGCCAAGCAGTGGTTTGAGTGATATCTTCCCGGCAGGCTCCGAAGAAGAGAAAGCTGCAAGGCCTTGCATCGATGGAGGGGTTTGCAAGAGCTATGAGCAATTTGTTAAACAGTATATTGACCGGACGCCGCTGATTTACGTTGGGGGGAACGATGGCATGCTCCACGCCTTTGATGCATCTTCGGGCGAGGAGCAATGGGCATATGTCCCGAATATGCTTTACGGCAATGGCCAGTTGGATCAGCTGACCAATCCCAAGAGCGGCTTGG
>DASSXQ010000161.1:0-8210 GCA_035703725.1 Rudaea sp.
TCAGCTCGAAGTCGCCTTCGCTGTCTTCAAATGCTGCCACAGGCGTCAGAAAATCACGCGCATTGGCCAAGCCGTTCGAGCCGATCGGACCCAGTTCCGGCAAGCGCAGAATCGCACCGAAATTTTCGGCGACGTAGCCGCGCGCCTGCGCATCCGGCAACCCGACGCGAAAACGCACGCCGCGCGGAATCACGGCGATTTCCTGCGGCTCGATTTCGATGCAGCCCATTTCGGTGGCGATTTGCAGCCGGCCCTGTTGCGGCACAATCAACAATTCCCCGTCCGCGTCGTAAAAATAGCGGCCGTTCATCGAACGGTTGGCCGCGTAAAGGTGGATGCCGATTCCGGTTTGCGACGCCGCACTGCCGTTGCCGGCAACCGTAAACAGGCCATCGATGAAATCGGTCGGCGTTGTCGGGAACGGCAGTGGATCCCAGCGCAATTGATTCGGCGACGCAGGAATCTGGCCGAAATCGTTGTGGAATTTTCCACTCGGCATCGCGGCAAATGGCTGATGCATTGCCGCCGGCCGCATGCGATACAGCCAACTGCGCCGGTTCACATGCCGCGGTGCGGTGAATGCCGTTCCGGAAAGCTGTTCGGCGTAAAGGCCGTGGGCGGCGTTCTGCGGCGAGTTTTGTCCGTGCGGCAGCGCGCCCGCGACAGCCTCGCTGGCAAATTCGTTGCCGAAGCCGGATTGGTAGGAAAATGCAGCTTTCATTTCACCCTCAAGACATTGGTCCAAGACAATGAGTCCAGCCTGATTCGCGCGGCAATGCGCTGTCGATCGCCCTTGCCCATTTCCATCACGGCGCGTCGCTCGATGAGTTCATGGGTGCGGACAAAACCTGCACGCAACACCGCAGCGCAGAATTCGTGATCCTTCTCGCGACCAGCTTGATATTTCGAAAGAAGCCGATCAGGCAATTCAAGGCACGACCCCACGTAACCGTTGGTATTGGCGTTGTCGATCAGAACCAATCACCTCCGCCACCCCGCCGGCAGCGCTGACGCCTGCAAATCGACACCATCGGCGTAATAGCCGTGCGTGGCATCCAACGTCGACGGTTCGCCACGTGCGCCAGCAATCAGGCAAGTATCTCCAACCATTCCCATTGAGCGGCGTCCAACTCGCCTTGGCGCATGCGCCAGCCATCCAGATTGCCTTTCGCAAGTTCGATCGGCGAAAAATCTCCTCGCTCGTTGCGATCGGCAATATGCCGATGCATCAGCAATGACCGACGTTCGATGTGCGGATGTCCAGCCATGGTTGAATCCTACAACACCCCGCGCTTCATCTGCTCGCGTTCGATCGACTCGAACAAGGCCTGGAAATTGCCTTCGCCGAAGCCGAGATTGCCCTTGCGCTGGATGATCTCGAAGAAAATCGGGCCGATGCAGTTCTGGGTGAAAATCTGCAACAGCAGCTTCTTTTTTGTTTCCGCGTCGGCATCGATGAGAATCTTGTTCTTGCGCATGCGCGCCACGTCTTCGCCGTGGTTCGGAATGCGCGCATCGATCACTTCGTAATAGGCATTGGGCGTATCGAGGAATTCCACGCCGGCATCGCGCATCGCCTCCACCGTCGCGTAGATGTTGTCGGTGAAACAGGCAATGTGCTGAATGCCTTCGCCGTGATATTCGTCGAGATATTCGTTGATCTGGCTTTTTGGATCCGAGGATTCGTTGAGCGGGATGCGCACCATGCCGTCCGGTGCAGTCATGGCTTTGGACACCAGGCCCGTCTTGGCGCCCTTGATGTCGAAGTAGCGGATTTCGCGGAAATTGAACAGGCGCTCGTAGTAATCCGACCACTTGGCCATGTTGCCGAAGTGCAGGTTGTGGGTCAGGTGATCGATGAACGTCAGGCCAAAACCTTGCGGATTGCGATCTGCGTTCGGCAACCACTCGTAATCGGCATCATAGACGCTGCCCTTTTCGCCATAGCGATCGACCAGATACAGCATGCAATCGCCGATGCCCTTGATGACGGGCGCGGAAACCGCCTTGCTCGCTTCCTTGTCGGCAATCGCCTCGGCGCCGTTTTTCAGCGCCTGTTCGCGCGCCCAGTCGGCCGGCTTGCTCACGCGGATGGCAAAACCGCAGGCGCTCGGGCCGTGCTTGGCAGCGAAATCCGCGGCAAACGAATTCGGCTCTTCGTTGACCAGAAAATCGCACTCGCCCTGTCGATAGACCGTGACCGCACGCGTTTTGTGTTTCGCTACGGCAGTGAATCCCAGTTGGCGAAAAAGCTGGTGCGACAGCGCCGGTCGCGGTGCCGCGAACTCGACGAACTGGAATCCGTCCACGCCCATCGGGTTGTCGAATTGCACCGGCTGCATGCCGATATTGGGTTGTGCGCTCATGGGATGCCTCGCAATTGGTGATGCGAACCAGTGGCGCGCGATCAATCGCAACTGCCACCGGATTTCGCATTCGGACTTGAATACGGTAACATAGTTACAAATGAAACCATTTGCAAGCGGTGGCGCAGAAGCCATGTCCGAGCACGCACCACTGGAACTGGAACATTTCCTGCCGTATCGACTCTCCGTTCTGTCGAATACGATAAGTCAGGAAATTGCCCGTGATTACCAACAACGCTTTGATCTTTCGGTGACCGAATGGCGCGTGATGGCGGTGCTGGCGCGATTTGAGTCGTTGTCTGCGCGCGATGTGGCGCAACGCACGGCCATGGACAAGGTCGCAGTCAGTCGTGCGCTTGCGCGGCTGGTCGAATCGGGCCGGGTGATTCGACGTACCCACGCCGGCGACAAGCGCAAATCAATCCTGCGCCTGTCGGCGCGTGGCTGGAAGATTCACGCAACGGTAGCACCGCTGGCGCGCGCGCATGAAGCGCAATTGCTGGCAAAACTCGATGTCGCAGAGCGTACCTGGCTGCAACGCATCCTCGACAAGCTTGAAGTCGGTTCGCCGATCATCCTCAGCGCGCGCCGTGCATCAGACGCGTAATCAATGGCGCAGCGAGCAGATACAACACACCGACAGCCAATCCCATCCACAGCAATGATTCGTAGACGTGGGAGTATCCGGAAACGCCACTGACTGCGCCCGTGGTTGTCATCGCGGCAATTTGCCCGGACAGCGCGTAAGCCATGGCATAGCTGAAAAACCAGCCGCCCATGGCCAGCGACGCTTCATCCGGTGCAGCCAACCGCGTCACCATCGCGTATCCGATCGGGGAAAGGGTCAACTCCCCGAGGGTTTGCAACAGATAGCAAAGCGCCAACGGCCACCACGGCATGCGCCCGTTCGCGGCAATGAAATGGTGTGCGGCGTACACCATGACGCCATAACTCAAGGCAACCAAAAGCAGGCCGATGCCGAACTTGCGTGGCGTCGACGGATTGAACTTGCGTCGATCCAGCCACGGCCACAACAGGGCCAATACCGGGGCGAAAATCAGGATGTACAGAGGATTGGCCGATTGGAACAAGGTGAAGTCGAATGGTGCGCTGACATAATCGCGGGCAAAGAAATTCAGTGACGTTGCACCCTGGAAACTCAGTGCCCAGAACAGGATGTTGGCCGCGAACAAAAGCAACATCGCCGCGTAACGATGCGTCTGCACCCGCTCGCCGCGGCGCACCGCACTGACAATGAAGTACAGCATCAGCAAACCCAACAGCACGTTGACTACCGTGCTCAACACGTGGGGATGTTCGAGCAAAATCATGGTTGGATACAGCAGCAGCGCAATGCCGATGAAAACGGTTGCAAGCGCGTGCGTACCGCCAAAGCGAATTGGTGGCTGCCCCGCTTTATCCAGTTTCGATCCACGCCACTGAAACAATATTGCCGACAAGGCAACGCCGGCTGCGGCAGCGACAAAACCAAAGCGGTAGCCAAAGGCATGACCAATCCAATCCGCACAGACGAACGGCGCGACAAATGCACCCAGATTGATCGCCAGATAAAACAGGGTGTAGCCGGCATCGCGGCGGGGATCATCGGCGCCGTAATTGCGTCCAACCAGAACCGTCAATGGAATGCTCAATCCCCCCCCGAGTGCATACAGTGCCAGCGCCAGGACAAACACCGTGCGTGAGGGCCAAGCCATCAGTGCCAGCGCGAGCGCCTCCAGCCACAATGCGGTGCGCAGCGAACGCACTTCGCCGAGCACATTGTCGGCAACCCAGCCGCCAAATACGTGTGTCGCATACAACATTGCACCGATGCCGGAGGCCAGCAAATTGGCATTGCGCAATGCCAGCGCCTCGGGCAGGTCCGCATGGAAAGCCTGGGCAATGTAGGGTGCCAGGAAGGAGCGGAAACCGTAGAACGCAAAGTTCAATCCGACCGTGACAAGCAGCAGCATCCACAGGGTTCGGGGGTGGCCCCAACGCTCACCGAGCCCATCGGTGGCGTCATTGCTGGTGACAGCAGACATATTCCGTTCGGATCCAGGCATGCGGCAAATCCGTCACAAGGACACGACCCGACGGATGTGGACAGGCAGAATTTCAGCCATTGCCGATGCTGGTACGCACATCGAGCAATTCCGGGAAAAACGTCAATTCCAGCGCCTGCTTGAGGAAACCCACGCCCGACGAGCCGCCGGTGCCGCGCTTGTAGCCGATGATGCGTTCGACCGTTTTCATGTGGCGGAAACGCCAAAGCTGGAAACTCTCTTCGACATCGACGAGTTGCTCGCACAAATGGTAATCCGCCCAAAACTCATCGGCATTTTCGTAAATCCTGCGCAACGCGGGAATGAGATCGGGGTTGCGCTGATGTGGCTGCGACCAGTCGCGATCCAGACAAGTCGCGGGAATCGCGTGCCCACCACGCGCCAGGTGGCCCAGGAATTCGTCATACAGGCTTGGCGCATCCAGCGCCTCACGCAATACCTGCTGCTGTGCCGGATCATGCGCAAATACCTTGACCATTTGCGCATTCTTGTTGCCGAGCAGGAATTCGACCAGGCGGTATTGCAAGGACTGGAATCCGGATGCCGGCCCGAGTACGTCGCGGAACTCGAGGTACTCGCTTGGCGTCAGGGTTTCCAGCACCGCCCATTGCTCGAACAATTGACGTTGAATCTGCTTGACTCGCGCAAGAATTTTCAGACAAGCATTGACTTCATCGCGTTGCAAATGCGCGATCGCCGCGCGCAGCTCGTGCACGATCAACTTCAGCCACAACTCCGAGGTTTGATGCTGGATAATAAACAGCATCTCATCGTGATGTGGCGGATTCGACAACGGCTTTTGCGCGGACAGCAACTGATCGAGCTGCAGGTAACCGCCGTAAGTCAACCGGTCGCGCAGATCGACCTGGATACCGGATTCAAGCGCGCGCTGGTTTTTTTCAGACATGGCAGATTCGACAATGGGATTGGATTGATGAAATCAAGGATAATGGCAGTTTCCGACTTCCACGAAATTCGCGCACGATGACTTCGCCAATGCGTCATCGCCGCAGACCTCGGAAGACCGCTGTCGATGGTCGAGCAATATTGCGCTCCGCCTTGCCATATTAACGCGGGCACGGTTAACTTGTACGCTTGCATGAGGGATTTCAACGTGTCAATCGCCGCCAAATTCGAAATCGAATATCTCCAATACATGGATGCCGAAGGCAATCTGGTCCGCAAGGATCTGCCCGCCTTCGCCAAAGACCTCGACCACATGGTCGAGCTGTACAAGCTGATGGCGTCAACGCGCGTGTTCGATACCAAATCGATTGCGCTGCAACGTACCGGCAAACTGGGCACGTACGCTTCGTGCCTTGGCCACGAAGCGGCGCATGTCGGCATCGGCAGCGCAATGAAACCCGAAGATGTGTACGCGCCCAGCTATCGCGAATACGGCGCACAACTTTATCGTGGCGTGCGCCCGCGTGATGTTTACACCTACTGGGGTGGCGACGAACGCGGCAACGATTATCAAAACGAACCGGCGCGGCATGATTTTGCCTGGTCCGTACCGATCGCGACACAATGCCTGCACGCCGCCGGCAGCGCCCTCGCGTTCAAGATTCGCAAGCAAGAGCGCGTGGCCGTGTTCACCGTCGGCGACGGCGGCTCGTCGAAAGGCGACTTTTACGGCGCAATCAATATTGCCGGCGCGCGCCAGTTGCCGCTCGTCGGCGTCATCATCAACAACCAATGGGCAATCTCGGTGCCACGCCATTTGCAGACGGGCGCAAAGACGCTGGCACAAAAAGGCATCGCCGCCGGATTGCCCTCGATCCAGGTGGATGGCAACGACATTATCGCCGTGCGCAAGGCCATGGAAGACGCACTCGATCGTGCCCGCAATGGCGATGGTGCCAGCCTGATTGAAATGGTCACCTATCGCCTCGGCGACCACACCACGGCCGACGATGCGCGCCGCTACCGCGACAACGAACAAGTCGAAGAAGCGCGCGGCAAGGACCCGATGAAGCGTTTGCGCAAATGGCTGGAATCGAAAAAAGTCTGGAACGACAAGAAAGAAAAAGCCTGGCTTGAGGAGTGCGACAACTGGATGGATGAAGAAGTCAATGCGTACCTGGAAACCAGGACGCAACCGGTAAACGCCATGTTCGACTACACCTGGGCCGAACTGCCCGAGGATCTGGCCCGCCAACGCGCGCAGGCGCTGGCGATTGAATCCGGGGAGCATTGAGCCATGGCACAGATCACCTTGATTGAAGCCGTGACGCAGGCGCTGGCATGGGAAATGGCGCATGACGACAGCGTCGTGGTTCTGGGCGAAGATGTCGGCCTTAACGGCGGCGTGTTCCGCGCCACCCAGGGGCTCCAGGAAAAATTCGGCGAACTGCGCGTACTCGATACGCCATTGTGTGAAGCCACGATCAGCGGCGTTACCGTGGGACTTGCCGCGCAAGGCATGAAACCGGTGGCCGAGGCGCAGTTCGAGGGTTTCATTTATCCGATGATGGAACACATTGCCTGCCACGCGGCACGCCTGCGCAACCGCACGCGTGGCCGCATCACCTGTCCGGCCGTGTGGCGCGCGCCGTGGGGTGGCGGCATTCGCGCACCCGAACATCATTCCGAAGCCAACGAACATTTATTCACCAACATTCCGGGATTGCGCGTGGTGCTGCCCTCTTCGCCGGCACGCGCGTATGGATTGCTGCTTGCCGCGATCCGCGATCCAGACCCGGTAATTTTCTTCGAGCCCAAACGCATTTATCGCCAATACAAGGAAGAAGTTCCCGACGATGGCGAAGCCTTGCCGCTGGATGTGTGCTTCGTGCTGCGCGACGGCACCGACGTGACCTTGGTGACGTGGGGTGCGCAGGTCAAGGAAACTCTGGAAGCAGCCGATGCATTGGCCGCGGAGGGCATCAGCGCCGAAGTGATTGACGTGGCTACGCTGACGCCGCTGGATTTCGACACCATTGCCGAATCGGTGGCCAAAACCGGTCGCTGCGTGATCGTGCACGAAGCACCCAAGACCGCCGGTTTTGGTGCCGAGATTGCCGCACGTCTGGCCGAAGAATCGATGTACGATCTGCTCGCCCCGGTCGAACGCGTTACCGGCTGGGACACGCATATCCCGCTGTTCCGCTTGGAGATGAAATATCTTCCCAGTGTGGAACGCATCGTGGCGGCGGCAAAGAGGGCGCTCGCGGCCAGCTAGATTTTCTTCTGCTCCCATGGGGGCAGCAGCCAAGCACCGGAGAGTTCGGCTTACCTGAACCAATCCAATTCACCACATTCTCAGTCCCGCCCGACCGGGGAAGGGATCACCATCAGCAAGCGAGTTGAAGACCATGGCCATCAAAACATTTCATTTACCCGACCTCGGCGAAGGCCTGCCTGACGCCACGGTCGTCGAATGGCACGTCAAACCGGGCGACGACATCAAACTGGACGCGCCATTGGTGTCCATGGAAACCGCCAAGGCCGTGGTCGATGTGCCGTCGCCATACACCGGCAAGGTGGCAAAGCTGTATGGCGCTGCCGGAGACGTCATCGAGACCGGGGCAGCACTGGCCGACTTCGAGCCGGATCCGAATGCCAAGCAACGTGCTGAAGCCGAATCCACCGGACATCATCACGGGCCCAAAAAAACCGCGGCGTCACCCACGCCCGAGCCAGCGCCCGAGCCGGCAAAACCTGCCGCCAGCTCGGAGCGCGAAGACGAAGGAACCGTCGTCGGCGCCATGGTCAGCGGCAATCACGTGCATGTGGAACAGACCGCCAACGTCGGCGGCGTCAAGGCCGTGCCGGC
>DASSXQ010000236.1:0-10803 GCA_035703725.1 Rudaea sp.
GCGCAAGCAAAGACAATCTTTGCAGAACGCTTACGACAACGCGCAGATCGATCACAAGGCGGCGATCCGCGAACTGGCGCGCAACAAGCAGGCATTCGCCAAGGGTGCTGTGCCGGAGCAAGACGTTTCGCGCGCGCAGGATGCGCTGGAAAAAGCAGGCATTGCACTCAAGCATGCCGACAATGATCGCCATCTGGATAGCGACAGTCTGGACTTCGACATTCAGGCCAAGAAACTGGCACATGATCGTCAGGCGCTGCTGGTCAAGGACCTGCAAAGGCAGGTGGATGACCTGAATGTACGCTCGCCGGTCGATGGTCAGGTTGGCCAATTGTTTGTCGCGCCGCGCGCAAGCGTGGCCAAGGATGCCCCGTTGCTGACCGTGATTGATCTATCGGCGCTGGAAGTGGAAGTCAAGGTGCCGGAAAGTTTCGCGCGGGATCTGGGTGTGGGCATGTCCGCGCAGATCAGTGGCAACGGCAATCAATGGAAAGGCTCGGTCAGCGCGATTTCGCCGGAAGTCGTGAGCGGCGAAGTGGCAGCGCGCGTACGTTTTGAAGGTGCCAAACCCGAGCATCTGCGCCAGAACCAGCGCCTGTCCGTTCGCATTCTGCTGGATGAACGCGACAACGTGCTGACGGTTGCACGGGGTTCGTTCGTCGATGAATCCGGCGGCCGCTACGCCTATGTCGTACACGATGGCATTGCCGTCAAGACGCCGATTCAAGCCGGCGCGAGTTCCATCGACAAAGTCGAAATTCTGCAAGGACTCAAAGTCGGCGAGAAGATCGTGATTTCCGGAACCGACAGTTTCAACAACGCGGCGCGGGTGGCTATTAGTAATTAGAGCCGGGAATAGGGAATGGGGAATGGGGAATCGGGAATCGGGAAATGCAAAAAAAGTGCGTTCTTTGCTTCTGCTCCTCGATTCTCCATTCCCGATTCCCCATTCCCACCCAAATCGACCCCGCCATCCAGGACAACGACAACCCCATCGCACTCAGGAGACTTCCAAATGTTGAAAATGACCCACCTGTCCAAGGTCTACCGCACTGAAGTGGTGGAGACGTATGCGTTACGCGATTTCAACATCGACGTGAAGCAAGGCGAGTTTGTTGCCGTCACCGGACCATCGGGTTCCGGCAAGACGACATTTCTTACCATTGCCGGCCTGCTCGAAACGTTCACCGGTGGCGAGTATCGACTGGATGACGTCGACGTCAGCAACCTCAACGACAACGCCCGCTCGAAAATTCGCAACGAGAAGATCGGTTTCATCTTCCAGGCGTTCAACCTGATTCCCGACTTGAACGTGTTCGACAACGTCGATGTGCCGCTGCGCTATCGCGGCATGAAAGCTGCAGAACGCAAGCAACGCATCATGGACGCGCTCGAACGCGTGGGACTTACTTCGCGCGCCAAGCATTACCCGGCCGAATTGTCCGGCGGTCAGCAACAGCGCGTTGCCATCGCCCGCGCACTTGCCGGTAGCCCGAGACTGCTGCTCGCCGATGAACCGACCGGCAACCTCGATACGCAAATGGCGCGTGGCGTGCTTGAACTGCTCGAAGAAATCCATCGCGAAGGCGCCACCATCGTCATGGTCACGCACGATCCGGAACTGGCCGCGCGTGCGCAACGCAACGTGCACATCATCGATGGCCAGGTCGTCGATATCGCCGAGGAGCCGCGTTTTCATCACGAAAAGGCGGGGAATCGGGAGTCGGGAATCGGGAATCAAGACGCGCAGAAGCGCGCGCCGTTCTGATTCGGGTGGGTCTCCATGGCCTGGGTACATGGCTAAGCCAATACGCGCCCCTCGAGCGGGATGCACTTTGAATCCCTCCCCTTGAACGAGAGGGCGTCGCGAAGGAACTGAAAATGTTCAGCTACTATTTCAATCTTGCTCTGCGCAGCCTCAGGCGAAACCCGGCATTGACTGCGCTGATGATTCTGACAATCGGCTTTGGTGTTGCCGCATCGATGACGACGTGGTCGGTATTTCGCGCGGTGTCGGGCGATCCGATTCCATGGAAGTCTTCAAAGTTGTTTGTACCTCAGATCGATATGTGGGGCCCTCAAGGTCGCCGGCCGGATGGCGAGCCACCGAATGCAATGGACTATATCGATGCCGTGGCATTGATGCGCGATCACCGCGCCAAACTGCAGTCGGCGATCTACCAGATATCGCCGTCGGTCGTGCCTGCGGAAGCCGGCAAGCATCCGCTCAACGTCGGAGGACATGCAGTGTATTGGGAGTTTTTCCCGATGCTGGATGTTCCGTTTCAGTTCGGCCGCGCGTGGAGTCCGCAGGACGATGAGAATCGCGCGCAGGTTGTGGTGATCAGCGCCAAGCTCAACCAGAAGTTGTTCGGCGGCATCAACAGCGTGGACAAGGTGATCAATATCGAGGGCGGGGATTTCCGCGTGGTTGGCGTGCTCGATCAATGGAACCCGCAGCCGCGTTTCTATGACGTAGTCAACTCCGGTGGTTTTTCCACCAACAGCGACGACGTGTTCGTGCCGTTCCAGACGGCCATCCAGGCTGGCATCTCCAACGATGGCAACACCAATTGCAACGCGGTGCCCAAGGAGTCCGGTTTCGTCGGCCTGCAGCAATCGGCTTGCGTGTGGATTGCCTACATGGTCGAGCTCGATGATGCGGCAGCGGTGACGGCGTACCACAATTATCTTGACGGTTACGCGCACGAGCAGCAGCAATCGGGACGGTTCAGTTGGCCGGCCAACAATCGACTGCGCGATGTGCCGGCGTGGCTGGATAACCAACAGGTCGTCCCGAAAGACACCAAGGTGTCACTGCTGGTGGCACTGGGCCTGCTGGTTGTTTGCCTGGTCAACACCGCTGGATTGTTGCTGGCGAAGTTTTTGCGTCGGGCGCCGGAGATTGGCGTGCGTCGCGCGCTGGGTGCATCCAGGCGCGAGATATACACGCAATTTTTGATCGAGGCGTCCATCGTGGGTCTTGCCGGTGGCGTACTCGGGCTTGTGCTGACCGGCGTGGGTGTGGCCAGTGTCAGTTGGGTGTTGCCGCGCAATATTGCGGCGCTGGCGCGTCTGGATGTATCGCTGCTGTTGTTGACCCTGCTGGTGGCCGTGGTCGCCGCCACGCTGGCGGGACTGTATCCCACGTTTCGTGCCTCGCGGGTGCAGCCTGCGTGGCAGTTGAAGTCCAATTGAGGAACGCGCCATGAGTCTGCATCCCATCGTCGCGGCATTGCGCAAGCACAAGGCGGGTGTGATTTTGATTGCCCTGCAGATCGCGCTGACGCTTGCCATCGTGTGCAATGCGATTTTCATCATCGGTCAGCGCATCGAAAGGGTGCACCGTCCCACCGGACTGGATGAGAACAACCTGTTCTTTGTCACCCAGCAGTGGGTTGGCGCACCCAGTGCCGACACGCCCGACGGCGTGGAAAAGCTCGACGCGATGCAGCGCGAGGATCTGGCTGCCTTGCGCAACATGCCCGGTGTGGCCTCGGTCGCGCCGATCAACTCGCTGCCGCTGGTAAATTCCTCGTGGACTGGTGAAGTCTCGACCAAGCCGGACTCGGGCATTGGCGACAAGAGCGGCAAGCGTACGGCGTACTATTTCACCGACGAACACGTGCTCGCGACGTTGGGCCTCAAACTGGTGGCCGGACGTGCGTTTACCGCGAGTGATGTCATGCATCAGGGCTTTCGCGACCGGCGTGATCGTCCCGTGGCAATCATCACCCAGGCGCTGGCAGACAAGTTGTTTCCGCAGGGCCATGCAGTAGGCAAGGTGATGTATTCGGACGGCGGCACATCACCGACCACCATCATCGGCGTGGTGGAGCGCTTGCAGATTCCATCCACCGGAAGTTTCGGCAACAGTTTCAACTGGAGCTCAACGCTCATTCCAAC
This sequence comes from Rudaea sp., assembly GCA_035703725.1. GTDB lineage: Bacteria > Pseudomonadota > Gammaproteobacteria > Xanthomonadales > Rhodanobacteraceae > Rudaea. The sequence continues at coordinate 3,907 of DASSXQ010000236.1, forward strand.
GCGCCTTGATGCCAATTTTGCGCGTTATGCGGTGCGCACCAAGCCCGGTCAGCTCGAAGCGACCATGCGTGGCGTGGTTCCATTGCTTTATCAAGTCAACCGCATGCGCGTGCTGGATGATGACAGCGTCAAGCCCTTCGCGGCGATCCGTGCCAAAGCGTACCGCGCCGACGTGGGCATGGCGGTACTGATGGGTGTGATCTGCCTGATTCTGATCGGCGTCACCGCTGCCGGCATTGTCGGTCTTACCAGTTTCTGGGTTGGACAGCGGCACCGGCAGATTGGAGTGCGTCGCGCGCTCGGCGCGCGCAAGAAAGACATCCTGCGTTATTTCCAGATGGAAAACCTGCTGATTTCCGGCATTGGCGCATTCCTCGGCCTGCTGCTGGCCGTTGGTCTGAATCTGTGGCTGATGCAGCGATTTGAAATGGACCGCATACCCGTCGTCTATGTATTGCTTGGTCTTACCTTTGTCCTGGCGCTGGGCCAGGCAGCTGTACTTCTCCCTGCGCGGCGCGCATCGAATGTTCCGCCCGTCGTGGCGACGCGGAGCGTGTGATGAGAGCCGGGCATGGAGAATCGGGAATCGCCAAAGCGGGAGCTGCGGCGACGCTATTGCGTTCACGACGAAGTTGTCGAACGCAATGGTGATTTTTTTGCTTCTGCCTTTGCTTGTAACCATTCCCGGCTTGCAAGGAGCCGACTAATGTTCGCCTACTACCTTGATCTGGCGCTGCACAGCCTCAAGCGCAATCGCGTGCTGACCGCGCTGATGGTGCTGGCCATTGCGGTCGGCATCGGCGCGAGCATGACTACGCTGACGGTGATGCACCTGCTCTCCGGCGATCCGCTGCCGGGGCGCAGCGCACACATCTTTTATCCGCAGGTGGACGCCAGTCCCGCGGGATTCACCCGGCACGGTCCGCTGGACATGCTCGACTACCGCTCGGCGATGGATTTGTGGAGCGCGCATCGCGCCGATCGTCAGTCCCTGATCGTCAACAGCCAGATCAAGGTGCGCGCGCCCGACGCGAATCTTCCGCCACTGATGGTGAACATGCTGTCCACCACGGCGGATTTCTTCGCGATGTTCGACGCGCCGCTGCGTTACGGCAACGGCTGGAGCGCGCAGGACGACGCGAACCGCGCGCGCGTTGCGGTGATTTCGTCTGATCTGAACGACAAGCTGTTTCGTGGCGAAAACAGCGTTGGCCGCACACTGCGGCTGAAAGACAGCGACGTGCGCATCGTCGGCGTGCTGGCGCCGTGGCGGCCATCGCCGCTTTTCTACGACGTGCGCGGCGGCCGTTTCGCCAACGGCGATACCGCGGATTTCTACGACAAACCCGAGGACGTCTTCACACCGGTTTCCAGCGGCCTTGAAATCAACGCAGGCAATTTCTGGCAGTTCACCTGCTGGCATGCGCCGGAAAAACCTGGCTACCTGGAAAATGCGGGTTGCGTCTGGGTGGCATTATGGGTGCAACTGGATGATGCCGCGAAGGCCGCCGCGTATCAGGAGTTCCTCGATCACTACGCGGGGGAACAAAAAGCGCTAGGCCGTTTCGCGAGCACACAAACGCGTCTGCGCTCGCTCACGCAGTGGCTGGATTTCAATGGCGTGGTGCCGGCGGACGTGAAGCTGCAAACCGGATTGGCGTTTGCGTTTCTGGTGATTTGCCTGTTCAACACGATCGGATTGCTGCTGGCGAAATTCCTGCGCCGCAGTGGCGAAATCGGCGTGCGCCGTGCGATGGGCGCGTCGAGCCGGGCCATCTTCGCGCAGTGCCTGATCGAAGCGGGAATGATCGGACTTCTCGGCGGCATCGGCGGTTGGCTGCTCACGCTGTTCGGCCTCGCGCTGGTGCGCAGTCAGCCGGTGGCGTATGCGGACATGGCGCATCTGGATGCCGGCATGTTCGCGTTCACGTTCGCCTTGTCGGTCGCGGTGAGCCTGCTCGCGGGCGCGCTGCCGGCTGTGCGCGCGAGCCGCATCGCACCAGGTTTGCAGTTGAAAACGTTGTGAGATGAAGACCATGCACATCCACCCCATTCTCGCCGCGCTGCGCAAACATCGCCTCGCCACCTTGCTGATCGCGCTGGAAGTGGCGCTGGCCTGTGCGGTGCTGTGCAACGCCTGCTCACTGATCGCCAACCGCATTGCGGCGATGCATGTCGACAGCGGCGTGGATGAAAGCGCTTTGGCGACAGTGCAATTGACCGGTTACGACGCTCCCCAGGCCATCGACGTCGATGCGCGTGCGCTAACCGCGCTGCGCGGGATTCCCGGCGTGCAGGATGTCGCACTGCTCAATTCCATTCCATTCGGCGCGCGCCGCGGCACCGCCGGCATCACTACCGATGCCGCCGGGCAGCATTTCGGCGGCGTCATCGAGTTTTACGTCGGCGGCCCGGGGAGTTTCGAGGCGCTCGGCACGGAGTTGGTGTCGGGACGTGGGCCGCAAACGGACGATTTCCAGGCCTTTACCGGACTGATGCCGGGCGACGCACCGGTTCAGATCACGCAGACATTGGCCGAACATCTGTGGCCCGGCGCCAACCCGCTGGGCAAGGAAATCTGGATGGAGAAATTCCATTACCGCGTGGTTGGCGTAATGCGCACTCTGGTGCGCCCCGATCCGCCAGGATGGCCGGCGCCGCAACGCGACTGGTGCGTTTTCGTGCCGGCATTGCCGGGGCCGTATTTGACCGGCAGCTATCTGTTGCGCGCCGCCCCGCAGGACCTGCCGCGCGTGATGCGCGACGCCAGCGTGGCGGTCGGCAAAGCATTGCCGGACGTGGTGATCGATCGCGAAGCCAGCCGCATGCTGACCGATTTGCGCGACAACGTGTTCCGCAACGACCGCGCGATGGCGGGGTTGCTGATCGGCGTGATCGCCGCGCTGCTTGGCGTCACCGCGCTCGGCATCACGGGATTGGCGAGTTTCTGGGTGCAGCAGCGCACGCGCACCATAGGAGTACGGCGCGCGCTCGGCGCCACGCGCGGCGACATCCTGGGCTATTTCCAGACCGAGAATTTCTTGATCGTCACCTTCGGCATCGTGCTGGGAATGGTGCTGGCATACGGGCTGAATTTGCTGCTGATGCACCACTACGGGCTGGCACGATTGCCGCTGTATTACCTGCCGGTCGGCGCGCTTGTTTTGTGGGCATTGGGACAACTCGCGGTGCTGGCACCCGCGTTGCGCGCGTCGAATGTTCCGCCCGTCGTGGCGACGAGGAGCGTGTGATGAGAGCCGCGAATCGGGCATCGGGAATCGCCAAAGCGGGGACTGCGTCGACCCTGGTCGGTTCACGGCGATGATAGCGAACGCGATGATTTTTCTTTTTCTTGCGTCTGTGCTCGTAACCATTGCCCATTCCCGATTCCCCATTTCCGGCGACGAAGGAGCCCACTGATGTTCGCCTACTACCTGGATTTGGCGGTGCGCAGTTTCAGGCGCAACAAGGTCCTCACTGCACTCATGGTGCTGGCTTTGGGGCTGGGTATTGGCGCGTGCATCACAACCCTCACGGTGCTGCGTTTGCTGTCTGGCGATCCGCTGCCGCAAAAGAGTGCGCGTCTTTTCTACCCGCAGATCGATCCGTATCCGGCGGCGGGTTTCGTGGCCGGCAAGAGCAAGCCCAAGCGCACGATGCCGTATACGGATGCGATGAACTTGCTGCATGCGAAAAAAGGCGTGCACCAGGCTGTCATGGCACTGACAAGAGCCAAGATCACGCCGCAGCAGCAAGGTCAGCATCCGTTTTTCAACAATGGCGTGATGACCACGGCGGATTTCTTCGCAATGTTCGCTACGCCGTTCGAGTTTGGCAGCGGGTGGAGCGAGCACGACGGCGACAATCATGCGCGCGTCGCGGTAATTGCCGGCTTTCTCAACGACAAGTTGTTCGGCGGTGCGAACAGCGTCGGCAAGACCCTGCGCGTCAACGATCACGACTACCGCATCGTCGGCGTATTGAAGAATTGGGCCCCACAACCGCGTTTTTACGCATTGGAATTGGGTGGCCGCAGTTATGGAAATGGTGATGCGGTATTTCTGCCATTGCAGTCAGCACGCGCCGACGAAATGGATCCCCAAAACGTCGATTGTTGGGCTGATGCCGATTTGCATCATCTTGAAACTGCCGGATGCATGTGGGTCGGCATGTGGGTGGAACTGCGCGATGTGGCCGATGCCGCCGCGTACCGGACTTTCCTTTCGAACTACGTCCAGCAGCAAATCGCGCTGGGTCGGTTGCATCGGCCCGAAGTGGCGCTGCCCGACTTGATGCAATGGCTGCGCGACGAGCAGGTCGTGCCGGATGATGTGCGCCTGCAAACCGGCCTCGCGTTCGGCTTTCTGTTGATCTGTGTGGTCAATACCGTTGGTCTGCTGCTGGCCAAGTGCCTGCGCCGCTCACGCGAAGTTGGCGTGCGCCGCGCGTTGGGCGGAACGCGACGTGCGATCTTCACCCAGTTCATGATCGAGGCAGCCATTATTGGCCTTGCCGGCGGTGTGCTGGGGCTGGGTCTTGCGCAGTTGGGTCTGCTCGGTATCCGCCATCAACCGGCGCAATACGCAAGCCTTGCGCACCTTGATGCAGCCATGTTCGCGTTCACTTTCGTGGTGGCGTTGGTAGCCAGTCTGATTGCAGGTCTGCTGCCGGCATGGCGCGCGTGTCTTGTCGCACCCGCCCCGCAATTGAAGGCCGGATGAGGAGAATCGCATGGAAATCCGTCCCATTCTCGCCAGCCTGCGCCAGCACCGCATCCCGGCCGTGCTGATTGTGCTCGAGATTGCACTGGCGTGCGCCGTGCTGTGCAATGCCGTGTTCATGATCGGCCAGCGCCTCGACGAGATAAATCTGCCAAACGCGATCGACGAGACCGGCATCGCGGACATCAACGTGCACGGCATCGATCCCAAGCTCGCCAATGCCGACATTCCGCGCAATCTGGCGGCGTTGCAAGGAATCCCGGGCATTATTGCCGTCACTTCAATGAACACGCTGCCATTGACCAACAACGGGTGGAATACCAGCGTGAGCTCGACGCCGGACGCAATGGTTCCAGGCGGCCACTATCCCAACGTGGCCCAATACTTTCTGACAGCCGGCGGCGAGAATGCACTGGGCTTGAAACTGCTCAGTGGCCGCTTTTTCACCCCTGACGAGTTCGCCGACAGCAAACTCGACGATTCGTACATGCCAACCGGAAATTCCCTGATCGTTACGCGGACCCTTGCCGATCGTTTGTGGCCGGGACAACCCGCGCTAGGCCGACTCGCATATGTGGACCAACATCATTACACGGTCGTGGGTGTTGTTGCCGATGTGCTGCGGCCGAACAAACAAGGTGATGGAAAGGGCAGTTTCTACTACTGCGGCTTTTTCCCCATCAGCCCGCACGGAGAAATCAACAACTACGTGGTGCGCAGCGCGCCGCAGGATCTTGATCGCGTGATTCGCGAGGCCACGCAAAAGATGGAAGCCTTGTCACCGGATGCCGTCATCACCAGCAGTACGTTTTCGTCGATCCGCGACAAGTATTTCGACGACACGCGCAGCATGATCGGGATGCTGGTGCTGGTGTGCGCAGTGATGCTGGCAGTGACTTCATTCGGCATTGTCGGCCTCACCAGTTTCTGGGTTGGTCAGCGACGCCGGCAAATCGGCATTCGTCGCGCCGTGGGCGCAACGCAAGCACAGATCATGCGCTATTTCCAGACAGAAAATTTTCTCTTGAGCACAGCAGGTGTCGTGTTCGGCATGCTGCTGGCGTTCGGCATCAACCTCTATCTGATGCAGCACTACCAGATGAATCGCATGCCCTGGTATTACCTGCCGGCCAGTGCGCTCGCGTTGTGGTTGCTGGGCCAACTCGCCGTATTCGGCCCGGCGCGGCGAGCCTCGCGCGTACCTCCCGTGGTGGCGACGCGCAGTGTGTGATGGGAGCCGGGAATCGGGCTTCGAGATTCGGGAATCGGAAAAAGCCAGAGCCGCCTCGCGTCGTTCAGTTCACACGGCCGGTGCGCAAGGCGAGGGATTTGCTGCCGATACTGCCTTTGCCCGTAGCCATTCCCGAATCGCCATTCCCCATTCCCCATTCCCAGCCCTTAAGATAGCAACGTTTTCGCGCGCAAGCGCATCCAAGTCGAGATGCATCGGAGCAAGATGAGAACTGTCCTTGTCATCGACGATAATCCGGCGGTCGGCGAGGCGCTGTCGCTGTTGCTTTCGTTGCACGACATTCGCCCCCTCGTTGCAATCACGCCGCACGCGGGTTTGAGTCTGCTCGCTCGCGAGCACGTGGATGTGGTGATCCAGGACATGAATTTCACCGCCGACACCACGTCGGGCGAGGAAGGTGTTGCCTTGTTTCGGGCGATCCGTGAAAGTCATCCCGATTTGCCGGTGATTTTGCTCACCGCGTGGACTCATCTGGAAACGGCCGTGCATCTCGTCAAGGCCGGCGCTGCCGACTACGTGGCCAAGCCATGGGACGATGCGAAACTGCTTACCACGGTGGAGAACCTGCTCGAATTGTCCGAATCCACGCGTGACGCAGCGCGCGTGCGCCAGGAGCGCCGCCAGCGCCGCGAGAAGTTGCGCAGCACGTTTGATCTGGATGGACTGATATTCGTTTCCGAGGCGATGGGACGCACTGTCGAACTGGCTTGCCGGGTGGCGCGTTCGGACGTGCCGGTGCTCATTACCGGACCCAATGGCGTGGGCAAGGAACGCATTGCCCAGATTGTGCATATCAATTCGGCGGTGAAAAAAGGGCCGTTCATTGCGGTCAATTGCGGTGCTTTGCCGGCGGAATTGATCGAAGCGGAATTGTTTGGTGCGGAAGCCGGTGCCTACACGGGTGCGAACAAGGCGCGCGAGGGA
>DASSXQ010000265.1:0-5345 GCA_035703725.1 Rudaea sp.
TCTTTCGTGGCAGGATGCGTTCGTGAACGCGTCGATGCTGCTCGGCGGCATGGGTCCGGTCGACCCGGTACGGACGACAGGCGGCAAGCTGTTCGCAGGAATCTACGCGCTGTATTGCGGTTTCATGGTGATCGCGATCGCCGGCATCATCTTCGCGCCCATCGTGCACCGGTTCCTGCACCGGTTTCACCTGGAGCACGGTCGATCGGATTAGCGTTTCTGCGCATGCGCGCGCACGTACTCGCGCAGGACGGAGTTGATCCGCGTCTGGTAACGCTTGCCGGTATGCCGGAAAAAATCGACCACATCGGCGTCGAGCCGAAGCGTGATCTGCCGCTTGTTCTCGCTCGAAAATGGAATGCCGGGGCGCGTCCATTCGGCATTGGCCGGCGACGGCCGAATGTCGCTCGTGTCGATGTCCGAGTCGGATAGCGCCGCCAGCCTGGCCCTGGTTTCCTTGCTCAGCTTCGGCGGGCGGGCCAAATCGAGAGTGAATCTAACGGTTTTTCCAGTAGTCGGTTTGCTCATGGCGAGTAGCTTTTCGGGCGGATATGATGCGGATGGTGTCATCGCGCAAAGTGTAGGTAACGGCCAGTTCGAAGTCCTCGACCAGACCAATCGTGACGAAGCGATCCTCGCCGTAATCCTCACGTCCATCGAAGCGATCAAGGCGGTTCACATCGAGGAATACGGCCAGCGCCTCATCGAATGGCACGCCATGTTTGGTCCGGTTGGCAACTGCCTTGCCTTCGTCCCATTCGAAAGTCAGTTCCATCGGCTCACCGTCCCCAACGCCACTGTAACTCTAAATGTAGTTACGCGTCAAGTCTGGCTTCAACTGACGGTGCCAATCAATCCACCCGCCAGCGCGATGCGGTACAAATCGCGGTCGTTGCGCGCGCCAAGTTTTTCCAGCACATGCGCGCGGTGCACGTACGCCGTCTTCGACGAGATGCCGAGTTCATCCGCCACCTGCTTGGTCGTCTTGCCGTGGGCGAGCAGCAGGAACACATCGCGCTCGCGTGCACTGAGCCGGTCGATAGGTACGGCGGAGGATTTTCGCCCACTCAAATCGCTGCTCAGGTAGCGCCGCCCCGCCATCACCTCACGGATTCCGGTGACGAGTTCATCCGGAGCCACCGCCTTGGTCACATAACCGTCCGCGCCGCGCGCCAGCGCCTCGTGCACGTAGGTTTCGCCCTCGTGCATGCTCATGACCAGGATGCGCAACGCCGGAAACCGGGCGCACAGCGACGGCAACGCCTCGATGCCGCTTTCACCGCGCAGGGTCAGATCAAGCACCAACACGTCCGCGGCATTGTCCGCCAGCGCGCGTTCGCATTCGGCGATAGAACCGCACTCGCTGACGATTTGCATGTCCGCCTCGCGCTCGATCAGCGCGCGGAAACCCGCGCGCACGATGGCGTGGTCGTCGGTGAGCGCGATGCGGATCATGCGCGCATTGTCGCGCGGAGGCAGGCGCACAAGGTAGGAATTTTTCTGATCGACAAGGCTGATTGGTTTTCCGATGCTGTGAGCGTTGCCAAGGGGACCGTACGATGGACGTTTGGTTGATGCGAGCGAATCAGAAGTACGGCCCCTATTCGCTCGCCGAAGTTGAGAAATGGTGGCGTACCGGGCAACTCCACTCGGGCGATTTGATCTGGCATGTGGGTTTACCTACCTGGATTCCACCGCAACAGGCATTTATCAAGACACCATCTGTAACGACGCCCCAGCCACCGATACCCACCGGGGCCAGCGGCGACCACATCATTCGCCGATTAGCCGATTACGAAAAGATTTCCGCGTGGCTGTGGATGATTTTGGGAATCGTGCAGGTGCTTACGCTCGTAGCTGCGATTGCGGGTGTCTGGAACATTTTCGCCGCCTATAGCCGCTTTCACGTCGTGCCACGCATCAAGGCGCGCGACCCGGAAATTCCGACGGCTTATGAAGAACTTGGCGGAATTATTCTCATCGGTGTCGTCAACCTCTTCGTAGGCGGCGTAATCGGTGTCGTCTTTGCCGTGTTCGATTTATACGTGCGTGACAAGGTGCTAAGCAATCGGCACCTGTTCAATGCCGCACCTGCACAAGCCGCGCCTGCTTCACTGCCGGCTTGATCCAATGGATTCCATCACTCAAAGGGAAAACGCATGAATGCCGTGATCCTTACCGGTCGTACTCTGGCCGGCTTCATCGATCAGCACGTCTGGCAACAAGTCGCCGCCATATTTCAGCTGGATCCGGATGCGTTCGGCAGTCGAGTATTGCAACGCTGTCCGATCGCGGTACGCGAAACTCCTGACAACGACGAAGCGCAAAAGCTGCGCCTGCGCCTGAACCAGTGCGGCGCGGAAGTGGAACTGGTGCAAACCGACGGCACCAAGTGGCAGATCGAACGCGATGGCAGCGTGCTCGGCCCGGTGCCGTTGTCCTTTCTCGCGCTTGAACACGCGACGCGACGCCTCTCGCGCGAAACCAATGTGAAGCGCACGACGGACTCGACCTGGATCACGCTGGAAAGCGCGGTCGCAGGCGATACCGCTACACGTGTATCACTTCAGCGTCCGCCAGAATTGGCAGCGGCATTGCAAGCATCGCCGCCACCGGCGCCGACTTCAGCAACACCGCCACCGCCAAACCCACCACCTGTGGTGGCTTCACTGCCATACCAGCAATCTGCAAACAACATGGGAATGGATCCATCGCGCCCTTTCGATTCACCCGAGAACTGGTGGATGCATTGGGCAGTGCTAACAGGCGCATTGTTCTTGATCGGTATTTTTCTTGTACTCGGTACCGGTAGATCCGACTGGTGGTGGATCATTACCTGCGCGTCGGCATTCTGGGTCTATTTCGACGCGTCGGCGCATCGTGTTGGCAAGGTCGAACCGGCTCGGACCAACGCAGATCCGTCTCAGGCAGTCAATTTCGCAAACAACTATTCGGCCGGGCTTTGGGCCATCCTAGTATTTCTGCTGTGGATCATCGCGCTTCCTTACTATCTGGCGAAGCGCCGCGTGCTGTTTGCACGTGCAAGTCAGTACCCCTTCGATGCAACCGCACGGATCCCCAAACTTGTCGCATTGGCAGCGATCACCCTGTTGCCTATTCCCTTCATTCTCAATTACAGCGATGTGCCAGCCTGCGATTCGAGCGAGGCGCAGACCACTCTTCGCGAAATCTTCTCAAATAAGGGAATTACTCTCACTGATATTACGCTCATGGGTCAGAAGCGATTCGATCACGGAACCGAAACGCGCGAATGTTCGGCCAACATCAGCGACGGGACAGGAAAAATGTTGATCCATTACAAACTTTCCTGGGCAGACAAGGGGAAGGGCCAGTTTGAGGTCGACCTCTCGGACGAATGAGTCGTTGACTGAATCTGACCAACATCACTGATTGGAGTGGACTCAAATGATCGCTTGCAAAAGTTGTGGGATCCAAATTCCGGACATGACCGCTACCTGTCCGCATTGCGGCAGAGTGCAAGGCAAAAAGGATTCCGATCTGACCAAATACCTGCTGCCAACAGGCAGATCAGGCTGGGCGATCGCAGCCGGATACCTCGGTCTGATTTCCATCCTGCTCGTTCCTGCTCCAGCCGCGCTGTTTTGCGGAGTCATGGCCCTGCGCGATATCGGCAAGAATCAGCAGAAATCCGGGATTCCACGTGCGGTGTTCGGCATCGTCTTGGGAGCGCTCGGCACGATTGGTCTGGTGATGGCTTTTCGATAGACCGATCACGGAGATCACTCGGCGACACCATCGGAGCCAACACATGATCCATAGGGTTCTCGCTTGCGCGCTTTTGTTCGTGGCGTTTTCCGCCTGCAAGACGTTTGCACAAGACTCGTCAGATCCAGGACCGCTTACGCAGAGGCTCTACGCGGACATGACCGATTACTACAAGGCACATTCGGATGCCGACGGCAATCCGGACAAGGCAAACCCTATCGGTTGCGCCTATCGTTCATCCGACCGCGTTGCCGAAATTTATACTGCGCTCACGACCGAATTGCGGATACCCATCGACCCCGGCATGGGAAAACGTATCGCCGCTGGAAATACACCAGACGATAGTTCCAACTCCGCGCACATTTGCCGTTTGGCAGCAGCCTACCTCAAAGTCCAATTCGCCAGTGATCAAGGCGAGGTGAATCGGGAAATCGCAGGTGAGGGGTGGATGTTCAAGGCTTTTCCGTCGCTGAGACAATTCATCGACGGCTGGACGCGAGTTGCAAAGCGCGCCATCGCGGAAAACATCACACAAAAACAGGCGGCCAGAACAGCAGAACAAGCGCGCGAGGACGCACAAGCTCGCGCACAAGAACAAGCATTGGCCGAAATGGAATCCCGAGAGCGTGCGCGTGAACTTGCGCAGGCTGAACAAGCGACGCCACAGGAGCAAGCCCAAGCACGCGAAAACGCGCAAGCGGCATCGGAATCGACAGCGAGCGAGCCGGCCAAACCACAAGAACAACCTCCGCCGCAAGTCAGCGTGGATACCGCGGAAGCAGCACCGCTCGCATCCCCTACGCCCGCGCTTACCACGCAAACGCCGTCGCCACAGCCTGTCGCCGTGCCGGATATTGCCCATCACCGGTCCCCTGCGATTCCCGCACAGCGCCAAGTTCCCACGTCATCGAAGCCATCGATTGAACAGATGCTGCGCGCGAAAAGGGACACCGCAACATCCACAGCGCCAGCACAATCGCAAAGCGTCACCACGAAAGCCGACACAGACAAGGCCGATAGGGCGGAAACTCAGAACGCCACGAATGGCGACGGCACGCTCACCAAAATGATTCTGCTAGTGATCCTCGCCACTTACATTTTTCTGTTCATCGGGGGTGTAACAAACCGGTTCGTCGTGTTCTTCGACAAGACGGATTTCTTCATCAGCGCGATGGTTTTCCTCTCGCCCTTGATCGGAGCAATGTTGGCGTGGTTCTTTGAGCCGCACGACTACCAAGACCACGACCCGCCGACAATCGTAATGCAACTTTGTACATACGCCGGGTACGCTGGTGCTGCCTTGTTTGCGGCATGGACGATCAGGCTGAGCATCCTCTACAACCGAAACATCGCCTTGGGGAGCCTGATCGGTGCGTTTAAGGTGATCACAGCCTTGCTTGCATTCATCGTGCTGATCGCCTATCGGCCGACTTCTCGTGCCGACTCATTCACAGGGGCAATTAATCGTCAGCGCGAGCTTGAAGTGTTCTTCATCGTTTTGGCCATTGTCGGTTGGCTTGCGAGCAAGTTGATCAACGGCCCACGTGTCTATCGATTGAAGAGCTGGGAACCCGCGTAGAATCCGCAACGAACCGCAC
>DASSXQ010000272.1:0-4232 GCA_035703725.1 Rudaea sp.
CACTTCCGGATACGTGCGCTCCCAGAAACCGCGCAGGTCCTGGGTCACCTGGATGGGACGTTGCGCCGGGGAGAGCAGGTGCAGCGTCACTGCCACGCGACCCATGGCGATGCGGGGCGTGTCGGCAAGGCCAAACAACTCTTGCAGTTTGACCGCGAGCACCGGCGATTTTCCGACTTCGTAATGCAGGCGGCGCGAATTGCCGCTGGGTACCAAAAGCGATTCCGGAGCGAATTCATCGATCCGGCGGCGTTGCGAAAAATCCAGCAGTGAAGCCAGAGCGTCGCCGAGCATGGCGGGCGTGAGGGCGTCCAGCCGCGTCTTGCCGGCGAGGTACGGCGCAAGCCAGCATTCAAGCGTGTCCAGCAAGGCGTCATCGCCCAGATCCGGCAAGCCAAGCTGTGGACACCATTCGCGCAGGAAGCCAACACGCGTGCGCAAATCGATTGCAGCATCGCTCCAGGGCAGTGCGTCCAATCCGAGATCGCGAACGGCTGCAAGCAGTGCGGCCAGTGCGTCGTCCTTGTTTGCCGCAACCGGGTGGCGCTCCAGTACAAGGCGAGCAAAACGCCTCTCCTCGAATGCCTCGATTGCGCGGGTCTCGCGATTCCAGCGCACCGAGCGCGTCGACACGAAACAGTCGGCAAAATCGCGTTCCAGCACACTCGCATCAAATGGTGCAGCAGACACAATCAGACTGTCGCCCTCGTCAAAATGCGCATCAAACACAACCAACCATGGTTCTGCGTACAAACTGGAATCCGGATGCAATTTCGCGCCGCGACCGTTGCTCAGCCGATAACGGCGCGGGTCGTGGTCGTCCTGGCGCGCAACGCGATCGGGAAAGGCATGGATGAGCAAATTGCCGATGCGCGCGGCGTCATCGGATCCGGGCTGCGCGTGTGCAAATGCGTCGCGTGGCTGGCCGGCCGCAGAGGCAACGTCAAAGCGCCTGCGCCAACTCGCGCACGCTTGGTCGATCGCCTTGAGCGCCGCGGCATCAGCCTCCAGGTTGCGGGATTCGCGACGATGCTGGCGAAACGCGATCAACGCCGCGTGGCGCCGGCGGAAATCGTCGCTGCGGGCGCTGTCACCGCGCAACGGATTACGCGCTTCGGTCAGCGCAATCAAATCGCAAGCAAGCGCTCGCTGATGGATTGGCGCACGCAGCACGGCTGCGGCCAGACGCGGGGATGCGCCCGTCGTCAGCATCTCGCGACCACGTTGCGTCAAGCGATGCTCGCGGTCGAGTGCGCCCAACAACTGCAGAAGTTCGCGTGCACTGGCCAGCGCGCCGGCCGGCGGCGGATCAAGCCAGTGCAGCTTGTCCGTACCCCATGCCGCAAGTTCCAGTGCCAAAGTGGACAATTCCACCTGGGCAATTTCCGCGCGACGCGAAGGCTCAAGGCGCCGACTCTGCGGCCACAGTCGATAGGCCACGCCGGCAGCGACACGCCCGGCACGCCCGGCGCGTTGATCGGCTGACGCTTGCGAGATGCTCGTTGTTTCCAGTCGGGTGAATCCGGAATTCGGATCAAAGCGTGGCTCTCTTGCCTGACCCAAATCAATCACCGTGCGAATTCCCGGCAGGGTTACGCTGGATTCGGCAACGTTGGTCGCCAACACAATGCGGCGCGTCCCCGGAACGGCCGCTTGCAGTGCCGCATGTTGCTGCGCAAGCGACAAGTCTCCATGCAAAAGCAACAATTGAACACATGTCGCGCCGCGCAACGTTTGCACTTCCTCACCCCCAGACGGCGCCCGGAAGTGGGGGCTGGGGTGAGCCGAAGATACTCGGGAATTTGTTGATGCCCGATGTTCATCAAGCCGCTGCTGCCCAATCCGGCTCGCTGCCCCTTCGAGGGTGACAGGCGCCAGCGTTTGCAGTGCCCGTTCCATCTCACGTCGTCCAGGCAGAAAAACCAGCACATCGCCATCATTTTCCGCTAGCGCCGTTCCCACCGCGCGACGCAACTGGATTGGCCACGCTTCGCGTGCGCGGGCTGGGGGATATTCAATCCGCACCGGGAAACTGCGGCCTTCGCTGCTCAGCCGCGGCGCGTCAAACCAGCGTGCAATGCGCTCGCCATCGAGTGTCGCGGACATGATGACGAGGCGCAAATCCGGTCGCAACGAAGCCTGTACGTCGAGCGCCAGGGCAGCACCCAAATCGCCTTGCAGGTGGCGTTCGTGGAATTCGTCGAACAATATCGCGCCAATGTCAGCCAACTCGGGCTGAGCCTGGAGCCTGCGCGTGAGAATACCCTCGGTGACGACTTCGATGCGCGTTCGCGCTGAAACCCGCGACTCAAAACGGATGCGATAGCCAATCGTGTCACCCACGCTCTCACCAAGCTGTGCGGCCATGAATTCCGCCGCCGCCCGCGCGGCAATCCGGCGCGGCTCAAGCATCAGAATCTTGCGGCCGCCCAGCCACGCGGCACCGAGCAGGGCCAATGGCACCTGTGTGGTTTTGCCTGCCCCCGGCGGTGCTTCGAGCAGCAAACGGGTGCTGCGATCAAGATGTGCCAGGAGTTGCGGCAGCACCTCGGCGATGGGAAATTGCAGTTGCTTGTCCAAGTCGATCCGCACGTGGTCAGGACCGCAAAGTGTGGCGCATTGCATCGCAATCGCCAATGTTGCAAGCCTTGGTACGGTTTCGACTGCGCTCGCTGCGCGAGCTGCGCGCAACGCGAACCAAATACCTTTGTTCGCGTTGCGCGGTCGAAGATATGCCGAAAAAGCTATTGGCAGACGAGACTGTTTACGTTGGCAACGCGCTTGAAAGTTTCGTAGCCGAAGCCGGTTGGGCCACCAACGGCCGAAGCATCGCCATTGTATTGAACATCCATGTGTTCACAGTCGGGGAAACTGAGCGTGACCGTGCCCCAGGGAATAACATCCGGCGGCGGACCGACGAGACTTGCCGGTGCAAATGAACCATTTTGCAACTGCGCGGTTGGCACATCGACCGTGCGCGTTCCAATCGGAAATGTCGCCTGACCGTACAACCAGAACGGCAAGCCCAGATCGTCATAGGTATACCAGCCAAATGCCAGAACCCGGTTGGTTTGATCGCCCGCATCGAACACTTGCAGGAAAAGCCCCTCGCCGCTTTGATTCGGATTTGTCCACGTCGTACTCATATACCCACTGATCGGCAGCGGCAGGGAGGCCTCGGCGTATTTGGCCGGATCGTAGGCCGGCATCGGAAAATCCGTGTAACGGTTGCCACTAAGGCTGAAGTTGTCGACAGTCAGCGTGAACGGCTGGTTGTAGTCCAATTGCACATCGCTGCCGTAAAAATTTTCCAGAACATAGACATCGCTGTGCACCAACGGCGTCAGCGAATACGCGGCAGCCAGAAACGTGTTCGGATCGTTGCTCATGCGCACATAGACGTTCTTGCCACCCTGCGACACGGATACGCCGGGCAAAGTCGGGTATCTGCTGGTATTGCCCTCGTTGGCTGCCGGGCGGTCAATTTCCAGCAACGTGGCCGACTGGCCGCCACTGCATACCACGCGGAACAACGTCACCGTGTCGCGTTCGGAGTAGTTGCGTTCGCCGGGATCACTCGACAGCGGATCGCCAAACAAGGTGATTTTCCCGGTCAGCGCGTGGGGATCGTTTTGGTACAAACCCAATGCCATTGGCGACTGCAGACAGCTCGGCGGATAAGCACGATCAACATTGGCAAATGCTTCGCCAGCGTGCGTACTGCCGCCGGCGCCTTGGGCGGTCGGTTTCCCGGCCTGCGATTGCGCGTGGGCAGTATTGGCTTGCATCTGCGTGCGTGCAGTACGAATGGCGTCCCAGTCGAGCATGGATGCGCCGTTGTCGGCAATCGATGACGCGTTGGCAGTCGTTGCGCCGATCAGCATGACCACGGCCAGACAGCCGATACGCAGAATTGAAGCGTTCATTGTGTCGTATCCCAGAGTAGGTGCGGACATCAGCATGGCGCACTGGCATTTAACCGCGCATGAACTTGATCCACGCTGGCGGGCATAATAAGTGACCAATCCTTGTGGAACCAGAATGCCTCTGATCGATATTGGTGCCAATCTGACTCATGCCTCGTTCGCCCACGATCTGGAGGCCGTGCTTGTTCGTGCAAAAGCGCATGGCGTCGCGCAAATCATCGTTACCGGCGCCGATGTGGATGGTACACGGGCCGCACATGCGCTGGCGCAGAGCCACCGCGGGGTTTTGTACGCAACCGCGGGCGT
>DASSXQ010000278.1:0-10927 GCA_035703725.1 Rudaea sp.
CGAAGATTGCGTCGGGGCATAACCGTTCGGCGCGCACGGCCGGCATCGCCGAACGCACGCCGAAGCGACGGGCTTCGTACGAAGCGGCACATACGACCGAACGCTGGCCACGCCATGCCACGATCACCGGTTTGCCGCGCAGGGTCGGATCATCGCGTTGTTCGACGGATGCATAGAACGCATCCATATCGATGTGCACGATCTTGCGCATGGTTGGCGCGGCCAGTTGGCGACTACCCTTGCGCCACGCAACGTGGTGCTACATGCCATTGCATCGGGGCGATTTCCACGTCTGGGCTCGCGTTGTGCTGCCTAGGGTCCGCCAGGGCGCGGAGGTGCCAACGGAAATGGCATGATGTTCTGCGCGTTTTCCGCATCGCCGATCGCCAGCGCGCCGCGCTTGTCGACTTCCTCGATGCAAACAATGCATTGCATGGGCAAATGCAATATGCGTGTGTCCCTGAATTGCTCGCGCAGGCGCTCTTCGGTTGGATCAATCACGACGCCTGTTGCTTGCTCGAAATCAATCTCGCCAACTTCGGTAAATCCCCACAATTGGCTGCTGGCAATATGACGTGCGTAAAGTTGCAGAGTTTTGCCCTGACTCAGAAACGTGACTTTGTACAGCTTCTTGTTGCGCATGCCCAATTGTCGCACACCGGACGTATTTGCAAAGTGCCATCGGGTTGAAGTCCTTGCCGCAGCAGTGTTCAGATATTGCGCAGCCGGCGCGCGATGGCGCCGCGTGAGATCAGCGCAAAAGCAATGCCGATGGCGAAGCCGGCGATGTGGGTCCACCACGCTACCGCACCAAATTCCGGGCCCACGAACATGAACAGGAATTGCAGGGCAATCCAGAATCCGATCAAGACCGCCGCGGGAATACGCACAAATTCGAGAAACAATCCCAGCGGCAACACCAATCCCAGACGCGCGCGAGGAAACAGCGCGAAATAGGCGCCGACAATCGCCGAGACAGCGCCGCTGGAACCGACAATGGGTGTGTGGACGCCGGGCAAGGTGAGGGCGCCGATCAGGTTGGCAAGTGCTCCGCCGACCAAAAACAGGAACAAGAAACGCGGCGATCCGAGTACGCGTTCGGCCGACAATCCAAAGATCATCAGGAACAGCAGGTTGCCGGTCAAGTGCAGCCAGTCGACGTGAATGAACAATGCAGTGAACAGGCGCGCCAGACGCAAGTCTGGCCATTCATGCAGGGTCGGCAGGTGTTGATCGAACAGATTTGTCGGCACCGTCCCCCAACGTTGCAAGAGCGTGACGCGCAGATCCGGCGGCATCCCGGCAAGCCACAAAAACACAATCACGCACAGCGTGATGATGGCGATCGTGGCCCACGGCAGGTGTGATTTTCGTGGCCGCGCAACCTCGACGAACATGTCCGGTGCGAATCAGAGCGCGTCGCGCGGAAAAAAGAAACGATGACCCTGGAACTCGAGAATGACGCCGTCCGGGACGATCTTTTCCAGGGTTACGTCATCCGGCGTTTTTTCCCCTTCCGTCATGCGCGAGTCGTTGAGTATCACGAAGCGCGCCGCTGGATCGGCGGAATAGACATGCATGCTCAATTTCAGCGCCGGCAATGCCTTGCGTACATCGTAGGCGAGTTGATAGTAGGGTGGCACCTCGGTTGGCGCGGTCGCCGGTTCAATCGGATGCGCAGGTTTGGTCGCAGAGACGCCGGGGCCGGCGACCATGGGCGTCGGAGTGGATGCTGGCGGACTTGTGCTGGTCGCCGCCGAGGGTCGCGAAATCGGATCCGGCGCAGCGTTTCCCGGAGCCGATTGCGTTGCTGGTGGAGCGGGGTGGCGCGCCATCGGGATTCGCGGTCCGGTGGCAACCCACTGCGATGCTGGTTGGGCGGCGCTACTGCGCTCGTGCGGCAATGACTGTGAAGGTTCGGCAGCCGGTGCGCGCGCAGGCGCGGCGCCCAGATGCGTTCGCGTGATGTCCGATGCTGTTGAACCGTTGGCGGCTGCTGTCTGTCGCTCCAGGCGGCGACGCCTGCGTTCTTCTCTGGTCTCGCGCATGGTCTGACGCAGCTCGGGCCGCTGCGCGGCAACCCAGGGGGACGAATCATGTGGCACGGTAGTGTTGGCGTTGCGTGCCGGTTTCGCGGCGCCCGATATGCTGTGTTGCGTCGTTGCAGCAGGAGTCTGTCGAGTGGGCGCGTGGGACGCTGGTGTCGCGTTTGTCGTTGGGGCGATCGGCGTTGCAGGACGACGCAGCAGCCACCAGCCGGCGCCCGCAACGATGACAATTGCTACAACCAGATATGGCAGCAATCCGCGCTGCGGTTTGGCGGTGGTGAATGGCGTATCCAGGTCGGGCGCATTGCCGAGCCGACGACGCGCTTCGGATTTTTTCAGGGCTTCAAGAATAAGTGACATGGTTCAGCTTCATCAGGGGTGTCATTCCACATTCCGATACAGATGTGGTCCGGCATCATCGAGTGCCGACAACGCAAACAGCGTTTCCGGGCCGACAATTCCGTCGGGCTGGATGCCGTAGGCTTCCTGCAGTTTACGCACCCGCAGTTCCAGTGCGGCATCGAAATATGCCGGGCCTTTGTCATCCGCCGGGTGCGAGTCCATGCGCGCCAACTGTGCCTTGATCCAGGCAACCCCGGGGCCGGCATCGCCCACACGCAGGGTTGCCGGAATGTCTTCCGGCAACCGCCAAATCACGCTGAAATCGCCTTTCCAGATTGCCGACAAGTCGGTCTTTTTCAGCAGGAAGTGTTGACCGCCAAGTTCCAGGCGAACATGGTTCGCATCCACATCCTGCAGCAAGGCTTCGGCACTGTTCTTGTCGCTGCGCAATGTCAGTATCAAGGGGCGATCAAAACGTGCCAGTTGGGCGATCGTGCCCGAACCGCGCAAACAATTCAGGCCGACGAAAATCACGTTCGGGCATTTTTCCGCCTCACGCACGGACGCCTGGCTGGAATTGACCTGCCAGCGCGCCAACAGTTGTGTCCATGCGGTCAGGTCCGATTCCGGGCTGTGCGCAATCGCACTGCGCAGCCGCGCCAGCGTTTCGTCGACAGGGACAATTGCGGGTGCGGCAGTGGCAACGTCCACCGGTTTGGGCGCTGAAGCACGCATCCAGAACTGCGCCGCGACGCCTGCCGCGATCAGGATCAATGCGGCAATTGCCCAGTGACCATAACGATGAGCCCAATAGCGGGCATGTCCCGGCAACGTTTCGTCAGCCGCGCGATCAACCAGCCGCTCGCCAAGGGATTGCTGTTCGCGGGCGAACCCGGCCATCAAGGCACGATCGGCAATAACGTTGATCAAGCGCGGAATTCCTCCGGAACGCTGGTACAGCGCACGCATTCCCAATCGCGAAAACGGCATGTGCGGGGCGCCCGCCACAGCCATGCGATGGCGCACGTAGGCCTCCGTTTCGTTGCGATCCAGCGGGGTCAGGTGATAACGCGCGGTGATGCGTTGGGCCAATTGGCGCAGCTCGGTCTGATTCAACTTTTCGCGCAATTCCGGTTGGCCAAGCAGGATGATCTGCAGCAGCTTTTGCGTAGGCGTTTCCAGATTCGTGAGCAAGCGCACCTGCTCGAGCGCATCGACCGACAGGTTCTGCGCCTCGTCCACAATCAACACCACACGCAATCCTTGCGCGTATGCGTCGAGCAGATACGTGTTCAGAACATCGACCAGCCCCTTGAGGCTGCCACGTTTGTCGCCAATGTCGAGTTTGAACTCCTCGCACATCGTCTCGAGCAATTCCACGGGCGACAATTTCGGATTCAACACCAGCGCCACACGCGTATCTTCCGGCAACTGATCCAGCAGCAGGCGGCACAATGTGGTCTTGCCCGTGCCAACTTCTCCGGTCAACTGCACGAATCCGCCGCCACCGCCCTTGCCTATCCCGTAAAGCAAGTGCGCCAACGCGTCCCGATGGCGCTCCGACAGGAACACGTAGCGCGGGTCCGGGGTGATCGAGAAAGGCGGCTCTTTTAGTCCGTAGAACTCAAGATACATGCCGCTACTTTACCTTGTGATGGGGTAAATTCGGTTAATTTCGGGGATTTGCGTTCTCGCTGCCGGTATTCGCCTACACCGCAACGCCGCCAGCGAGCGAGATGCGCGTTGTGTTTGAACACGCCGGGTGCATACCGTTCAATTTCCAGCGCATGGCGGGCCGTATCCAGCCCTCTCCCCCAAGTCTGCCTGGGGGTGAGGCAAGGCGAGGCGCGAGGCTGGTTACTCGCCGAGTGTCAACAGCGAAGCATTGCCGCCAGCGGCAGTGGTGTTGATCGTCAACGTGCGTTCCGTGGCGAATCTCGGCAAGTAATGCGGGCCACCTGCTTTCGGGCCGGTGCCGGATAAATTCTCGCCACCAAACGGTTGCACGCCGACGACCGCACCGATCTGGTTGCGATTGACGTAGCAGTTGCCGACTTTTGCGCGTTGTGAAATATGTTCGATGGTCGAATCGATGCGGCTATGGATGCCGAGCGTCAGACCGAAACCGGTGGCGTTGATGGCGTCGATCACGGCATCGAGTTCATTTGCCTTCCAGCGCAAAACATGCAGGATTGGGCCAAACACTTCCTGGGTAAGTTGCGACAGCGATTTGAGCGCATACGCGCGCGGCGCAAAGAATGTGCCGTTATCGCATTCGGGGCTTAGAGGGACTTGCGTGATGAGCTTGGCTTCCACGTCCATGCGTGCGGCGTGATCGACGAGATTCTTGCGCGACGGTTCGTCGATGACCGGACCCACGTCGGTCGACAGCAATCCCGGATCGCCGACTTGCAGTTGAGCCATTGCGCCGGACAACATGGTGATGACCTTGTCGGCGATATCGTCCTGCACGAACAGCACGCGCGCTGCCGAGCAGCGTTGGCCGGCGGAATCGAATGCCGAGGCAAGCACGTCCTTGACCAATTGTTCGGGCAGCGCGGAAGAATCGGCGATCAACGCGTTCTGGCCGCCGGTTTCGGCAATCAATGCGGCAATGGGCGCATTGCGTGCGGCCAGCGTGCGGTTGATTGTCCAAGCCGTTTCCGTGGATCCGGTCATGCACACGCCGGCGATTTCGGGGCGTGTGAGCAGGGTATTGCCAATCATCGAGCCCTTGCCGGGCACGAACTGCAACACATCTTTCGGCACGCCCGCGTCGTGCAGCAGCTTCACTGCGGCGTGACCGATCAATACGGTCTGATCGGCCGGTTTGGCGATGACGCAATTGCCTGCGGCAAGGCCGGCAGCAACCTGTCCGGTGAAGATGGCCAATGGAAAATTCCATGGGCTGATGCACACGAACACGCCGCGGCCATGCAACGACAACTGGTTGGATTCGCCGGTCGGGCCGGGCAGAGCTTCGGGTTGACCAAACAGTTTGCGCGCCATTGCCGCGTAGTATCGGCACATGTCCGCTGCTTCGCGAACTTCGGAAATGGCGGCAGGCAGCGTTTTGCCTGCTTCGCGCACGAGCAAGGTCACGAACGTGGCGCGACGTTGTTCGAGCAGGTCTGCAGCGTATTCGAGAATCTTCGCGCGCGAGGCAGCCGGCATGCGGTCCCACGCCGGCTGCGCCGCAACTGCATTGCTCAGGGCGATCTCGACCATGGCGGCATCGGCTTGCTGCTTGGTACCGATCTGACGCCGGCGATCACTGGGATCGGTAACCGGCTGCGGTTCCCCGGAAAGCTTCGCTCCGGGAATCAGCGGCGCCGCGTTCCAGTCGGGTTTTGCCTGTGCGACCGCATCGGCGAGTGCCTTCAATTCATCGTCGTTGCCAAAATTCACGCCCATGGAATTCTTCCTAAATGTAAATGACGAATTTTGCGACGGTGCGCAATTGCCGCCAAACAACGCTATCGGTAACGGGATATGCGGATGTGGAATGGTTGCGTAGCCGCGCACGGTGTCAACAGGATCGGCGACGAGATCGCGAATCGGCAGATCTTCGTCGACAATGCGATTCACGAACGAGGTGTTCGCGCCATTTTCGAGCAGGCGGCGCACGAGGTACGGCAGCAAATCTTCATGGCTGCCGACAGGTGCATACACCCGACATGGCACGTTCATGTTGTCAGCGCCAATCACTTCGGCGTAAAGATCCACGCCCATGCCGTGCAGGCGCTGAAATTCAAATGGCCGTCCCCTCGCCATGTGGTGGATGGCCGCGATGGTGTGGGCATTGTGGGTGGCAAACGCCGGATAAAACGCATCGCCCAGATCGAATAATCGCCGCGCGCAGGCCAGATACGAAACATCGGTATTCGGCTTGCGCGTGAACACCGGATAGCCCGCATGGCCGCCTTCCTGCGCGCGTTTGATTTCCGAATCCCAGTACGCACCCTTGACCAGGCGAACACAGAAGCGACGTCCTGTCTTGCGCGCGCGTTCGGCCAGCCAGTCGATCACGAACGGCGCGCGTTTCTGGTATGCCTGGACAGCCAAACCGTAGCCGTCCCAGCCCTCCAGCGATGCATCGGCATGCACCGTGGCAATGACATCAAGCGACAATTCCAGACGATCAGCCTCTTCGGCATCGACGGTCAGGCCAATGGCATGGCGTTTGGCCAACTGTGCCAATTCCAGCAATTTCGGCGTGAGTTCGGCGTGGACACGCTGGCGCTTGGCTACTTCGTAACGCGGATGCAGCGCCGACAGCTTGATGGAGATACTCGGCGCGTCAAGAACGTCGCGCTCGCGCCGGCGCAACTCCGGGGAGCGCGCACCGAGCGCAGCGATGGCATCCTTGTAAGCCTGATGGTAACGCTGTGCGTCGTGTTGCGTGAGCGCCGCTTCGCCAAGCATGTCATAGGAATAGCGATATGCGCGGTTTTCTTTTTGCGCCGCACGTTTCAAGGCTTCGGCAATGGTGCGGCCCATGACAAACTGATGACCCATGATGCGCATTGCCTGCCGAACGGCGAGGCGGATCACCGGTTCGCCGACGCGCCCGACCAGGCGTTTGAACGCACCGGTCACGTTGCGTTGGGTTTCGTCGGCGAGCGTGACCAACTTGCCGGTCAACATCAAACCCCATGTGCCCGCGTTTACGAGAACGGAATCGCTTCTGCCAACATGGGCTTCCCAGTTGGCTTCACCAAGCTTGTCGGAAATCAGCTTGTCGGTTGTGGTTTTGTCCGGAATGCGCAGCAGTGCTTCAGCCACGCACATGAGCAGCACGCCTTCTTCGCTGGAAAGATCGTACTCGCGCATGAACGATTCAATTGCCGATTGATTGCCGACTTTCGCGCGCACGCGGGCAACCAGTTCGGTCGCGCGCGCCAGGACGAGATCACGCTCGGCGGGCGGCAACGCCGCCTGCGCCAACAATTCGTTGACCATTTGGGTTTCATCGCTGCACCACGCGGCGGTCATTCGAGCCGTGGCAGGATCGCATCCGGACGGAAGTTCAGATTGGAGAATTGCGCTCATGGCTATTCGAAAAAGCGAGCAGACGGCTGCTCGGGGGCGCGAAGTTTACCAGCACGACGCTGCGCCCGTGACAAGCCGAGCTTGCCCGTAACCGACGCTCTGACTATCATTGGCGGATTAACAACGTGTCGGGTCTGTAATGACCAGCGACGATCCAGTATCTGCGCAAAATGGGCGGGTATCGGTGACGGTGCTACCACATCGATCACTGTCGCGTCGGGGCATGGTGTGGTATCTAGTGGTGCAAAGTATTGCGGCACTCGCGTTTTCCGCAGCGGCAGCGTGGTTCGGAATCGTGTTGGCACCATTGTTTGCCGTGTTGGAATTGCTGATTTTGGGTTATTGTCTGGATCGTGTTTGGCGCAATCTGGGCAAGGGTCAGATTATTGCGCTGACGTCGTCGCAGTTGGAGATTGCGGCGACTGCGGCTGACTCTCCGGTCGCGTGCTTTCATCCGTACTGGGTGAAAGTTCGTCTCGAACCGGGCCGCTGGCGTGGATGGCCGAGCCGGTTGATGGTTGGCTCGCACGGACGCGAAGTGGAAGTTGGGGCGTTTTTGAATGACACCGAACGCAGTGATCTGGCGTATCGGTTGACGCAACTGCTGGAGCGTGAACGACGCAACGGCAGGATTTCAGGAAACTCGATGCAAGGTGACAGCGAATGAAGGGTGCCGGTTGGTTGCGTAACAATCTGGGGTTGGCGGTCGCCGCAGCGACGGTACCCTTGTCGATGTTTGCCGGCACTGCGCATGCGCTGGCCAAGCCGTGGCAACTCAACCTGACAAAAGGGGTTACGCAAACCTCTCGCGAGGTTTACGCCATCCACATGTTGGGATTCTACGTGTGCTGCGTAATCGGCGTCATCGTCTTTGGCGCGATGATCTATGCGATGTTCAAGTTTCGCAAATCCAAAGGCGCAGTCGCAGCGACCTGGAGCCACAACACCATCGCCGAAACAATCTGGACGATCATTCCGATCCTGATTCTGATTGGTCTGGCGTGGCCGGCGAGCAGCGTGTTGATAAGAATGGCCGACGTCGACAACGCGAAGATGGTCATCAAGATCACCGGCTACCAATGGAAATGGGGTTACGACTACGTCAGTGTCGATGGCAAGCCGTATCACGTGCATTTCATTTCGCGTCTGGACAAGCGCAGCGACAAAACACGCGAGCTCAAATCCGGACTGGATCCGTGGGCCGTGAAGGACAATGGCGAAAACACGTATCTGCTGGATGTGGACAAACCCCTGGTGGTGCCAACCGATACCAAAATTCAATTCCTGATCACCGGTGCCGATGTCATTCACGCTTGGTGGGTGCCGCAACTTGGCTGGAAGCAGGATGCCATTCCCGGCATCATCAATACCGATTGGACCAATATTCACGAGCCCGGCATCTACCGCGGTCAATGCGCTGAATTGTGTGGTCAGGACCATGGCTTCATGCCGATCGTGGTCAAGGCTGTACCGAAAGCCGAATTTCAGCAGTGGCTGGACGCTCAGGAAGCCGCCGCCACGAAACCGGCCGTCGTTGCCACGACAGCGGGAAATCAGTAGGTCGCAAAAACAAATACCCGAGGATTCATCATGGACACCCATGCCGCTGCACCGCACCACGATCATCACGACGACAAGCCGCATGGCTTTATCCATCGTTGGGTATTTTCGACGAATCACAAAGACATTGGCACGCTGTACCTGATTTTCTCGTTCATCATGGTGTGTGTCGGCGCTGCGCTTTCCGGCGTGATCCGCACCGAATTGATGAAGCCCGGTCTGCAGTTCGTGCAGCCGTATTTCTTCAACGAAATGACCACGATGCACGGGTTGGTAATGATCTTCGGCGCGATCATGCCGGCGTTCGTGGGCCTGGCCAACTGGATGGTGCCATTGATGATTGGTGCGCCGGACATGGCGCTGCCGCGCATGAACAACTGGTCATTCTGGATTCTGCCGTTTGCATTCCTGATGTTGCTGTCGACGCTGTTCATGCCCGGCGGCGCCCCGGCCGGTGGCTGGACCATGTATCCGCCGCTGTCCATACAGGGTGGCGACAGCGTCGCGTTCATGGTGTTCTCGATTCACTTGATGGGCATCTCGTCGATCATGGGTTCGATCAACATTATTGCGACGATTCTCAACATGCGCGCGCCCGGCATGGATTTGCTCAAGATGCCCGTGTTTGTTTGGGCTTGGCTGATTACCGCGTTCTTGCTGATCGCCGTGATGCCGGTGTTGGCCGGCGCGGTCACGATGCTGCTCACCGACAAATATTTCGGGACCAGTTTCTTCAACGCGGCCGGTGGCGGCGACCCGGTGATGTACCAGCATGTGTTCTGGTTCTTCGGCCATCCCGAGGTCTACATCATGATTCTGCCCGGGTTCGGCATCATCAGCGAAATCATCCCCACTTTCAGTCGCAAGCCATTGTTTGGCTATAAAGCGATGGTATATGCACTGGCCAGCATCGCCTTTCTATCGTTCACCGTCTGGGCACATCACATGTTTACCGTCGGCATGCCGCTGGGTGCCGAAATGTTCTTCATGTATTCGACGATGCTCATTGCCATTCCAACGGGTGTAAAAGTATTCAACTGGGTCTCGACCATGTGGGGCGGCTCGTTGACGTTCGAGACGCCCATGCTGTGGGCGATTTCGTTCGTCATTCTGTTCACCATCGGCGGATTTTCCGGGGTGTCGTTGGCCCTGGTGCCGGCCGATTTCCAGTATCAGGACACTTATTTCGTGGTTGCGCACTTCCATTACGTGCTCGTCACGGGAGCCTTGTTCACCATCATCGCCGCAATCTATTACTGGTGGCCGAAATGGACCGGCAGGATGTACAACGAGACTTGGGGCAAAATCCACTTCTGGTGGACCATGGTGTTTGTCAACATCTTGTTCTTTCCGCAGCATTTCCTGGGTCTTGCAGGAATGCCGCGGCGTGTGCCGGATTACAACGTTGCATTTGCCGACTGGAATTTCGTCAGCACCATCGGTGCCTACGGCATGTATCTGACCCCGTTCATGTTCGCATTCATTCTGTGGCATTCGAAAAAATATGGTGCTCCGGCCGCCGCGCGGTCGTGGGAAGGCGCGCGCGGACTTGAGTGGACCGTACCCTCGCCAGCGCCGTTTCATACGTTCAGCACGCCACCCGTGATTCGGGATGGGGATTTGGCGCATGGAGATATCACGCACTAGGGACCTGCTGCACAAGCCGTCACCCCGGCGAAAGCCGGGATCCGGTTCTTGACTCGCGCGCTGCAGAACGACGAGAGAGCTGGATTGCAGCTTGACCAGCGCTTCGGCTGTTGCCGGCCGCGGGAATGACGAACGAGAACTTGTGCGGAGATTTTCCAGATTTTGCAATCATCCGTGATTGCGTGTTTCGAGAAGTGGTTGCCGGTGACAACACCGCGAAATATATGACACAGAAACCTGCCAACGAAGATCAGCAGTTGCGACGCGCGAAAGCGCGG
>DASSXQ010000138.1:0-2032 GCA_035703725.1 Rudaea sp.
CAATGATCGTGGCCATCAATCTGGCCAAGGGCGCGCTGAAAATGGCGCGCAAGGATGTGATCGTCAAACGCCTGAGCGCAATCCAGAATTTCGGCGCGATCGACGTGTTGTGCACCGACAAGACGGGCACGTTGACTCAGGACAAGGTTATCCTCGAACTTCACACCGATATCAATGGCGATGATGATGATCGGGTGCTGGAGTTTGCCTGGCTCAACAGCTATCACCAGACCGGACTGCGCAATTTGCTTGATGTTGCCGTGCTTGAACGCACCGATGGCGACACCGCCGCACGCTTGAAATCCGCCTATACGCTGGTTGATGAAGTGCCGTTTGATTTTTCGCGACGGCGCATGTCGGTGATCGTGCGCGACCAGTCCGATCGACGCTACCTCATCTCCAAGGGTGCCGTTTCCGAGACCGTCGGTGTGTGCACGCGTGTGGCTCTGGGCGACGACACGCACGCGTTGACCGAGGAAAAACTGGCTGAAGTGCGCCAGGTTGCGCGTGACATGAACGACGATGGATTCCGCGCGCTCGCATTGGGCATGCGCGAAATCGAAGTCAAGCCGAGTTATTCGCGTGAAGACGAGAAAGATCTGACCTTGATGGGTTTCATCGCGTTTCTCGATCCACCCAAGGATAGCGCAGCCGATGCGATCGAGGCGCTCAATGCCAACGGCGTGGCGGTGAAGATCCTGACCGGCGACAACGACATCGTCACGCGCAATGTTTGTCGTCAGGTAGGCATCCAGGTCGACAACTATCTGCTCGGCAATCAGGTGGAGGCCATGAGCGATGAGGACCTGACCGTCGCCACGCGCACCACGCAGGTATTTGCGCGTCTGAATCCGCAACAAAAAGTGCGCGTGATCCAGGCCCTGCATCGCGACCAGCATGTGGTGGGTTTCCTCGGCGACGGCATCAACGATGGTCCGGCGCTGCGCGCGGCGGATGTGGGCATTTCCGTCGATACCGCAGTGGATATCGCCAAGGAATCGGCCGACATCATTCTGCTCGAAAAAAGTCTGATGGTGCTCGAAGAAGGCGTCATCGAGGGGCGCAAGGTCTTCGGCAATATTCTCAAGTACATCAAGATGACGGCCAGTTCCAACTTCGGCAACATGTTCAGCATGATCGGAGCGAGTGCGTTGCTGCCGTTCTTGCCGATGCTTCCGGTACAAGTGCTGTTGAACAACCTGCTGTACGATTTTTCCCAGACGGCCGTTGCATCCGACGATGTCGATGCGGAATACCTGGCCCAGCCGCGACAGTGGGATTTGCATTCGATCACCCGGTTCATGTTGCGCATCGGACCAATAAGCTCGATCTTTGATTACACCCTGTTCGCGATCATGTGGTTCGTGCTTGGTGCCAACGACGTGGCGCATGCGCCAATGTTCCAGACTGGTTGGTTTGTCGAATCGTTGCTTTCGCAGACGTTGATCGTGCACATCATCCGCACCGGCCGCATCCCGTTTGTCGAAAGCCGCGCCAGCCTGCCGTTGATGGTGACCAGCGTGGTGATTTGTCTGATTGGCGTTGCATTGCCGTTTTCTCCGGCAGCAAGCTGGTTCGGATTTGCCCCATTACCCGGTTGGTACTGGATTTTTCTCCTGGCGATTCTGGCCGCGTACATGGGGCTGACCCAGTTCGTGAAAATGCGGGTGATCCGCCGCTTCGGCATGTTGTAGCAACGCGACTTGCGACTGTGTCAATTCACGTCGTGTCCACGCGATCTGCGGCCAAATCCGCGGCATGAATTGCGCCATCGTCTGGTTGCGCCGCGATTTGCGGCTTGAAGACAATCCCGCACTGGATGCCGCGGTGCGCGCGCATGGCCAGATTGCTTGCGTGTACATCCATGCGCCGGACGAGGAAGCGCCGTGGCAGCCCGGCGCGGCAAGCCGTTGGTGGTTGCATCATTCGTTGGCTGCGCTTGACGCGGATCTGCGCAAACGTGGCGCGAGGTTGCATGTTCGCTGCGGCCCAACGCAGTTGGCACTCGATACTCTCATTCACGAGACGGGCG
>DASSXQ010000207.1:0-25635 GCA_035703725.1 Rudaea sp.
GCCATCGCGGCGATGGCATCGGCATCCGGTTTGCGCCGGCGTTCGAATTCCGCGAACGCCGTTGTGCTGTCGCCATCCGCATCGTCGAGCAGTTGCGCCAGATCAACGGCATCTTCAAAGCCGCAATTCATGCCTTGTCCGTGGAACGGTACGATCGGATGTGCGGCGTCGCCAATCAGCAGGGCACGGCCATCCAGATGCCAGCGATCCAGATACAAGGTGCCGAGCGCGCCGGTCGGGTTGTACATGAAGTCGTGTTGCAAGTCAGGAATCAGTGGCAGCGCGTCGCTGAAATCGTGGGCGAACAGATCCCTTACGGCGGTGGCTGAATCAATGGTGGCAAAACTCGGCTCGGATGGATTCGATGTGGAACGAGTCGGCAGGAACAGCGTGACCGTGAAACTTCCTTGCGCGTTCGGTAGCGCGATGCACATGTAACTGCCGCGCGGCCAGATATGCAGCGCGTTTGCGGGCATGGCAAACTCCCCATCGTGCGCCGGAATCACCAATTCCTTGTAGCTGTGCTGCAGCGGTTCGTAACGTTCGCCCAGCGGCACTTGTGTGGCCATGGCGGTACGCAGTGCCGATCCGGCGCCATCGGCACCGATTACGCGTGAGGCAACGATTTCGCGGGTGACGCCGGCTTCACTGCAAAGTTGCAATGTGGAATTTGCCCAATTCACCGCATCCAGGCGCTGATCGAAATGGATTTGAACGCCGGCTTCATCACAGGCATCCAGCAGGGCCATGTTCAGATCGCCACGACTGATTGACCAGATGACTTCGCTATCGTCGCGGCCGTAACGCAGCAGTTCGGTATGGCCGTCCAGATGATGTACCATGCGCCCGCGCATCATTACTGCGAGCGGGCGCAAGGTATCGGCCAAGCCAGCCAGACGCAGGCCATGCCAACCACGTTCGGCCAGCGCCAAATTGATCGAGCGGCCGCCAACAAATCCGGCGATGCGCGGATCGGGTCTGCGTTCGATCAACGTTACTGCGAATCCGCGCTGCGCCAGCAACGTTGCCAGCAAGGCGCCGACAAGGCCGGCGCCAACGATGGTGAAGGGCTCGCCGCCTTTCATTTGGCGAGTCATTTGACGCTACGCAGTTTCAGCGTTTTTTCGCCGTGGTGGCTTTGCTGGATTCGCCCAGCTCGTCGAGCAAGCTGTTCAAATCTTCCGCGTGCTCTTCCTCGTTGGCGAGAATGGCTTCAAGCATGCGCCGTGTGGTCGGGTCGTCGTTGCCCAGATATCGGATCATCTCGCTGTAGCTGTCGATGGCAATGCGTTCGGCGACGAGGTCTTCCTTGATCATGTCGATCAGGTTTTGTCCTTCGACATATTCGGAATGACTGCGTGTGAGCATGCCGTCCGGAGAAAGATTCGGCGCGCCGCCCAACTGCACGATGCGCATGGAAATCTGATCGGCATGGCCTTGCTCTTCGGCGGCATGCTCCTGGAATTCCGCGGCCACGCTTTTGGCATTGATGCCGCTGGCCATGAAGAAATGACGCTTGTAACGCAGCACACACACGATCTCGGTGGCGAGCGCTTCGTTGAGAAGTTTCAAAACCACTTTTCTATCGGCTGCGTAGCCTTCGGTAACCGCGCCTTCGCGCATGTGCTCGCGCGCGCGCTTGCGAATCGTCTTGATGTCAGTCAGGAATGCGGATGATCTGGCCATAACCTTACTCCTTTGAAGTTATGTAATGGAAATGTCGGTAATGCCGTGCAGCTTGCCAAGTGTACCGCGTACGAAGCTGTAGGCAACGTGACTAATGGCGGATTGCTGCTGTGGCTTGATTCCGTAGGATGCGCGCATTCTCCAACGGGGGCAGACGTCATGCGCAATCGTGTCACGAAAAAGTGGAGCATGCACACATTGACAAGTATTTTCGTGGCTGCATGTTGTGTGCTTTGCGCACCGGCCTGGGCTGACGGCGGCAAGGCATCTGCGGACAAGCATGACGATACGCAAAGTGCAGTGCCAAAATCCGGACACGTAACCACGCAGGGTAGTGTCGACGTTGAAGGCAGCAAGATCGATTACAAGGCTGTTGCCGGTACGATCGTGCTGACTGGCAAAGACGAAGACGAGAGCGATCCAACCGCAAGTATTTTCTACGTTGCCTACTTCAGGCAACGTGTCGAAAGCGCGCGGCGTCCGTTGACATTCCTGTACAACGGGGGTCCCGGTTCATCCACAGTGTGGCTGCACATGGGTGCGTTTGGTCCGCGCCGCGTGGTCACGCTGGATGACAAGCACACGCCGGCAGCGCCTTATCGCGTGGTCAACAACGATTACAGCCTGCTTGACGCCAGCGATCTGGTATTCATTGACGCACCGGGAACCGGCTTT
Organism: Rudaea sp.; assembly: GCA_035703725.1. Taxonomy (GTDB): domain Bacteria; phylum Pseudomonadota; class Gammaproteobacteria; order Xanthomonadales; family Rhodanobacteraceae; genus Rudaea. Next base: position 2,362 of record DASSXQ010000207.1, read on the forward strand.
TCGCGGCTGCTCGCGATTGAACAAGACAAGTCCAAGCAAGCCGAAAAGATGAAGCAGCGGCGCAAGGAATTCTACGGCGTGGACGAAGATGCACGGGCGTTCAGCCAGTTCATCAACAAATTTCTGACGCAATACGGGCGCTGGAATTCACCGAAGTACCTGTTTGGCGAAAGCTACGGCACCACACGTTCCGCGGTATTGGCAAACATGCTGGAAACCGAAGACAGCATCGATTTGAACGGTGTGGTCTTGTTGTCACAGATATTGTCTTTCAGTAATGACATCGACGTGCCGCCGCTACTGAATCCGGGTGTGGATCAATCCTATGCGCTGGCACTGCCGACCTATGCCGCAACTGCCTGGTATCACCACAAACTGGCCCAACAACCCGCGCAACTGGTGCCGTTCCTGAAACAAGTCGAACATTTTGCGCTGACTGATTACCTCCAGGCGCTGGCGGCTGGCTCCACCCTTGATCCGGCTGCCAAACACGCCATGGCGCAAAAGCTGCACGACTACACGGGATTGCCGGTTGCCTACATTGAAAAGGCAAATCTGCGTGTATCCGGTGGTGAGTTCGAGAAGACCTTGCAAGAAGATGCAGACCTGACCACCGGGCGGTTGGATACACGATTTTCCGGTCCGAGCATGGACCCGCTCAGTCAGACGTCGCAATATGATCCGCAATCCGCGGGCATCAGCTCGGCATATATTTCCGCGTTCAACGACTACGCGCGCAAGCAATTGCAGTTCGGGCGCGACATGACATTTCACCCGTTTGGAAATGTGCATCCGTGGAACTGGCAACATAAACCGCCGGGTGCGGATTCTCCGTTTCCCATGTCGACCAACGTCATGCCGGATCTGGCCACGGCGATGACATACAATCCGCAAATGCATGTGTTGCTTGCCGGCGGCTATTACGATCTGGCCACGCCATTCTTCGCTGCCGAATATGAAATGCACCACTTGCCGATTTCAGCGAAATTGCAGGAAAACATCGAATATGCGTTTTACCCGTCAGGACACATGGTCTATGCGCACGAGGCGTCGCTGAAGAAACTGCATGACGACGTCGCCGGCTTCATCGCGCGCACCAACAATATCGCGCATTGATTGACGCGCGGACACGGGGCAAGGTGCTGGCAGGCTGACCTTGCTCAGGCGTGCAAAATACGCGTTAACCGTGCTTCCATTTCCGGTTTGGAATAGCCCAATTCGAGCGTTATTTGTTCCAGCAGGGTGCGTTCGCCGGGACGGATGCGCGAATCCGCAGCCGCCAATCGCAACAAATGTTCATACAGGCGTTCGACTTCGCTGGAGCCTTTCGGAAAGGTCTGCACGAACAACCGGATTTCGGACGCAGCGTCCAATTCGCGTTTGCAACCACGTGAAAAAGCTTCCGTGGCCAACTTGCGCGCCGCCGTGTTGAGGGCCAATTCGTCCATCAAGACGTTGGTGTATTGCGCTTCTTCGCTGGACACAAGCCAGTCGGACCGCGCCACGGCACCAAGCAATCCAAACAATACCTGGATGTGCAATTCCTGTTTCGGATCGAGTTTGCCGCCGAACAAGTCACCCAGTGCGGTGCGCACCTCGCTCAACATGCCCCGGCGCAATGTGGGCGCTTCGGTTCTTTCGCTGCTTGCCATGATCTTGCCTCCCCTTGGCGAGGCTCAATCTTGCGACAGAATCCGCCGAATGGAAAGGGGGCCATGGCATCCATGGTTGCGCTTGTCCGATTCGATCGGCAGACATGAATCGGACGTGGCGTGAACGCAGACGGTTGCGCCTGCGCCAATTTCCGGGTGTCTACCAGCGCGGAACGCATCCCGGACTGCCGCGCCGACCGAATTTGCCGATCAGCGATCGTCGCCGGAATTCCAATGCTCGAACTGATGCCTGGATATACGATTGGCGTGATGCGCGATATAGTCGAAGTCATTGATCAGGGGCGCATAAGCGCGCGCTTCCGTACGACTGATCCAGCCATCCTTGTTCGTATCCAGTTGCGCGAACGGCGGCACCGGGCCGGGACTGCTTTCTGGCGGTTGGCCCGAGGTCAGCGTGACCTGGGTACCGTCGCTGGTGGTGAAGTGGGTTACCTGATCCCCGGTTTGGGCCAGGGCCGTGAATGAAAGCAATGCGGTCGACATGCCGATAATCAGTGGAAGTGATTTTTTCATGGTGATATCTCCTTATCGATGCAGAGCAAATTGTCGTGTCGCACGATTGTCGCGACGCAGGGTGCGGCGCGCTGCGGTGACGCTGCTTCGCCGCAACAAGGCGCGAAGCCTGTGAATAGACCTGTTTCGACTGACGCAGTTCACTCAACCTGCACGATTTCCACGCAGCAAGCGCGCAATCTGCATCTTGCCGTTCAGGGTTTGTTGCGGCCCGCGCGAGCACGCGCAACGCGCACCCGTTTGCTCGACACGATCACGCGCATGCGCTTGCTGCAAATCGACACGATTCATGTCGTCGCACGCAGTCCGTATCTGGTTTTGTTCGCGCGCTTGGGCAACTACGATCCACGCTGGCTCGAAGAACTGCTTGCGCGCGGCCGCATTTTCGAATGCTGGGCGCACGAAGCCTGCTTTGCGGCAATGTCTGATTATCCGTTGCATCGCGCTCGACAAGTGGCCGACTCGGGACATTGGGCGCACAAACATGCCGTGCGTATGCAGCGCGACCAACGCGCGGCAATGGATGCGTTGCTGGCACATATTGCGTCCGCGGGGCCGGTCAAATCGGCGGATTTCGAGCGCAAGCAAGCCGCGCCCGGCGGTTGGTGGGAATGGAAAGACGAAAAGCGCTGGCTGGAAGCCTTGTTTGCCCTGGGCGAATTGATGATTGCGCGACGCGACAATTTTCAGCGCGTGTATGATCTGCGCGATCGCGTCCTGGCGCGGGCCGGATTCGATGAAGATGCGCCTGTGGTTGATCAATCCGACGCGCGGCGCACTTGCCTGCTTGCTGCGATCCGTGCGCTCGGCATTACCCAAGCGCGTTGGATTGCCGACTATTTCCGTAGCGGCAGGACGGTCAAGGACGCCGAACTCACTGAGCTGGTTGATGCCGGTGATCTGATTCGTCTCACGGTGCGTGGCTGGGAGGCTCCTGCCTATGTGCATCGCGACAACGAGTCATTGCTGCGACGTGCGCGACGCGGCGCACTTCGCGCCACGCACACTGCGCTGCTGTCGCCGTTTGATCCGGTTGTCTGGGATCGTGCGCGCGCCCGCGCCATGTTCGAATTCGACTACCGACTCGAGTGTTACACGCCGGCAGCAAAACGTTGTTTTGGTTATTTTGTTCTTCCGATCTTGCATCGAGGCCGCTTGATCGGGCGCATGGATGCGAAGGCGCATCGCGCAGAAGGCGTGTTCGAAGCAAAAGCCCTTTATCTTGAAGACGGGATTGAAGCGTCGATGCTGCGCATTGACGAAATTGCGCAGGCGATTGTGGATTTGGCGAATTGGCATGCGACACCGCAGGTGGTGATTCGTCGCAGCAATTCCGGCTGGTTTGCAAAGTGCTTGCGTGCGATTCTCGAATGATCGCATTCATCTATCTTGTGGATATGCCAATGACACCCATGCGCCGAGCCAGGTTGTGAGCGCACTGCTGTTGCTTTTTGTCTGCCTTGTGTTGGGCATGCTGGTTGCGCGCTTTGCGAACCCGCCGGCAGGCATGGTGCATGGATTGAACTGGTGGATACTTTACGTTGCGCTGCCGGCGATTGTGCTGGAGTTGATTCCACGCGTGCGCTTGGATCTGCAACTGTGGTATCCGGTGGTTTCGATGTGGATTGTGTTTGCGGGCGCCTGGTTGCTGTTCGGTATGCTGGGTCCGCGTCTGGGCTGGTCGCGCGCACGGACCGGGGCGGTGGTTCTGGTTTGCGGCTTGGGCAATACCACATTCATGGGCTATCCGATGATCCATGCGCTGCACGGCGAGCCGGGCTTGACCGTGGCCGTGGTCGCCGATCAGCTTGGCAGTTTTCCCATGCTCGTCATTGGCGGCATTGCCGTGGCATCGTTGTACGCCGGACGCACGCCGGACCCGCGTCTGATCGTGCGCAGAATTTTGACCTTTCCCGCATTCATCGCGCTGATCGTCGGCATCGTGGTGGGAAGCCTGGGTGGATGGCCGAAATTCCTGGACGGCTTGTTCGAGCCGATTGGCGCCACGCTGACGCCGCTGGCCTTGTTTTCCGTCGGCCTGCAATTCAAGTTTCATCCCGGGCAACGCCAATTCGCAGCGGCTGCATTGGGGCTGGGCTGGAAGCTCGCGCTGGCACCGGTACTGTGTTGGGCACTTGGTATCGCCAGCGGCATCGACGGATTGATGCTGACTGTCGGGGTGCTGCAGGCAGCAATGGCGCCAATGGTTTCGGCTGCAATCCTTGCCGACGAATACGGATTGGACCCGGCGCTGGCCAATTCCGTGCTCGGCGCCGGCATCGTCATCTCGATGTTGACGATACCGCTGTGCAATTGGCTGCTTGGAGGCTGAATCAATGGATCGCGAAAACAGCGTCCGCGCCGATGTGTGGCTTTGGGCCGCGCGCTTGTTCAAGACCCGCAGTTTGTCCCGCGATGCCATCGATGGCGGCAAGGTCGAACACAATGATGCCGCGTGCAAACCGGCAAAGCCGATCAAGCCCGGAGATCGTCTGCGGGTTACGCGTGGCGCAGAAAGTTTTGCAATCGAAGTACTGGCCGTATCCGAAAAGCGCGGCCCGGCCAGCGTCGCGCAAACCCTGTATCGCGAAACCGACGCGAGTATCGCCGCACGCGAAGCAACGCGCGAGCAACGCCGCCTGATCGGCAACGTCGGCCCGGAAAAACGCCCCGACAAACAGGGTCGGCGCGCGTTGCGCCGGTTGAAGGATTGGCGCTGAACATACGGCTTTTCATTCGATGCCCGGTCCCGTGCGAACCCGCCGAGTACATCGTGCTTGGGAAGTGGTGGAGCGGAAGGGGATCGAACCCTCGACCTCTGCATTGCGAACGCAGCGCTCTCCCAGCTGAGCTACCGCCCCACACGAACCGTGTGCGCCGGTCTGGTCCGGCGCGAGGGCGCGAATAGTACCGTGACGCGGCTGCGAAGCCAAGCGCCGCGTGCGTCAAACCGTCAGCGAGCCGGTTCGCCTTTGCCTGCGGTAGGCGCACTTTCGCCTGCCGTTAGTGCGTACGACTGTTGCCAACCGGATAATCACCTGACAAGCCCAGATTGATCGTGATTGGCGAGTTGGGCGCGCTGCTGGGGCGAATCGAAAAAACATTTTGTGCCGCAACTGCATCCGGGTGCCACACTGCGTAATCGTCCAGACCGTCGCCATCGTAATCGCCGCTGAGCACGTAGTCCGTCGCTGATGCACCCCAGTTGACGCTGGGTTGGCCCACTGCTGCTCCCACATCGTACGTTGTCCACACAAAATTGCCGCCGCTGGATTTTGTTGTGGTGATGTCGTAAAGGGCGTTACCGGCATGATTGCCTGTAATCAATGTGTCGGAGGGTGTACCGAAATTGAAAGAATTGACCAGTGCACCGGATGTGCCGTCGTAGATGCGGAAGGAAGCAACACCGCCGCCAGCATTCGCCTGAATGGCTATATCTGCGCGTCCATTACCGGTGTAGTCGACGCCGCCGTTCGCGAAGGCTCCCTTTTCACCGGTCACCAGATCGCGATCGGGACCGCCGCGAGTCAGATGAATCAGCGTATACGACGGGTCTGCAGATAACAAGCCGCTGCGGTATACGGCCAAATCATCGAAGCCGTCGCCGTCGTAATCGCCGATTTGTCTTGGATCGTCGCCGGATTGTCCGAACGTCACGGTATAAGGAGTGAACGGGCGACTGGAGCGTCGCACCGTCCACACGCCGGTCGACGGATTCCACGCGACTGCGTCGGAAATGCCGTCGCCATCGAAGTCGCCTGCGCCGAAGTAGTCTGCAGCCGTGCCGAATATGAAGTCTTGATGCGCGCCGGTTCCCGTGCCGTCGTTACTCAGGATGTACCAAGTTGTTGCTGCACCAGGGTTGCCGCTGGTTTTGCGTATGACGGCGTAGCTTGTGCGTCCGGTTCCGGAGAAATCAAATTGGGCCAGCTTGCATGTGCCGCGCGTTCGGTCGTAACTGTCGGTGAAAATCGAGTCGTCGAGCACGCTCAATACAGCCGACGAGACCGATCCGGTATCGCCACCAGCCAGGTCGGCGATCTTCAACGTCCAGGTGCCGTTGACTTGTAACCCCGATAGATCGTTAAACGTAGCGGCCATCGACGTGGCGCAGCCGCCGTGGTTACTGAGCAAAGTGCCGCCGGTACTGGTGCTGTAATGGCCGGGTGCGATGGTACCGCTAGCGGAAAGCGGTGGCCCGGCTGCAGCCCACAGATTGCCGCCAGTGTCTTCAAATGTATAGGTGCCACCCAAGTCGCTGCCATAACCGAAGAAATTTGCAATGCGTCCGGTTCGGCCGAAAATCATCAAATGCGAAATGCCATTTGGCGATGTGAGCGTGGCTTCGAGATCGCTGACAAAGAGGTGCGTCATGGTCAAACGCAAACGCACCCGGTTGATCGGATGGACGATGCCCGAAACGGAGAACGTAATGTTCAATCCGCTCGCATTGTTATCGGGTATTGCCCCGGTGCCTCCACCGACGAAGTCGGCTGCCTGAGCGCATCCGGCAAACATCGCCAATGCCAACAGCCCACCCACCAGCGATTGCCTGCAGCGCGTTGCGCAATTCATGTTTGTCCCCAGTTCATTGAATACAGTTCGTTGATTTGCCGAATTGCCCCAAAGACAGCAAACCACAGCAACTATAAACGAAACGTGAGGGACTTCGCGATACGTGTATTGGTAGCGAGGACCGCCGTTAGCGCTGTAGATGGTTGCAAAACGCCGCGTAACTGGCGGCAAGCGGCTCCGCGCTGCTCGGTCGTGCCAGCAAGGCTGCCAGCGCGGGTGGAACCGGTACCTTTTGACCGATCAGGGGTTCCACGATGGCGTCGAACTTTGCCGGATGCGCGGTAGCGACGACAGCCCAATCGCCGTGCGCGCCTTCCTGACGCAAGGCTTCCAGCGTACGCATCGCTGTTGCGGTGTGCGGGCAAAGTGTTTCGGCATGTGTGCGGAAGCGCTCGCGAATCGTTGCCTTGATGGCGTCGTCACCGATGGCATCGAGCGCGAACTCGCGGCGCAAGTGCGCTTCGCCGGGATACAGCCATTGCAGACGTTCGAAGTTGCTTGGGTTGCCTACGTCCATGGCGTTGGCCAGAGTGGCCACGCTCGCGCGGGGTGTGAACGCGGCGCCGGCGAAGAAGTCGTGCAGTGTTTGGTTGGCGTTGGTCGCGAGCGCAATCTGTCCAATCGGCAGACCACATGCCCTCGCGAGCATGCAGGCGAGGGCATTTCCGAGGTTGCCGGTCGGCACAACGAAGTTCAAAAGTGTATCTTGTTGGCGCTGGTGGCGTAGTGCGGCGTGTGCGTGGTACGCCATTTGCGGCAGCAGTCGGCCCAAGCTGATGCTGTTGGCCGAGCTCAGCGGCATCGTTGCGCGCAACGTCGGGTCGCCGAGCGCGTGTTTGACCATGGCCTGGCAGTCGTCAAATGTGCCGGCAACGCAAAGGGCACGCACGTTGCCGCCGAAACATCCGAGTTGATGGGCCTGACGCGGCGAGACGCGGCCGTCGGGATACAAGATCACAACGCGGAATCCCGGTACCTCATGAAATGCCGCGGCAACCGCTGCCCCGGTGTCTCCCGAAGTTGCGACAAGTATCGTCAAGTCTTGCGCCGACTCACGTGGAATCCGGCGCAGACAGGCCACGAGAAAGCGCGCACCGAAATCCTTGAATGCTGCAGTCGGGCCGTGGAACAGTTCCAGGACGAAATCGCCTGGTGTCTTCAGCGGATGCAGCGGCGCGGCAAATGCAAATGCCTCTGCACAAATCGCCGGCAAGTCGTCGCCAAGGGCGTCGCCATCAAAAAATGGCGCGAGCAGTTTCATGGCGACTTCAGGCAACGATTCGCAGTCGTCGAAATCGCCCAGGCCCAACTTCGGCAATTCAACTGGCACGTACAAGCCGCCATCGGGTGCCAGACCAGCCGCAATCGCAGCGCTCAAACCCATGGGCGGTGCCGCGCCGCGCGTGCTGACGAACTTCATGCCGACAACCGTGCCGCCGGGCCATTGAGTGGTGAGACGAAACTTTCGCATTGCAGTCCGGCATCGGTGAATCCCGCGCGCATCGCTGCCTGCGCCTGCTGCGCCTGTGCGTGGGATTCAAACCACGCAAACACGCTGGGGCCGGCACCGGAAATGCTCGCTCCGAGCGCGTGATGATCGAGGGCGGCCTGTTTGACCCCTGCAAACCCGGGAATCAGGGCTGCGCGTCGCGGTTCGATGAGCACATCGCGCAGACCGGCCCGAACCAGATCGGCGTTGCCGGAGTGCAATCCGCATAGCGTCAGTGCCAGGTTTGCGCTTTGCGCAACAAACCCGGCCAGCTCGTAATGGCCTTTCAGCACTTCGCGAGCGCGCCGGGTTTCCAGCGTGGCGTCAGGGTGTACAAGTACACAATGCCATTGTGCCGGCGCGGGCACACGCACCAATCGATCCGCAGTGGCCAACACAATTCCACCAAGCAGCATCGGCCCAACATTGTCGCCATGGCGGCCCCCGCTGGCGACGGCTTCGCCGGTCAAAGCGTACGGGTACAACTGTGCGGGCGACAAGGGCGAATCAAGTAGCGCATTTGCCGCGACCAGTGCGGCAACCGCCGAAGCCGCCGAGCCGCCCATGCCGGAACCGAAGGCGATGCCCTTGTCCAGTTCGATTTCGAAGCCGAACGCAAGGCCGAGAGAGTCACGCAGCGCAATCAAGGCCGCACCCGCAGTGTTGTGTTCGGCTTGCATCGGCAAAGCCACCGCATTGCCGCGGATCGCGGCAATGCGTACTTCGCGCGACGGGATTCGACGCACGCAAGCGCGGTCTCCCGGACCGGTCAGACTCATGCCGAGGATATCGAAGCCGACTCCGAGATTACCGACTGAGGCGGGAGCGAAGGCTTTGGCGATTTGCTTTGAATGGTTATCAGGCATGCGCGTTAGTGTAGTAGTGATTTGAGACTTCCATTTTTACAAAGCCCTCTCCCCCAACGATGGAGCCGTTGGGGCAGAGGGAGCGAAATCTAGACTTGTGCACCGAGCGCGCCAGCCACGCGCAAAAGATCCGAGAACACACCCGCGGCGGTGACTTGTGGTCCGGCGCCGGGACCTTGCACGATCAGGGGATTGTCGCGGTAGCGGGTGGTGGTGAATTTCACGATGTTGTCGGTGAGCTTGATGTTTGCAAACGGGTGATCGCCGGGTAGCTCGACGAGGCTGACGCGAGCGACGCCGTTGCGTTCCAGATGGGCGACATAGCGCAACACGCTCTGTCGCGATCTGGCCTCGTCCAGGCGCTGCGCCATTGGCGCGTCGAGTTGGTCAAGGTGCGACATGAAGTCGTCGGCATTGCTACCGAGCAACGTTTGCGGCACGAGATTTTCCACGTGGACGTCGGCCAGGGACAGGTCGCGCCCGGCTTCGCGCGCCAGGATCACCAATTTTCGCGCGACATCGATGCCGCTCAAGTCGTCACGTGGATCAGGCTCGGTGTAACCCAGCGCATGGGCTTCGCGCAGGAGCGCGGAAAACGCCACGCTGCCATCGAAACGATTGAACAGCCAAGCCAGCGTGCCCGAGAGAATGCCGTCGATGGCGATGAGTTCGTCGCCGGTATCGAGCAAGTCGCGCAGGGTCTGGATGATTGGCAGGCCCGCGCCGACGGTGGCTTCATACCGAAAGCGTGCGCCCGCGGCCGTGGATGCGGCGCGAATCGCGCGATAGCGATCCAGCGGTCCCGCGCCGGCATGTTTGTTCGGGGTGATGACGTGGATGCCTGCGGCAAGCCATTGCGGATAATGCTCGGCGACCAAGTCGCTGGCACTGCAGTCCAGGATGATGGCGTGAGGCAGGCGTGTGTCGCGCACGTGCCTGGCAAACGTGGTCAGGTCACACGGTTGCTGGTGATTCCTGACGCATTCACGCCATGGTTCGACCGCATCGCCACGCTGCTCCAGCCACATGTGTCGACTGCTGGCAATGGCGCGCACGCGCAGATCCAGATTCGCGTCGCGTTTGAGTCGCAATGCCGCCGCGACAATTTGATCGAGCAGGGCCGCGCCGACATTGCCCGGACCAATGATGCCCAGTGAAACCGTTTGCGCGGAAAGATAAAACGATGCATGCGCGGCACGCAACGCGCGAGTCGCATCGCGCGCATCGATGGCCAGCGAGATATTGCGCTCCGAGGCGCCCTGCGCAATGGCGCGGATATTCACACCCGCGCGTGCCAATGCAGCGAACAAACGCGCGGCGACACCGGGTTGCCCGGCCATGCGGTCGCCGACGGCAGCGAGCACGGCGATATCGGCGCTGCTCTGAATGCCATTGATCTGGTGGCTGACCAATTCTCTTGCGAACGCCTGTTCCAGAGCCGCAGCGGCGGCGCTTGCCTGCGCACCGCGCACCACGCAACAGATCGAGTGTTCCGACGAACCCTGCGAGATCATCATCACCGAAATCCGTGCGGCGTGCAGCGCCGCGAACAGGCGTTTGGCCGTGCCGGGTACGCCAATCATGCCGTTGCCTTCAACGTTGATGACGGCCAGATCATGGGCGAGGGTCAGCCCCTTGACCGGGCCGGCGGCATCGCCGTGCGCATCGATGCGCGTGCCGGGATGGGTCGGGTGAAATGAATTGCGAATGAAGATTGGCAGTCCGCGCGCAATCGCCGGCGCCATCGTTTGCGGATGGATGACCTTGGCGCCGAAATAGGCCAGTTCGCAAGCTTCCTCGTAGCTCATCGCAGCCAGTGTTACGGCCTCCGGCTCGATGCGCGGATCGGCACTGAGCACGCCATCGACATCGGTCCAGATATGCAACTCGCGGGCTTGCCACAGGCAGGCAAAGATTGCGGCCGAATAGTCGCTGCCGTTGCGCCCGAGTACGGTCGGGCGTGCGCGCGCATCGCGCGCGACGTAGCCGGTGATGATCGTGCGCGACTGCCGATGGAGTTCGCGCCAGCGCGCAAACAGTATCGCTGTTGCATCCCAGTCCACGGCGACACCGAGTTCTTCGTGGCGCACCACGAGCACGTCACGCGCATCGAGCAGGGCGCAATCAAAGCCGCAATCGTGTTGGTGCGCATGCATCAGTTGCGCGCTCCAGATTTCTCCGAGGCCGCTGATCGCATCGGCAACGTTGTGCTCGACGCTGCGCAATACGGCAATTGCACGCAGCGTGTCGGCAAGCGCATCGAAACTCGCCGTGAGTTCCTCGATTATTGCAGCGGCGTGTTTGTCGACCAAATTTTTCGCGACGCTCAGATGACGCTCGCGCAATTCCTGCCAAGGCGTGCGCCAATCCAATTGCGATGCTGCAGTCTGGCTCAGCTTGATCAGTGTGTCGGTGACACCCTGCATCGCCGACACCACGACAATCTGGTTTTCGTCGCGTTCGCGCAACAACGCAGCGACATGCGCAATACGCGGCGCGTCGGCAAGCGAGGAGCCACCGAATTTGTGCGCGACGATTTGTGCGGATGAACCAGCCTCATCCATGGCGGATGGGGGAATGGTTTTATTGCGAGCGAGCGATTCCATTGAAGCTCCGATTCGGGGCTCCGCAATCTTCAAGGTGGGGTTGCTTGCTCCCGCATCCTCGTCGAGGTGCGGGGCCGGTGCTGATGATTCAACTGCGCACGGGCGACCGCACCACGATAGTCGTGGTCGTCGTCGTAGTCGTCGCGATGTTGATTGCAATACGCATGAGCGCAGTGGAACCGATGCGCGCGGCGGTGTCAAGCATTTGGGGCCAAGGGCCAAGGGCTGGGGACTTCAGCTTGTCATTCCCGCGTCCGCTGGAATGACCAAGCATCAATGCATTTGCGATTTCCGATTCCCGGCTCTCTAATCCCCCAACTGCGCCATCAAGTGATCATGCAACAACGGCTTGCGCCAGCCCTCCAATGCCACGGGCCATGTGTGTTCGCTGACCAGCGCTTCGAGATGTTTGCGTGGACAAAGCAGGCCGTCGGGCAAATCCAGTCGCTCGGCAACCGCGTGCACAGTGTCGCGCATTGCACTCAGTGTCCGTTTCTGCGTGGTGGTCAACGGCGGCGGAATGGGCGCGATGTCGAGTTCTTCGGAGATCACCGGTTGTTGCAACAGATCAAGCAGTTCCACGCGCTGCGGCCCGCGCAGCGCGCGCAATCCCTTGCACCGCTCGAATAGTTCGGTGGCATCCACAGGTGGTTGCTGGGCCAGCGACAATGCATGCGCATCATCGAGTATCCACGGTCGCGGCTTGTCCAGACTGCGGGCACGCCTGTCGCGCCACAAAAGCAGACGGCGCAAAATGGCCTGACGCTCGCGCGGCCAGTCGCTGGCGCCACGAAAGCTGCGTTGCGGCTGCACGTCCAACGGCGCGTTGCAAATGCGTGCCACCAAGCTGCGGCAGTCTTCGGCCAGCCAGGCGTCACGTCCCAGCTCGACAAGTTTGGCGCCGAGAATTTCGTGCAGCGCGGGCAAATGCAGTACGTCTTGGGCGGCGTATTCCAGTTGTGCGGCGCTCAACGGGCGCTGCATCCAGTCCGAACGGGTTTCGGCTTTGGGCAGGTCGATGCCGAGAAGTTGCGCGACCAGCTTTTGGTAACTCAAACCAAAACCGAGCCCCACCATCGCTGCAGCAATTTGCGTGTCGAACAAAAACGCGGGTCCGTCAGGGACGATGCCGGACAATGCTTCAAGATCTTCACTGGCGCTGTGCATCACGCATGCGCGGCGTGCGTCTCGCAAGCGTGCAGCCAATCGTGGCGCGGCGCCGAGCCGCGGTGCATCGAGCAGGACAATTTCGCCACCGACATTGATCTGCACAAGGGCCAGGCGCGAGAAAAACGTATTGGTGCGCATGAATTCGGTGTCGAGAAAGGTTGCACCGGGGCCATCATGCAAGTCGAGCCATGTATCGAGTTCGCCGGTTTCGGCGGTCCATTGATGCACGATAAGTATCCTGTGGTTGCAGTTCAGGCGGCCAATGGCCTAATGTGCGCGAACAAGGTTTTGCACCGTTTGCCAATCACCCAATCACCATTCTTTTGTTGCAAGTGCTCACATGCCTGGAACCGAATTTGTCCGCAAGCAAACCGTGCTCGGAGGGGCGGCGGGGATTGCATTGATTGCATTCGCATTGATCTGGCGATTCTACCCTGCGAGCACGCCAGGCGTAATGCGGCCGATCGCGCCGATGCCAAGTCCGGTTGCCGAGCCAAGCATGACGATCGCAAAAGGTCCTGGCGCAACCACGCCGACATCGGTTTCGACGACGTTGCCGAAAGCGGAAACCGGATCTGGCCCTCCGCCACCAACGGGCCCTGCATTGCCGCCGAGCAAGGCGATTGCCGCACTGCTGAAAAAAGCCGAGCAGGCAGTGTCCAGTGGCCATCTGGTCGAGCCAAAGGATGGCAGTGCATTATCGTTGTATGGGCAAGTATTGGCTCAGGACAAGAACAATGCGGCCGCGACATCCGGCATTGAAGAAATATACAAATCCATTCTGCAGCAGGCCGATGCCGCGCTGGATCGCGGCGACGAACGCGAATCTGCCCGCTTGATCGCACAATTGGGTGGACTGCCGCACTCTGGCGAAGAACTGGGTCCCTTGCAGGCACGCCTGAAGACGCTGACCCAGGTTTTGCCGTTGCTGACGCGTGCTGCGGACATGCTGCAGGAAGGTCATGCCACGGCACCCGCGCGCGACAACGCGCTGGACATCTACCGACACGTGCTGGAACTGGATCCCGGAAACAAGCTGGCGGATCAGGGCCTGGGCCAGATTCAAGGCACGTATCTGGATCGTGCATTGGCGGCGGCGGCGCAGGATGATTTCTCCGGCGCCGACAAGATTCTTGCCGAGGCGGCGCCGATCCGACCCGGCTCGCAACAACTGCTCGATACGCGCACGCGCATTGAAGGCATTCGTCGCGAAATGGCGGCGAATACACTGACCCAAGCCAACTCCGCGCTGGATGCGGGGAATCCGGATCTGGCCGAATCGCTGGCCAAGAAGGCGCTTGCCCTGAGTCACGATCTTGCCGGCGTGGACCAATTCAATCAACGCCTGCGCAATTCCCGACTGTATGCCAACTTCAGCCCCGGCCAGATCATCACCGACAAGTTTCGGGACCGACACGGCAATGCGCCGGCGCTGGTGGTGATTCCCACGGGCAGCTTCGCCATGGGATCGAACTCCGGCGAACCGGGTCATCGCCCCAGCGAAGAACCGGTACGGCAGGTCATGATCTCGACGGGATTTGCTCTTGGTCGCGATGAAGTCAGCGTCGGGCAATTTCGTACATTCATCGATGATTCCGGTTACCAGACTGACGCCGAAAGCACCGGCACTGCGAGCATTTACGATGAACGCAGTGGGCGCATCATCAGTCGCCGCGGTGTGACCTGGCGCGACGATTATCTCGGCGACAAGGCAAGCGACAATTTGCCGGTCGTGCATGTCTCGTGGAATGACGGGAAAGCGTACGCCGACTGGTTGGCGGCGAGAACCGGCAAGCGTTATCGCCTGCCCAGCGAAGCGGAGTTTGAATATGCGACACGTGCGGGCTCCAAAACCGTTTATCCGTGGGGCAGCGGCAGTCCACCGACAGTGGTGGAGAACGTGACCGGTGATGGCGATCGCTCACCACGATTGCGCCGCAGTTGGGCCAAGGCATTCAAGAAATACTCGGATGGATATTGGGGGCCGGCACCACTGGGAAAATTTCCGCCCAATCCGTTTGGCTTGATCGACATGGGCGGAAACCTTTCCGAATGGACCGCGGATTGTTGGCACGACAACTACACGCGCGCCCCGGCTGACAGCAGTGCGTGGCTCAATCCGGGTTGCGCCGCACATGTCATTCGTGGCGGTTCCTGGGGAAGTGCTCCGGACCAGGTGCGTTCCGCGTACCGGATTTCCGCACCGGCAAATACACGCAGCCCACGCGTCGGAATTCGGGTGGCGCGGGATTTGTAGGTTGAAGAGCCGGGAATCGGGATGCGGGAATCGGGAATCGCAACGTCCCGTCATTCCGGATTCCGCGCTGCGTGCGGCCCCGGAATGACGAGCACGGTTTCGGCCCTCGGCCCTCAGTCCCCAGCCCGTATAATCACGCCACGCTTCATAGAGAATCCAGCCATGACCAATCCCACCCGATCCAACACGGTCCGCATCATTCACCCACCGCATGGAAGCAAGCTGCATTGCAAGAATTGGCTGATTGAAGCGGCGTATCGGATGATCCAGCACAACCTCGATCCGGAGGTGGCGGAGAATCCGACCGAGTTGGTCGTGTATGGCGGCATCGGGCGCGCAGCACGCAACTGGTCTTGTTATGACGCCATCCTCAGATCCCTGCGTGAACTCGACGAAGACGAAACCTTGCTGGTGCAATCGGGCAAGCCGGTCGGCGTGTTTCGCACGCATATCGATGCGCCGCGCGTGTTGATCGCCAATTCCAACCTCGTCCCGGCCTGGGCCAACTGGGAGCATTTCCACGAACTGGATAAGAAAGGTTTGATGATGTACGGCCAGATGACCGCCGGTAGCTGGATTTACATTGGCTCGCAAGGCATCGTGCAAGGAACCTATGAAACATTTGTCGAGATGGGTCGGCAAAGTTACGCCGGTGACCTGAAGGGCCGATGGATTCTCACCGCAGGGCTCGGCGGCATGGGCGGCGCTCAGCCACTTGCAGCAAGTCTTGCCGGCGCGTGTTCGCTGAACATTGAATGCCAGCAAAGCCGCATCGACATGCGTTTGCGCACCCGGTACGTCGACGAGCAAGCCGCCGACCTCGACGACGCATTGGCGCGTATCGAAAAACATGCAAAAGCCGGTGAGGCGAAATCCATCGCATTGCTCGGCAATGCGGCTGAAATCCTGCCCGAGCTGGTCCGCCGCGGGGTGAAGCCCGATGCCGTCACCGACCAGACCAGCGCGCACGACCCCGTCAACGGGTATTTGCCGATTGGCTGGACGGTCGAGCAATGGTTCGAGCGGCGCGAGTCTGATCCGAATGGCACGCGCGACGCGGCGAAAAAGTCGATGCGCAAACATGTCGAGGCGATGCTCGCGTTTCACGCTCAGGGCATTCCGACCTTCGACTACGGCAACAACATCCGTCAGATGGCCAGAGACGAGGGCTGCGACAACGCGTTCGACTTCCCCGGATTCGTGCCGGCCTATGTGCGCCCATTGTTTTGCCGCGGCGTCGGCCCGTTTCGCTGGGTGGCGTTGTCCGGCGATCCGGAAGACATTCGCAAAACCGATGCGAAGGTGAAGGAATTGATCCCTGACGACAAGCATCTGCACCATTGGCTGGACATGGCCGAACAACGCATCAGCTTTCAGGGGCTGCCCTCACGCATCTGCTGGGTGGGATTGGGGCAGCGCGACAAACTGGGATTGGCATTCAACGAAATGGTGCGCAATGGTGAATTGAAAGCGCCCATCGTGATTGGCCGCGATCATCTGGATTCGGGGTCCGTTGCATCGCCCAACCGTGAAACCGAAAGCATGCGCGACGGCAGCGACGCGGTTTCGGATTGGCCCATCCTCAACGCGTTGCTGAATACGGCCAGCGGTGCCACGTGGGTCAGCTTTCATCATGGCGGTGGTGTCGGCATGGGCTATAGTCAACATGCAGGGCTGGTCATCGTTTGTGATGGCACGGCCGAAGCCGACAAGCGTATTGCGCGCGTGTTGTGGAACGATCCGGGCACCGGCGTCATGCGCCACGCCGATGCCGGCTACGACATTGCGATCGAATGTGCGCGAAGCAAAGGTTTGAAGCTGCCAATGCAGTGACCGACCCGTCGCGCCGTTTTCACCATTGATTTTCATCGGAGTCCATCATGTCAGTTGTTTCGCATGCCGGAAGTTTGCCGGTCACGCGCCAAATTGCCGCGCGCAGTGTCTTGGCTGCGATTTGCCTGTTTGCCTGCGCCACATTGAGCGCAAATGAAAACCGCAGCGACACTGTCCCGCCGCCGCAAGACATTCCGTATCCGGGCACCATCGCGCTGCACGTGGATGCCAGCGACACGGCTCAGGGAATTTTCCGTGTGCACGAAAAAATCCCGGTCAAGGCCGGAGCGTTGACACTGCTGTATCCGCAATGGATTCCCGGATCGCATGCGCCAGTCGGTCCGATTGCCATGCTTTCCGGACTGGAAATAAGCGCCAGCGGCACACGGATCATGTGGAAACGCGACAAGTACAACGTGTACGCATTCCATCTGGATGTACCGGCAAATGCCGCCTCGCTGGACGTTGAATTCCAGTACTTGTCCAGCCGTGCGGATGATTTTGAAATCACCGATCGCATGATGGACATGGATTGGAGCAAGATGGTGCTGTATCCGGCAGGTTATTTCTCGCGCGGCATCACGATGTTGCCGAGCGTGACGATGGCGCGCGGCTGGCAGTTTGGCACCGCTTTGGAAACCGCGGCGCAATCGGTCGATACCACGACGTTCAAACCGGTCACGCTCAACACTCTGGTTGATTCGCCGATTTACGCCGGCAAATATTTCAAGCGTGTCGATCTGAATCCTGGCGGCAGTGCGTCCGTGCATCTGGATATCGTCGCCGACGCGCCAAAGTATCTGGAAATCGATCCCGAGCAATTGACGGCGCATCGCGGCTTGGTAACGCAAGCCGTGAAATTGTTCGGCTCGCATCATTATGGCCACTACGACTTTCTGCTTTCCCTGTCTGACGTATTGGCTGGCAATGGCACCGAGCATCATCAGTCCAGCGAGAACGGCCAGGCGGCGGATTACTTCACTGCATGGAAAGACAATGCGCCGGGTCGCGATTTGCTTGCACACGAATATACACACTCGTGGAACGGCAAATTCCGTCGACCGGCTGATTTGTGGACACCCAATTTCAATGTGCCGATGGGTGATTCGTTGCTGTGGGTTTACGAAGGGCAGACGGAGTATTGGGGATTCGTGCTGACGGCACGTTCCGGCTTGTGGACGCCACTGCAATTCCGTGATGCGCTGGCGATGAGCGCCGCAAAATACGAACGCAATCGTCCCGGATTTCAATGGCGCACGCTCGAAGATACGACCAATGATGCAACTGCCGCGCATCGCAGGGGATTGCCGTATCGCAGTTGGCAGATGAGCGAAGAGTATTACACCGGTGGGCAGATGATGTGGCTGGCAGTGGACGCAAAAATTCGCGCGCTTACGCACGATGCGAAGTCACTGGATGATTTCGCCCAGGCATTCTTTGGTGTGGACAACGGCAGCTTTGTGACCAAAACCTATACGTTCGATGATGTGGTTGCGGCATTGAATGGCGTGGTCAAGCATGACTGGGCAGGTTTCCTGAAGTCGCACGTCGATGCGCTCAACCCGCCATTGCTGGATGGCCTTGCCGCATCAGGCTGGAAACTGGTTTACACCGATACGCCCAGCACCTACGAAGAACACTATGACAAGGGCAATCCACCCGCACGTCACATGTACAATTTCATCTGGTCGATCGGATTGAGCATGACCAAGCAAGGTGTCGTCAATGACGTGTTGTGGAACGGACCTGCATTCAAGGCGGGGGTGAGTTCCGGCGCGACGATTGTCGCGGTCAATGGGGAAACCTACTCCAGCGATGTGCTCAAGGACGCGATCAGCGCGGCCAGAAACAGCAAGACGCCAATCCAGTTGCTGTTGAAATATCAAGGTGGATACCGCACCGTACCCGTGGATTACCACGGCGGTCTGCAATATCCGCATCTGCAGCGGGTGCAGAACACGCCGGACTACCTGAGCCGGATTATTGCTCCACGCAAATAGACAGCCCGATGTGCGCGGCGATCGCGCCCGTGCTTCTGGCATGCACAGCGATCCCGCGCGCGGGAATCAATTTTCGGATTCCGCAGCGGGTCGTTCGCGACCCGCCACATACGACACATCACGCAGCCCTTCGACTTTGCGCAAGTTGTCGACCAGCTCGACCAGCTGTTTCTGACGCACTGCATGGTCAAACAGGATATCGACGACATCTTCGTCGTTGTCCTGGCGTCGCAGGATGATTTTGAAGGTGGCCAGGTGTTGTCGCGCCAATGTCTCTTCCACCGCGGCGAACGCATGGCCGCCATCCAGCCGTGCGCTAATGCGCGGCCGGCGTCTCTGCTTCTGGATGAAGCGCCGCTCGATGGGCTTGAGCAAGGCGAGAATTATCCAGATAACCACGGTGGTGGAGATCGCTGCAAAGAACATTCCGCTGCCGGCAGCCAGACCAATGGCCGACACGGCCCACAAACCCGCTGCCGTGGTGAGCCCGCGAATGACTTGTTCGCGTTGCAGAAACAAGATCGTGCCGGCGCCGAGAAAGCCGACGCCGCTGATGACCTGCGCCGCAATTCGCGACGGATCGAGCACGATATTCGGGTGATGCAATACGTCGGCAAATCCGAATGCGGAGACGATCATCGCCAGCGCAGCACCAACACTGACCAGCATGTGTGTACGCAAACCCGCGGCCCATTCGAGGCGGCCGCGATTGGCACCGATTATTGCGCCAAGCAGGGCGGCGAGTAACAGACGGCTTACAACTTCTTGATAAGGGATCATCGCGTGGAATTGCCGAAATGCCGGATGCCGCATCGTATCAAGTCTCGTCGCCGAAACCACGCCCGTTCGTTGCTTCTGCGAGCATGTTGCCGGGAGTGTCGCTGTGTTACGTCGGGGCAAGGTTGCCGCGTATTTTACCCGGATTCAATTGACAATCGATTTAATCCGGGTAAAATGTGGCGAAACTTCCGGCCGACCCGTTGCCATGAACGCACCAACAAACGCTGATTTCATTGTTTTCGACAAACACCAAAAGATTGCCCGCGGTTCGTTGCCCGACGTTGCTCGCGCAGCAAAACGCCGGTTGGATGCCGACTCCAATAGCGCCCTGCTTGTTTTCGACGCGCACGACAGTCGGCGCATTGAGATCGACTTGCACGGCACGATGGAGCAGGTGCTCGCCCGTGTTCACATGCAGGAGCTGCGCACGAAACCAACGGCCGCGGGACCTGGTCGGCCGAAACTGGGTGTCGTGGCGCGCGAAGTGACCTTGCTGCCGCGGCACTGGGATTGGCTCGGCCGGCAACCGGGCGGCACTTCGGCCGCGATTCGTCATCTCGTGGAACAGGCGCTACGCGGGAACGACAGTCGCGCGCTTGCTCATCAGGCAATGGAGTCCGTCGAGCGATTCATGTTGAGCATGGCAGGCGACTTGCCCGGTTACGAGGAAGCGTCACGTGCGTTTTACCGCAGCGACAAACAACGATTTGCCGCCATCACCAAGACGTGGCCCAAAGATATTCGCGATCACGCGCAAGCATTGGCCCGCGCCGCGTGGTCGATCATGGCTGCAAACAAGCCGGAGGCGGCGCGCGAGAAGACCAAATACAGCCATTGATTGGCACGCGCATGCGGCCCCATGACATTCGCACCGCAATGGCAGGCGCCGACTGTTGATCGGGTAGCAACGATTGCCGTGGACCCACACTCATGCAGGAGGCAAGTCATGTCCAACCTGTCCGTTTTTCCGATTACCCATCGCTGGCCGGCGCAGTATCCGGATCGCATTCAGCTCTATTCGTTGAATACGCCCAACGGGGTGAAAGTTTCGATCATGCTCGAAGAGACCGGACTGGCCTATGAGCCGCATCGGGTCGACATCGGCAAGGACGAAAGTCACACACCGGAGTTCCTTGCGCTCAATCCGAATGGAAAGATTCCGGCAATAATCGATCCGCATGGCCCTGGCGGAAAGCCGCTGGCACTGTTCGAGTCTGGCGCGATTCTGATTTATCTTGCCGACAAAACCGGCAAATTCATTCCTGCGGATGTGGCGTGCCGCTGGCAGACGATTCAGTGGGTGTTTTTTCAGATGGCGTCGATCGGACCAATGTTTGGTCAGGTCGGCTTCTTCAACAAGTACGCGGGAAAGGATTTTCCGGACAAACGCCCGCTACGGCGCTATGTGGACGAATCCCGCCGATTGCTTGATGTCCTTGACGGACGCCTCGATGGACGCACCTGGATCATGGGTGACGAATACACCATTGCCGATATCGCAACCCTTGGCTGGGTGCGCAACCTGATCTCGTTCTACGACGCGCGCGAGCTGGTCAGTTACGACAGCTTCCGCAATGTCGGCACGTGGCTTGATCGAGGTCTGGCGCGGCCGGCGGTGCAGCGTGGACTGGAAATCCCCAAACGACATTCCGACTGACAGGATTGTTGCAAGAACCGTTATCCGTCAGCCCGTGCGATGACATGCTGCGACAATGATGTCGGCTGCCGCCGCAGCGCCGTCTTGGCGCGCGACTCGCTCGCCGGTGGCGGCCGCGCGTTGCGCAAGGATACTGTCATTCATCAACACGCGAAGTTCTGCGACGACGCGCGCCGCACGGTAGCGGTGCAAGGCGAGGCTGCGCCCGACACCCATGCGTACCACGCGAGCGGCGTTGTCGGGCTGGTCCACGAGGTAGGGCGCGATCAATTGCGGACGTCCCGCACGCAGCGCCTGCGCGGTCGTGCCGACGCCACCATGGTGTACGTTGATCAGCGCGCGCGGGAAAAGCAGCGAGTAGGGCGCGTATGCGCTGATCAGGATCGAATCCGATGCCTGCGTCGACCATCGCATCGCCTGTTCGTCATTGAGTACGATGACCGCGCGCACTCCAAGCACGCGCACGGCGGCGAGACTCTCGCGCACGAAAGCATCAGAATCGTGAACCGCCGATGTGCCTTGCGTAAATACGATCGGCGGCGTGCCGGCGTCGAGGAATTCGCGCAAGGGATTCGGCAGCGTCGTCAGGCCGCCAGCCGACCTGTCGTAAAACGCAAAACCGACAATGGCAGTGTGCTGTGGGTGATCCGGCTGGGCAGCACCGAACAAGTGCGAGAACATTCCAATTGCCGCGTCGCCGAATTGGCCTTCGAATAATGGATGCGCGGGTGATGGCGGCAAGCCGATTTCGCGACGTAGCGCCTCGATCGGGCTTGCCCAGCGTCGCGCGACCCATTTGCCCAGAGAAAAAAATGCGCGCGTAAACCACGGACTGCGGCGGTAGATCCACGCAGACATTCGCGGCATCGTGGCAACAATCGGTGGATCGAAAACGGAAAGGAATACGAATGGCTGCAAGGCAACGCCGAAATGTGGCAAGGAGCATTTGTCTGCGGCGAGTTTTGCGCCGTAGGCGACGGAATTCGTGATCACCACGTCGGCATCGCGGACGACTTCCATCGCGTCGTCATAGGCGTCGCGCAACGACGGCATCACGATTTTGTTGAGCATGAATTCGGGATGCCGCGCAATCGCGCGCGCCATCTGGCGTTGGTCCATGTTCAGGCGGGTTGCGATGGCGTCAACGTCCGGGCGCATGTGATGAAACGCGATGCCTTCGGCCTGGATCTTGCCTCGATAGGCTTCGGCTGCCGCGATCACCGGCACCATGCCGCGTTGTTTCAACGCCAGCGCCAGGGCAATAAACGGATGCACATCGCCGTACGTGCCGAATGTTGCGAGCACGATCTTGTGAGCGTGAGCCGGCGCGGAAGGCAGGTCGGACATGATGTTGCCAATGGAGGAGGTACACAAATGCAGGATGGGTTGATCCCGGACTCGAGCCGGGTGATACCCGTCATCGGCGACATGACGGATTTATGACGGGTTACGGCACGCGTGCCTAACCCGTCCTTCGATGCTCAGCTCAGCTTTTCGCGTCGCGGCAACTTCCAGTCCGGACGAATGAAATGGCAGGTATAACCATCCGGATAATGTTCGAGATAATCTTGATGCTCGGGTTCGGCTTCCCAGAAATCACCAGCCCTGGTCACTTCGGTAACCACTTTTCCCGGCCACAAACCCGAAGCCTCGACGTCGGCGATGGTATCCAGTGCAATGCGTTTTTGTTCGTCGTCCAGATAGAAGATTGCAGAACGGTAACTGGTACCCAGATCATTGCCTTGACGATTGACTGTCGTCGGATCGTGAATCTGGAAGAAGAATTCCAGCATCGTGCGGAAATCCGCCAACTGCGGATCGAACACGATCTCGATTGCCTCGGCATGCGTGCCGT
>DASSXQ010000126.1:0-8924 GCA_035703725.1 Rudaea sp.
GGTTCTCGAAGGCGCAGTCAACGCCGTATTCGTCCTTCAATCGATACGCGACGACATCGAACTGCAATACGCCGACTGCGCCAAGTACCAGGTCGTTGGACATCATCGGCTTGAAAAACTGTGTCGCGCCTTCCTCGGACAGTTGCGCCAGACCCTTTTGCAATTGCTTCATCTTCAACGGATCGCGCAGGCGTGCGCGGCGGAACAGCTCCGGGGCGAAGTTCGGAATGCCCGTGAACGCCAACGCTTCGCCCTGGCTGAAGCTGTCGCCAATGGAAATCGTGCCGTGGTTGTGAATGCCAATCACGTCTCCGGGCCAGGCGGTTTCGACGATTTCGCGATCCGAGGCCATGAAGGTCAGCGCGTTGGCGAGTTTGAGCTCCTTGCCGCTGCGCACATGCAACGCCTTCATGCCGCCATCGAAGCGCCCGGAACAGATGCGCATGAACGCGACGCGGTCGCGGTGCATCGGATCCATGTTTGCCTGAATCTTGAACACGAAACCGGAAAGCTTCTGTTCGGTCGGTTCCACCATGCGCGTGGTCGTTGCGCGCGGTTGCGGCGATGGCGCGTTTTTCACGAAAAAATCCAGCAGCAATTGCACGCCGAAGTTGTTGACCGCCGATCCGAAGAACACGGGAGTCTGTTTGCCGCCAAGGTAAGCGTCGCGGTCGAACGGATGCGAAGCACCTTCGACCAGTTCCAGTTCGTCGCGCAGTTCGCGCATCATCTGTTCGCCGACGCGTGCCTGCAATTGCGGATCGTCGAGCGAGGCGTAAATCGTCGAATCCTGGCGGGTGAAGTTGCGCCCGGGTTCGTAGACGTGGACTTCACCGGTGACCAGGTGATACACGCCCTTGAGTCGCGAACCCATGCCGATCGGCCATGTGATCGGCGCGCATTGAATTGAAAGTACCGACTCGACTTCGTCGAGCAACTCGATCGGTGCGCGCCCTTCGCGATCGAGTTTATTGATGAAGGTCATGATCGGCGTGTCGCGCAGGCGACATACATCCATCAACTTGATCGTGCGTTCTTCCACGCCTTTCGCACAGTCGATCACCATCAACGCCGAATCCACCGCCGTGAGCACGCGGTAGGTGTCTTCGCCGAAATCGGCATGACCCGGCGTGTCGAGCAGGTTGACGATGCGACCATCGTAGGGAAACTGCATCACCGAGCTGGTCACCGAAATGCCGCGCTCTTTTTCCAGAGCCATCCAGTCCGAGGTGGCGTGCCGTGCAGCCTTGCGCCCCTTTACCGAACCGGCCATTTGGATCGCGCCCCCAAACAGCAGCAGTTTTTCCGTCAGCGTGGTCTTGCCGGCATCGGGATGCGAGATGATCGCAAACGTGCGCCGGCGGCGGGTTTCTTCGAGTTGGTTCATGATCGCGAAATCGAATGGGTGCAAGCGACAATTGCCGCGCAAAGCGCGCGATTATAAGTGATTGCGCGACTTCGATTCGATCCAGTCAACACTCGATGACGTTGACCGCCAGCCCGCCGCGGCTGGTCTCCTTGTATTTGTCGCGCATGTCGCGGCCGGTGTCGCGCATGGTCTTGATGACTTTGTCCAACGATACGCGGTGCTTGCCGTCGCCGCGCATGGCCATGCGTTGGGCGTTGATCGCCTTGACCGAACCCATGGCGTTGCGTTCGATGCAGGGAATTTGCACGAGGCCGCCAATCGGGTCGCAGGTGAGTCCCAGATTGTGCTCCATGCCGATTTCCGCGGCGTTTTCCACCTGATGAATGGTTCCGCCGAGCGCGGCAGTCAAGCCTCCTGCGGCCATGGAGCAAGCGACGCCGACTTCGCCTTGGCAGCCGACTTCGGCACCGGAAATCGAGGCGTTTTCCTTGTACAGAATGCCGATTGCGCCGGCGGTGAGAAGAAAATCGACAATGCCATCCTCGGTCGCTTTCGGCTGAAAACGATCGTAATAATGCAGCACCGCGGGGATGATGCCCGCAGCGCCGTTGGTTGGAGCGGTTACCACACGCCCACCGGCCGCGTTTTCCTCGTTGACCGCCAGCGCATACAGATTGACCCAATCCAGAATCGTCAATGGGTCTTTCAGCGAAGCTTCGGGGCGATCGCGCAAGTCCGCATACATTGCCGGCGCGCGGCGTTTGACGTGCAACCCGCCGGGCAGCGTGCCCGCTTCGCGCATGCCGCGCGCGACGCAACCCTGCATGACGTGCCAGATGTTGAGCAAACCGGCGCGGATTTCCGCTTCGCTGCGCCAGATCATTTCGTTTTCCAACATCACGCGGGCGATGGACTTGCCGGATTGTTCGCACAATGCAAGCAATTCGTCGCCACTGGCAAATGGATGTGGCAGCGCGGTCGTGTCGGCAACAATGCGGTCTTCGGCGGCTTCGTCGTGATTGACCACGAAACCGCCGCCGACCGAATAATAATCGCGCGTGGCCAGCACATCGCCGTCGACCGTAAAGGCGGTAAAGCGCATGCCGTTGGAGTGAAACGGAAGTTTCTGGCGCTTGTTGAAGAGCAGGTCGCTCTTTTCGTCGAAAGCAATTTCGTGCTGGCCCAGCAAGCGCACTTTCTTTTCGCCGCGTATGCGTTCGAGACGTGCGCGAATGGATTCCGGATCGATCGTGTCCGGCCATTCGCCTTCCAGCCCGCACAGCACGGCCTTGTCGGTGCCGTGACCGCGACCGGTGTGCGCCAGCGACCCGAACAGCTCGGCATGGATGCGCGCCACGTTTTCAAGAATTCCGCGTTCTTGGAGCCAGCGCGTGACAAAACGTGCAGCCGCGCGCATCGGTCCGACCGTGTGCGACGACGACGGGCCGATGCCGATTTTGAACAGATCGAAAACGCTGACGGCCATGGGTGCGCGCAGTTGCCAGGGACAAGTCCGCGCTATTCTACGCTGAGTCGGGATTCGGAATTCGGGACACGACCTGTCGCGATGTCAAAATGATCGTGGTTCCCGCGTCGGCGGGAATCCGGTTCTTCTGCATTGCCTTGTGCGCGCGGGCGAGCAGCCAAGCCACTGGATTCCCGCTGAGGGCATGCGGGAATGACGGGATTCTTGCGTTTTCTCCACTCACCACGGACCACTCACCACTCATGAACCTGATCCTTTACCAGCGCGATGATTGCCATTTGTGTGACCTCGCGCTGGACGTGCTGGCAAATGCGCGTGTTCCCGAATTCCAAAGCGTCTTCATCGACGACGATGACAAGCTGGAAACACGCTTCGGCGAGCGGGTGCCGGTATTGCACGACGACGAAACCGGACGCGAGCTGGACTGGCCGTTCGATCCGGTCGCGGTGCGGAATTTTCTGGCCGATACCGCGATTCGATAGCCGGGTTGTTCGCCGCGCGTCGCTGGAAATTCTGACGACCCACCGCGCAGGTCGGGTTGCGTCAACTGCAGCGCGCGAATTGTCGGTTTTCATCCTTGGTGGCCAACGCCATGTCAACCCCTTTGCGCCTGAGCCGTTGTAGTGCATGCCAACGAGGAGGCAAGCCAATGCTGCATCGACGAATCCTGGGGATGGCGCTGGCTGCGATGAGTTTCGCGGCGCATGCTGACGACTGCGATTTTTCCGCAGTGACAACGCGCACCCAGCAGTTGTTGCAGACGACCAATCTGTCCGACGCCGGCATCATGATTGGCAGCGCGCGTGGTGTGTTGTTCCAGCACTATTTCGGCAGTTACGACAAGTCGACCGTTGTCCCGGTGGCGTCGGCAACGAAACTGTTGTCGGGCGTGCGCATCATGCAACTTGTTGATCGCGGTTTGATCGATCTGGATACGCCGGTTTCGACGTATTTGCCGGAATTCACCGACGTCAAAGGCACGATGACGATGCGCGAGATGTTCTCGCACACCGCGGGTTACGGCAACGATGAAGACAGCCTGGTGCTTGCGGCAGACACGACGCTGGCCGAAGACGTCACTTATATCGCGAATCACGTCGATCAACCCTATCCACCACCCGGCAGTTATTTTGCCTACGGCGGCATCTCAATGCAGGTCGGCGGCGAAGTCGCCCAGGTACAAAGCGGTGAAGATTGGCAGGATGGCTGGATCGCGCATGTGGGTGTGCCGCTCGGTATTACGACCATCGACTGGCAAGGCCTCAAGCCCACGCAGAACTATCGCATTTCCGGAAGCGCGCAATCCAGCCTGCCCGATTACGGGCGGGTGTTGGCAATGCTTGTTGGCGGCGGCGTCGGCAACGGCCGCCGGATACTCAGCACCCATGCGATTGCTACGCTGGACCACGACCAGACCAACGGTGCCGCACTCGCCTACGCGCCGCCAACAGCCCAGGGCAGCACGGCATACGGCATCGGCGCCTGGATTGAACCGGTTCTTTCGGTGTCCGCCGATGCGCCAACGATATCCAGCATCGGCAAGTTCGGTTTCACGCCGTGGGTGGATTTTGCCTACGGCTATTTCGGCGTATTGATGGTCTATCAACCCAACCCCACAACCCCCACGATTGGCCAACACACGCACGCTGCGCTTGAAGATGTCAGCGCCATCGTGCGGGCCCAACTCGAGGCGTCGTGTCCGTTGCAAACAACCTTTGATGAAATCTTCCGCGATGGCGTTGATGGGTTTCCGTAGTCCGCCGCGTTGTTGGACCGCCGCGGGGTGCCACGACGCTGTCGCCAATCGAGGGCATCAGTCGCGCAGGCGCGCCAGAATCGCGCCGCGCGCTTCACGCAGGATCGAATCGCGATCCAAGGCGGCGACGATATCGGCCACGGCGCGCTTTGCGCCTTTCTCGCCCCAGGATTTGCCGTGCAGTAAATAGTGCTCGGCGGCGCGTCCGACGATTTCGGTGGCGTACCACGCCAGCGCGCCTTGTGCGCCGGCGGTCACCACCGTGGAAAGCCCCACGCTGACACCCTTGAGCGCGCTGGAAACCAGATGCACGCCCCATATCGCGCCCATCAGCGCGCCGAGCGCGCCGCCGATCGTGGCGATCAGCGTGCCCGCTTCGGCGCGGGTCAACGGGAGCCCGTATACTTTTCCCAGGTGCACCACCAAAGCGACATCGAGCGACGCGGCGGCAAGCAGGTCGGCGACCGGAATCGGATTCAAGGCAACGGCGACACCCTTGGCCAGACAATAATTGCGAATCACGCGATCGGCCAGTTCGCGGCGCGCGGCGGCAACGCGCACGGCGACGCGGTCGCTCAAATCGCCGGCAAACAATCCGGCATTGAGTGCGGCCAGGGTCTTGCCTTCATGCTCGGCGATTTCGCGCAGGCGTGCAGACAGCGCAGCCACATCAGCTTGCTGCGGCGCGCGCGTCTGCGTTTCGCTGCCATCGGCGTTGACATGAACGATGATGGTGTCGGCGGGCAACGCCGCACACGCAATCACGTTTTCGGCGCGCACCAATCCGTTGGCATGTTCGCGCAGGCGCGCCAGCAGACGTTCGCGTTCGTCCTGGCTATAGCGGTCGGCCTTGTTCAGCACCAGCAGCAACGGTCGCCGGGTGTGCGCCAGAGTGGCCAAGGCATCGACTTCACTCTGGGTCATGTCGCCATCGACGACGAAGATGACCAGGTCGCTGATCGCGGCAACATCAAAGGCGAGGCGTTCGCGTTGTTCGCCGGAAAGTTCGTTGATTCCGGGTGTGTCGATCAAATGCAGGCCCTGACCGGCAACTTCCTGCCAGCGTTGGGTTTCACGCGATTGTGTGGTGCCGTGCAGAACCCCGGTGGTGAACACCTCACGGCCGAGCAGCGCATTGCCGAGCGCCGACTTGCCCACGCTGACGCGCCCGAACACGGCGATGTGCAATTCGCCCGCGGCGAGCTTGTCGAGCAGCGATTCGATCTGGGAAAAATCCTCGCTCAGCTCGTGGCGTACCGCATCGGGAATGGTCTTGTCCGCAAGCAGCGCGCGCAGCGCGTCGCTGGTCTGCGCGACATGCTCGTCGGAACGTTGCGATCTCGCCGGCGGCATGGTGGAGCCACCCAGGCGTGTGCGTAGCCTTTGCCAAAAAGTTGATGTCTGAGTCATGACGTTCGTTATTGTGCTTGCGCCATCGTGAACAGCACAAATCGCTCTCCCCCATCGTCCGCGATGGAGGAAAGGGTTGGATGCGGGGGAGAATTTCGAGTTTGCCGAATTGCCGGCGTACTCCAGCACCGTCCCCGCACCCCGGTTCTCGCCCGCGACGATGTCGCGGTAGAGGCAATTGAATTGCGCCACGCCATTTGAATTTCTGCCTGTAGTGCCTCGGCAACGACCCGGCGGCTACTTCGCAGTCAACACCAGATGTCCGTGCACGGCCACATCGCGACCGATATCAGCCCAATCGCTGCTGCTGCCAAGACCGAAATCGAGACGGTTCAACGTGGTGTTCACATCCAGCGTCGCCGACTTTCCGTCTCCGCCAAACGCCACTTTCAACGTCACTGGTTTGGTCTGGTCGCGAATCGTTAGCGTGCCGTGCGCCACCAGTCCGCCATCGTGCCCCGCACCAAAGGATTGAGTGATGAAGTGGGCGCGAGAAAATTTTGCTGTATCGAAGAATTCGGCGGTGCGCAAGGTATCGTCGCGCTCGCTGCTTTGAGTGTTGACGCTGGCCATATCGACGGTCACATCGAACTTGTTCTTGGACAAATCGTCTGGGTCGAAAGCAATCGTGGCATCAAAACGCTCGAATTTTCCCGTAAACGGGCCATTTTGATAGGTATCACTGAAGCTCAGCGAGCTGTTTGCCATGTCAACCTGCCAATCACGGGCAAGCGCGCAAATCGGCAGTACGAGTAAAAAAAGCGGCAATAATCGCATCGGTTGTACTCCGTCAGGAACTTCGCCGGCGTTCCGGCAGCATGCGCCGCAACAAATTGTCGCGATCATGATAGTGATGGATCACGGCCATGAGCGCATGACCCGCCGCCACGACGACCAATATCCAGAACAGCCATTCGTGGGTTGCCAGGGCCACCGGTTTCCATTGTGGGTTCGGACCGCCCCAATGCGGCACTTCAAACAAGCCGAACCAGTACAGCGGGCGCAGTGCGCTGGCCGAATCGAACCACCAGCCCGACAACGGCAGCGCAAAAATCAACAGATACAGCAGTGCGTGTCCCAGACGCGCGCCAAGCACTTGCCAATGGGGCATCGACGCGGGATGGTCGGGTCGCTGGTCGAACGCCCGCCAGAGCAGGCGCAATACGGCCAGCGCCAGTATGGTCAGCCCCAACGACTTGTGAAAACTGAAAATCGGGATCACGTTCGGACGTTTCGGCAACTCGACCATGATCAAGCCGATCATGCCTTGCGCCAGAATCAGCGTAACCATGGTCCAGTGGAAAAACTTCGCCACCGACCCCCAGCGTTGTGCATCGCTTTTCAACATCATCGTCGAGACCGTTGACAGTGAGGCCGGATTCGACCGCTTCATTCTTGTTGTCAATGTGATAATGGCACAGACACCGCCCCGCGCAAGCCCTCGACCTCGATGCGCAAAGTTACTTCGTCGCCGATGTCGGGAAGATACTTGCTGATGCCGAAATCCGAACGCTTGAGTGTCGTCGTTGCCGAGAATCCAGCCGTGTAGCGAAAGGAGTAGGGATCAATGCCGGCACGGTTGAAGGTGACGTGCAAATCGACTGGCCGCGTTTTGCCACGCAAACTCAACTTGCCGTGCACGATCGCGCCGTGGTCGCCGGTTTTCGTGACGTCAGTCGAAACGTAGTGCGCCACGGGATACTTGTCGGTCTCCAGAAACTGCCACGAGCGCAGCATCGCATCCCATTTCGCATCGCCCATGGCCAACGAAGCCGTATCGACGACGACATCGACTTTTGCCAGCTCCCAGTGATTCTTGTCAAACTGGAAAGATCCGCTTTTCACCCGCATGCGTCCGCACGGGTTCGAAAAGCCGAGATGACTGACGCAGAACAAAACCTGCGAATGCACGGTGTCGAAACGATAGTCGCTGGCCCATGCGGAGCCGGCGACGAGCAGCAATACCACTGCCGCAGGGCGCGCGATGAGGTGGCAAAAGATGGGTGGCTGGATGTTCATTTCCAAACCACAGTTTGCCAGAATCGGCGGAAGTATATGCGCCGCGCGTGATTTGTCCGCGCGGCAGGAAATTCGTCAATTGCCATCGCGACTCGCCATCCCGGGGCGCCACACGCCGCCATCGCGGTTTTCTCTGACGCGACGACGCGAAAAACGTCAACCCGGAAAGGTTCTGCCGTCCAGACGCCTGACCTATTCGCCCTTGTCTCCCAACGCCATTGCCGCGATGCGACGCAGACGCTCGGCGCTGGTATCGGCGAGCAATTGCGCAAGCGTCGCACTGGTTTGCGCGCTGTCGAGTCTGCGCTGGTCGCGCAAGCTGTGGGCGACGGCGTGGCCGAGACTGTCGAAGATCAAGCCGTAGGCGATGGCGTGCAGGACGCCGCCGCCGAGTGTGCCCAGTCCGGGGAAAGCTTTCATCGCGTTGCCGGCAATGGCAAGTACCAATGACGCGCTGGTGCGCACGGTGAGTTTGACCTGGCCGAGAAATGCGTCGATGTCCAGGTCGCGCAAGGGGACGTCGTAGAGTTTGCCAAGTTCGCGGACAAGCGCAGTGGCGAGGACGCCTTGAATGACCAGATCGCTGCCGGGCATTACCGCGGCCATCGCGCCAACCACTGCGCGTCGGGTGTACATTGCCACGGTTGCTTCAACCTCACGTTTGCGCGCGGTCGATTCCAGCGCGTCGGCGCGGTCAGCGACAGCGGTCAATACCGACGCCTCGCGCGCGGGTTCCAGCGCTTGTGCACCGTGTGCCGCAAGACGTATAAGCCATGCGCGCAAGGCGGCAACGTCGGCGTGGCGTTCACGCTGGACTTGTTCGCGCCGACCATCGGGCAGGCGGCGCTCGAACGATTCCATCCCGCCAGCGCTGACCACGAATT